>SCRR01000190.1 GCA_004322085.1 Burkholderiaceae bacterium
CCTGATTCCGTGATCTCTCCCCGCCAAACCGCACCACATCAACACCTGCGGTGGATCTGCCCTTCACCCATCGGGTGAGCTGCGGTGTTGGGTATGCTGCGGCTTGATGTCGTTGCCGCACAGTTCGCTCATGCCGCCCACACCGTTCCTCATTCGCCAATCCTCGCGCAACCTGACGGCCATGTCGGGCCTGGCGTTTGTCGGTGTCGCGCTGCATCGTTTCGCCGAGATTGCTCGTCGCATCGATCCGGCGTTTCCGGTGCGCCAAGGCCTGCCCAGCAGCCAGATTCTGACCAGCTACGTCGGTTTGCTGGTGGAGGGCAAGAGCGATTTCGATGCCATTGAGGGCAAGCGCGACGAAGCGTTCTTCCCCCGGGCGCTGGGCCTGTCCGGCGTGCCGTCGGCGGCGACGCTGCGCCAGCGCATGGACACGATGGGCATGGCCGGTTCCGAAGCCGTCGATGCGCTGCTGGTGCCGCTGCTCAAGCGCGGCCGTGCGCAGTTCGCCACGACGACGAGCGGTCACGTGCCGCTGGACATCGACGTGTTCTGCCTGGACAACTCCGACAGCAAGAAGCAGGGCGTGGGCCGCACCTACGCCGGCTACGACGGGTTCGCGCCGATCGCGGCGTATCTGGGCGCCGAAGAGGGCTACTGCCTCGCGCTGGAGTTGCGCGACGGCACCCAGCACAGCGCGAAGGAGAGCGAATACACCCTGGAACGCGCGATCCCGCGCGCGCTGGCGTTGACCGACAAGAAACTGCTGCTGCGCTGGGACTCGGGTTTCGACAGCGAGTCGATGTTCCGCACCGCACTGACGCAAGGTCACGGTCGCATGGATGTGCTCGGCAAGTGGAACCCGCGCCGTTTCGATGTCGAAGGCTGCGCCGCCGCCAAACGCGCCGACACCGATGTTGAATGGGACACGCCGCGCGAAGGCAAGCGCACCACCACCTGGGTGACCGACGGGCGCGTCATCACGCTGGACGAGCGCAAGGTGCCGCTGCGCCGCGTGCTGCGCCTGACCGAGCGCACCTGCAAGGCCGATGGCACGATGCTGCTGTTCCCGGAGGTAACCATCGACGGCTGGGAAACCACGCTCGATCTGTCGGCCGAGGCCATCATCGCGCTGTACGAAGCACACGGCACCCACGAGCAGTTCCACAGCGAATTCAAGACCGACCTCGATCTGGAGCGCCTGCCCAGCGGCAAGTTCGACACCAACACCTTGGTGCTGAGCCTCGCCGCCGTGGCCTACAACATCCTGCGCCTGATCGGTCAGCAAGCCCTGCTGAACAAAGCCGCGCCTCTGCGCCATCCCGCCAAGCGGCGCCGGCTCAAAACCGTCATGCAGGAAATGATGCGCGTGGCCGCGCAGTTGGCCGTCCATGCGCGCCGCGTGGCGCTGAACTTCGGCCAACACTGCCCGGCACTGATCGTGTGGCGCGCGCTGTATGACGACTGGACACGCAGCGAGCCGCCCGAGGTAGACATCATCCCGGCCTAGCCGCGCTCCACGCGAACAGCGCAAGCCACCGGTCGCGCGATCCATCGCGAGGGCAATGCTTGCGCACTGGCTGGAAAACCGACGCTCCATCGCACCGTCCGGCCACGATGACCACGTTGGCGCGTCCCTCATGCGGCGTCTGGCCAAGCCAAATGACCGCCGCCAGACCATGATTGTTCCTTGGACGTATAGACGGCCGTAAGGTGGTGGCGGCGTGGTAACGTGGTCACGGAATCAGG
>SCRR01000015.1 GCA_004322085.1 Burkholderiaceae bacterium
CTCCCCCTTTTCAATGCGCTCGCGCAGCAGCCCCGAGGCCCCGAAGGTCAGGGCCACGGGCTGGCCGGTGCGCGCCTGGTAGTCGCGAGCAATCTCGGTGAGCGCCCCGCGCAGGCTGCCCGCCGCGTAGACCCGCAAGGCGGGCGTCACGGGTGGAACCTCAGCCACGGGCACCGGTACCTTGTTGCTCGCACACCCCGCCAGCAGTACGGCAGCCACCACAGCGGCGAGGGAAAACGGATGTCTCATGGTGAGAGGTCACTGAGTCGCGTTGGGGAAGAAGAGCTGCTGCCCGTTGATCTTGTAGCCGGCAATCGTGGTCTGCCCGGCCGGCGAGATCACCCAGTCGACAAACTTTTGCGCCTGCGCTACTTTGACTTGCGGGTGCTTGGCGGGATTCACGACCATCACGCCATACTGGTTGAAGAGTTTGGTATCGCCCTCGACCAGCACGGTCAGATCGTCGCGGTTCTTGAAGCTCAGCCAGGTGCCACGGTCCGCCAGCACATAGGCACCACTGGAGGAGGCAATGTTCAGCGCCGGCCCCATGCCGCAACCGCATTCCCTGTAGCCCGCGCCCTTGTTGTCGGCCAGGCCCGCGGCCTTCCAGTAGCGCAACTCGGCCGCATTGGTGCCGCTCTTGTCACCGCGCGAGATGAAGCTGGCGTTGCTGGCGGACAGCTTCTTCAGCGCCTCGACAATATCGTGGCCCTTGGCTTTGGCCGGATCGGTTGCCGGACCAATCAGCACGAAGTCGTTGTACATAACCGGGAAGCGCTTGATGCCATAGCCTTCGGCCATGAATTTCTCCTCGGCCGCCCGGTCGTGCACGAACACCACGTCGGCGTCGCCGCGGCGCGCCATGTCGAGCGCCTGGCCGGTGCCCACGGCCACCACCTTGATGTCGATGCCGCTGGCCTTCTTGAACGCCGGCAGCAGATAGCCGAACAGGCCCGACTGTTCGGTCGATGTGGTCGAGGCCATCACGATGGTTTGTGCATCCGCCGCCGGTTGCGCACCGGCACCCCATGATGCTATTGAAATAGCAGCTGCAAGCCCCCACTGGGTAATGGTTTTGGCGTCAAAACGCTTAAATTTTGAGTAATGGGTAACGGCTGTGCTTGATTTCATTCGAGCTCTCCTTTGACAAACAGATGCGCCGCTGTCGACACTTGCTGCAGGCGGTTGGCGTTGAAAAACTCGCTCACAGGCAAATCGGCCAGCAGCCGGCCGCGCTCCAGGTAAAGCACCCGGCTGGCCAGGCGCTTGACCTGGCCCAGGTTATGGCTGGCAAAGATGATGGTCATCGCCCCGCGCGCCTGCTCCGATGAAAACTCTGCCATCAAAGACTCCACCTCCCTCTTGGCATGCGGGTCCAGGCTGGCGGTGGGCTCGTCGAGCAGCAGCACGTCGGGCTGCAGGGCCCACGCGCGTGCCAGTGCCAGCCGCTGCTGCTGGCCACCCGAAAGGGTGCGGGCGTTCTGCTCAGCGACATTGTCGAGTCCCACGCGACCCAGCGCCCGCATCGCCTGTACCTTTGCGTCGCGCCAACTCGCACCGCGCAGCCACAAGCCCAGCGCGACATTGTTGCGGACCGATGTGCGCAGCATGTGGGGCCGCTGGAACAGCATGGCCTGGCGCATAGCGCCGTTACGCTGGATCCGCCCGGCGCTGGGCACGGCCAACCCATGCAGCAGGCGCAGCAGTGTGCTCTTGCCGCTGCCGTTGGCGCCAATCAGCGCTACCGTAGGTCCAGGCTCCACCCTCAGCTCTACTTTTGAGAGTGCCGTGCGGTGCCCAAAACAGACATCCACTCTCTGGAGCTGAAACAATTCGCCGATTCGGCCGCCGGCGGGCGATGCATTGTGGTATTGGCCTTGGGAGCGGCCCGGCAGTTCATCGGACACCTGCACGCGGCGCACAGTGCCATTCACCTCTGGACTGATCGAGCGACTCATGCCGGCAGCACCCGCGCCACGTCATAGCCACCCCCGTCCAGGCGCTCGCGCCAGCGCAGCAACAGCGCAATCAACACGTTCAGGCCCAGCACCACTCCCAGCAGCACCAGGCCCAGGCCGAGCGCGAGCGGCAAATCACCCTTGCTGGTTTCCAGCGCAATCGCGGTCGTCATGACGCGGGTATAGCCGTCGATATTGCCGCCCACGATCATCACCGCACCGACTTCCGAGACGGCCCGGCCGAACGAAGCAATCAACACGGTGAGCAGGGCATAGCGTTCGTCCCACGCCAGCAGCAGGCTGCGCATGAGCGGCCCGGCGCCCATGGACCGCAGTTGTTCGCCATGCGCGCGTTCCGCGTCTTCCACGGTTTGGCGCGTCAGCGCGGCCACCACCGGTAGCACCAGCACGGCCTGCGCCAGCACCATCGCCTTGAAGGAAAACAGCCAGCCGAGAAAGCCCAGCGGGCCGCTGCGCGACAACAGCAAATAGACGACCAGCCCGACCACGACAGAAGGCAACGCGAGCAGCGTGTTGAGAACGGTCAGGATCGCGCTGCGGCCGGAAAAGCGCCCAACCGCTAGCCATGCACCCAGTACCAGGCCCATGCCGCTGGCCAGCAAACAGGCGCTTGCGCTCACGGCCAGCGATCGACTCACAATGGTCAGCAGACCGTGGTCGAAGTTGGAGATGAGTAGCAGCGCGCTGACCACGCTGTCGGTAAACGAGGGCATAACTTGCGGTATCGTAAGCGGCCCCCTAATCCCGGACGATATGAAACTCTGTGCATAGGCTCCAGTTCCACTACACCCTCAGCCGCGAACATGGAACGGACCGCGACACCGCCAGCGGCCCCGCCCTGATCCGCAACCCCCTGATCGACTTGTTGCAGGCCGTGGCGACGCACGGCTCCATCTCGGGCGCAGCGCGCGGACTGGGTCTGTCGTACCGGCACGTCTGGGGTGAGCTCAAGCGCTGGGAGGGTGAACTGGGCAATGACCTCATCGTCTGGGAGAAAGGCCAGCCGGCGCAACTGAGCGAATTCGGGGCCAAGCTGATGTGGGCCGAGCGCCAGGCGCAGGCGCGTCTGTCACCGCAAATCGAGGCCCTGCGCAGCGACCTGGAACGCGCCTTCGCGGTGGCGTTCGACGACAGTGCCCACGTGCTCACGTTTTATGCGAGCCACGACACCGCGCTGGCTACCTTGCGCGACTATGCGCGCTCGCAGGAGCCGGTTCACGGCCCGCTGCACCTGGACATCCGCTTCACTGGCAGCGTCGATGCGATCCGCGCGCTCAACGAGGGCCGCTGCGTGATGGCCGGCTTTCACACGCAAGTGCGGCCCGCTGTGGGCTCGCTGGCCGAGCGCACCTACAAGCCTTTGCTGCAGCCTGGCCTGCACAAGATCATCGGCTTTGCGCAGCGCACCCAGGGATTGATCGTGGCGCCCGGCAACCCGCTGGCGCTGTCTTCACTGCGGGATTTGCAGCGCAGCGGCGCGCGTTTCGTGAATCGCGCCCTGGGGACCGGAACCCGCGTGGTGCTCGATGAATTGCTGGCGCAGGAAGGTCTCACGACCGCCGACGTGACAGGCTACGAACACACCGAACCCTCGCATGCCGCGGTGGCCCAGGCCGTCGCCGCCGGCCAGGCCGATGTCGGCCTGGGAATCGAAGTGGCCGCGCGCACGCGCGGCCTTGGTTTTGTTCCGCTGGTGCCGGAACGCTACCACCTCGTGTGCCTGAAGTCCGCCCTGCAGCAGCCGGGGCCGCAAGCATTGCTGCAGTTGCTGCGCAGCCCATCGTGGCAAACGCGGCTCAACGCCATTGCCGGGTACCGCGCCGCCCAAAGCGGTGAAGTGCTGTCCATGCGCGCGGTGCTCCCGTGGTGGGATTACCGCAAGCCCAAAGCGCGGGCGCGCGCCGACGGCTGAACGGTGAAGGCTAACGTGAGCCCTCAGGCGGCGCAAGAGCGAAACCCGACAAAAATATCGTCCCTGGATGGCAGCGCAAAGCCGCGAAACTTGGGATGCTTCATGCGCGCGCGCGTGGCGAACGAGGCGCCGCGCAGTACGCGCGCGCGTCCGAACCAGGGCAGCGAGTACGACTCCCACGGATCGGCGCTGAAACCAGGCCAGGGTCGGAACGTGCCGGCCGTCCATTCATGCACGTCGCCCCAGCGAAAGCCGCGCCCCGCCGCCGTGTGCGCCGCCACCTCCCACTCCACCTCGGTCGGCAGGCGGCGCCCGGCCCAGCGGCACCAGGCGTCAGCCTCCCACCAGCTCATGTGCATCGCAAGCTGGTTGCCGGCCATGCGCACGGGCTTGCCAAAGCGCGTTTGCATCACGGCGCCACTGGCGACGCCGATCTGGTCCACATAGCGCGGACCGCGTCGACCCTCGACTTGCGCCAGTGCCTGCAGCCAGTCCCAGCCCCGCGGCTGCCACAGCTCGGGCCGGTCGTAACCACTGTCGTCGACAAACTCCACCAGCTGCGCCCACGTCACGGGCTGGGCGTCGATTTCGAACTCAGGCACGGCAACCTCATGCGCCGTCTTTTCGTTGTCAAACACGAAGCCCCCATCGGGCGAACCCAGCATCCAGCGCGTTGCAGGAACGAGCAGCGGCTCGCGCGCGACCAGCCCCGGCAGCGCCTCGATGGGCAAGGCGATGCCCAGCGTCTGCGCCATGGTGATCAACTGCTCGCCGCGCAAGTCCTCATGAAACAGCGCGAGCCGGTAAAAATACAGGGC
>SCRR01000191.1 GCA_004322085.1 Burkholderiaceae bacterium
GCGGCGTTCTCGCCGCTGGGCCAGTCCGCATCGCCGGGCTTGACGCCCTGGGCGCGCAACTGGGTGCTGTGCGCCAGCGTGGCGATCTGCACGCCGGCGTCGTTGTAATAGAACTCGCGGTAAACGTCCCAGCCCTGGGTCTGGAACAGATTGCAGATGGCGTCACCCAGCGCCGCCTGGCGGCCATGGCCCACATGCAGCGGGCCGGTCGGGTTGGCCGAGACGAACTCCACCAGCACACGCTGCCCGTTTGCCGCCTGCGCACCAAACCGCTCGCCCTGCGCCAGCACCTCGTGCACGATCTGCTGCTTGGCCTCGGGCTTGAGCCGGATGTTGAGGAAGCCCGGCCCGGCAATCTCGACGGCCTCGACCCAGCGCTGGAAGCTCTCTGAATTTTGCAGCGCCTGCCGCAGGTTTTCTGCGAGCTGGCGCGGGTTTTGCTTGAGCGGTTTGGCCAGCTGCATGGCGGCCGTCGATGCCAGATCGCCGTGCGCGGCCACTTTGGGCGACTCAAACGCCGCCCTCGATCCCGCGCCGGGGGAAAGTCGCTCCAACTCGACCGCCAGCGTTGCGAGTAATTCCTGTTTGACAAAAAGCATCGCGTGATTTTACGGGGCGCCAACCACCGGACAGCGGGCCACGTCATCCAGGTTGCCGGGTCGCACGTTGTGTGTTGCAATCCGGCAGCGACTTTCTTGTTCTGCCGGGTTGCCTTTCCCTTTCAACACGTTCCTCTCCAGGAGATTCCATGAAACAACTTCTTCCCCTGATCGCCGCCATGGGTTTGGCTCTGTCCATGGGCATGGGCGTCGCCCACGCCGCCGAGGGCGCCAAGACAGCGCAGCAAAGCAAGATGGCCAGTTGCAACAAAGACGCTGCGGGTAAAAAGGGCGATGAACGCAAGGCGTTCATGAAAGACTGCCTGAGCGCCAAACCAGCCGCCGCCGCTCCAGCTGCGACGCCCTCGTGCGACCAGGCTGCGGCCGAAAAAAAGCTCGCTGGCGCCGCGAAAGCCAGCTTCGTCAAGAAGTGCATGGCCGACGCGAAATAATCGCCCGGCTGACACGCTTAAACCCCGCCTGTGTCACAGGGCGGGGTTTTCTTTTGGCATGATGCACGTATGATCTCCCGCACCGACCTGACCCCGTCCTTGTCCTGTGTGATGCCCGCCTTCAACGAGGCGCGCAATCTGGGCGTGGTCGTGCCGCAGGTGCTCGCGGCGTTGCGCGCGCTGTCGCCCGACGTGGAGTTGATCGTGGTCGACGATGGCAGCCGCGACGACACCATGCAGGTCGCGCAGCGCCTGTGCGCGCTGCATCCACAGATGGTGCTGCTGCAGCTGTCGCGCAACTTCGGCAAGGAGGCCGCGCTGACCGCCGGCATTGACGCGGCGCGTGGCGACCTCGTCGCCATGATGGATGCCGATGGCCAGCATCCGGCGTCGCTGCTGGGCGAGATGCTAGAAAAATGGAGGCAGGGCGCGGACGTCGTGTATGCCGTGCGCCAGAGCCGGGCCGATCAGTCGCGACTGCAGGCGGGCCTGACCGGCCTGTTTTACAAACTCGTCAACTGGGGCAGTCATATCGAGATTCCCGCGGACGCCGGCGACTTTCGCCTGATGGACCGCAAGGTGGTGCAGGCGCTCAAGTCGCTGCCCGAGCGCAACCGCTTCATGAAGGGCCTGTACGCCTGGGTCGGTTTCAACAGCACGGCGATCGATTACGAACCGCTGCCGCGTGCCGATGGCCAGACCAACTTCGGCCTGGGCGGCTCGTTCCGTCTCGCGCTCACCGGCATGGTGGCGTTCTCCACGGCGCCGCTGCGCCTGCTCACGGCGCTCGGACTGTTGCTGTCCATGGGCGCATTGGGGTATGGCGGCTGGGTCTTCGTCGATTACTTCATGACAGGGGTGGACGTGCCCGGTTACGCCACCATCGTGACCGGCCTGATGTTTTTCAGCGGCATCCAGCTGCTGGGCATGGGCATCCTGGCCGAGTATGTGGGGCGCATCTACGAAGAGGTCAAGCAGCGCCCCGCCTATCTTGTCAGTCAGCGCACGGGGGGCGGCTTGATGGCCGGCGCCGGCCCGCAAGGTGAGCCGCAGGCCGCGCAGGCGCAGGACGCTTCGCTGCTCTGAGCATGAACAAGTCCGGCTTCTGGTTCATCGTTGTCGGCTGCGCGGCGGCGCTCACCCACATGACGGTCTTTGCCGTGACGCATTCGCATGTATGGCCCGAAGTCGCCAACGCACTGGGCTTCATGGTGGCATTTTTCGTGAGTTTCACCGGCCACCGCTGGCTCAGCTTCAGTGACGCCGGCACCAGCGTGACGCAAAGCTTCGGCCGCTTTTTCATGACCGCGCTGGGCGGCTTTGCCACTAATGAGATCGTGTTCGTGCTGCTGCTGCGCGCACTCGGCTGGCCGTCTTTCGTGGCCCTGGTGGCCGCACTACTGTTTGCAGCCGGACAAACCTTTTTGCTGAGCCGATTCTGGGCCTTCCGGCGCTGAGGCGCCCACCGGCGCGGCGCTGGCGGCCGACTTGAACAGAATCCAGCCGGTCCCCGTCTGAACCCGCCGCCATGCCGGCGGGCCGAAACCGTGCGCGCCACCGCCGCCGCGCGGCACCAGCAGCCAGCTGCCGGGTCGCGCGCTGGCCGCTGGCAAGACATCAGGGGTTTGCAACACGCGAGCGGCGACCGGGTCGAAATTGGCGCCCTCGAACAGCTCGCGCTGCCACACGTCTCCCGCCGTTGCGCGCTGGTGCGGCCAGTCCTGAATCACCACCAGCGGGCGCTGAATCCGGGCATAGAACGGCAGGTCATAGGGATAGTTGCCGACCACATAGACGGTGTCCGCAGGGCGCGCCTCGCAGGCCAGGGTATGGGCCACATCCGCGCTCAACCGGCCGTCGGTGTAGCGGGCCACCAGCAGGCTGACCGCCAGCGCCGTCGCGACGATGAGCGCGGCGAGCCCGGTAAATATCCGGCCCGCGAACCGGTGGTGCGCCAGCGTGCGCTCCCAGCCCAGCGCGGCCAGCAGCGCCAGCGGCGGGACCACGGGCAGGATGTAGCCGATCAGCTTGGACGCGGGGATCGTGAAGAAGACGAGGATGGCTGCCAGCCAGATCCAGCACAGGCTGAACCATGCGCCGGCGATGGGGTGCGGCGCGGGCCTGCGCCGCACGGCATCCCACAACGGCTTGAGCGCGAAAAAGGCCCATGGAAACAGCAGGATCAGCAGGCTGACGAGATAGAACCACCAGGGCTGGACGTTGTTGAACGTGGTGTCGATGTAGCGCTCAAACTGCTGGGTTCCAAACAGATAGTCCAGCACACCAGGATACTTCTGCCCGACCAGCACGAACCAGGGAACGGCGATGAGCGCGAACAGCAGCAGGCCGCTGAGCCAGGGCAGGGTCAGCACCTTGCGGAACTGGCGCGTCCACAACAGCCAGCAAAACAACACCAGGCCGGGCAGCACCAGGCCGATCAAGCCCTTGCTGAGCACACCCAGCGCGCACGCGACAAAGCCGAGTCGGGCCAGGTTCGCGTGCGCTCGCGTACCGTGCATGAAAGCGAACGCAAAGCACCAGATCGCCACGCCGATCCAGGTGGCGACCATCATGTCGTGGTTCACATACTGGCCCCCAAGCAGGAAAGCCACGCTGGTGCCCAGCATGAGGCCGGCACGGCGCGCGATCCGCTCGCCGGCAACGGCACGGGCCGCCAGGTACAGCCCCGCCAGCATGATGGCGGCGTGCAGCGCCGGCACCAGCCGCAAGGCCCAGACATGATTGCCAAAGGTGGCCAGCGATACCGCCTCCAGCCAATATAGCAACGGCGGCTTGTGAAAAAACGGGATGCCATCCAGCCGCGGCGTGAGCCAGTCGCCACTTTGCAGCATCCAGCGCCCGATTTCACCGTAGCGCCCCTCATCCGGCACGGCCAGCGGGCGCAGTGCGGCCAGCACCAATAGCAATAGCCAGAGGGCGGCGATCCAGAACCAGGACGTTCGGCGTTCGTTTTCAGTCGATGCGGTAAGCGGCATGACGGCGAGTGTACTGGCGGTAGGCCACCGCGCCGCGCACCAGCATGACCTGCGCACGCGCCAGCGCCGCAGCGAATTCCGCACTCGCCAGATAGCCGTACTCGCGCTGGCGCGCCGCGCCGATCCCGTCACCCCGCTCGGCCGCTTGCGCCGGGTGGCACATGAGCAGCCCGCCGGCCGGCGCGCCCGCCAGCCATCCGTCCATCAGCGCGGCATAGCGGGCCGCGTCGCCTTCGAAGTCATAAACGCCCAACAAGGCCTTGGCCATTTGCATGCCAGCACTGTCGGCTATTTTTTCGATAGCATTTGCACCCAACGCCGAAATCACCCGGGATTTGAAGCCGAGACGCTCGCCCGTGCCGGCGCGCACCTGTGACACGCGCAGATAGGGCAGCCGCCCCGGATAGCGGTGCGCCAACAGTTCGACCAGCGGCTCGCGGATGCCGGCGAACTGCTGCACGTGCTGATGGCCATCCACATGGTCGGGCGGCGCCTGCCACTGCGCCTCGAACAAGTCGAGCTGGCGCTCGATCACGCCCTGCGCGGCCGCGCGGTCAAAGCCCCCCAGCAGCGAGCGGCGCATTGCCGCGCCCAGAGGCAGACCATGGCCGGCCGCCTGCGCAAACTCGCTGGTCCAGTCCAGATGCAGGCCCACGTCGATGCGCCCGCGCAATTCCTGCAGCAGCGCCACATCCTGAGGCCAGCGCGGCGAAAGCACCATGGCGCTGGTGGCGGACAGCCGCCCCTGGCGCGCCAGCTGCGCAATGCCGCGCGAGGCACCCGCGTGCACCGCGAAGTCGTCCGCGCACAGCACCAGCGGCTTCATGCGCCGACCTGCCAGTAGGCTGGCTGGCCGTAGCTGTGCTTGAGGAAGTCGATCCACAGGCGCACGCGCAGCGGCAGGTGCCGGCGCTGCGCAAACACGGCGTAGATGCCGTTGGACGGCGCCGCAAAGTCGGCCAGCAGCTCGACCAGCCGGCCGCTGGCGATGTCGGCGTCGACCTCCCAGGTACTGCGCCACGCGATGCCCCCACCCGCCAGACACCAGTCGTGCAGCACCTGCCCGTCGGTGCAATCCAGCGGGCCGCCGGGTTTGAGATGGATTACCTCGGATTCGCCGGCGCGCTCACCCGTCGTGATCGGCACGCGAAAAGCCCAACCCCGACCTTGCGAGGCGCCGCTGGACAGGGTCAGGCAATCGAACCGCGCCAGCTCGACCGGATGCTGCGGCGTGCCATGCCGGCGCAGATACTCGGGCGTGGCCACGCAGCGGCGCCGGTTCTCGGCCAGGCGCACGCTGACCAGTGAGGAGTCAGGCAGGTCGCCCACGCGCACCGCGCAGTCCACTCCCTCGGCGGCCAGGTCGATCACGCGGTCGCTCAGGTTGAGCGAGATCGTGACATCGGGATG
>SCRR01000192.1 GCA_004322085.1 Burkholderiaceae bacterium
TGCGATGAATTCCAGTTGCGGTAGCTGCAGCGCGCATACAGCGCCCAGGTGTGCCAGGAGCCGCCCCGGCGCACGCGCACCGAGCCATCGGCCGGGCCGGGCGGGTCGTTGACGGGCGACTGCGCGTAGTAGCGCTCGCCGTACCAGTCGCCGACCCATTCCCAAGCGTTGCCCAGCATGTCGTACAGGCCGAACGCGTTGGGCTGGAAGCTGCCGACCGGCGCGGTGAAGGCGTAGCCGTCGTGGCCCTGCAGCGCATAGGGCTGCCACGCCGGCCAGTTCGACCAGTTTTTGGCGGCATCCTGATCGAAGGTGTTGGCGATTTGCAGCAGGGACCTCGGGTCGTTGCCGGCGTAATAGCGCGTCTGCGAGCCGGCGCGGCAGGCGTATTCCCATTCGGCTTCAGAAGGCAGGCGGTAGGTTTTGCCTTCGCGCTTGCTCAGCCACCGGGTCATGGCGACGGCGTCGTTCCAGGTGACGTTGAGCACCGGGTGCGTGTCTTCTTGCGCAAAGCCGGGGTTTTGCCAGGAGTATTTCGGGTCGCGGCCTTCAAAGGCGTCGTGGCGCTCGGTCTTGGCCGGGTCGTAGGCCGGGTTGTAGCCGTAGCCACCGGTGCCGTCGGCAATCGATTCGGGCACGTAGCCCGAGGCCGCGATGAATTTTCGGAATTGGCCGACCGTGACTTCCGTCTGGCCCAGATAGAAGGGTCGCGTAATGCGCACCCTGTGCACCGGCGCTTCGTCGAACAGCTCCGCAAAACGCCGGCGCTCGTACAGCGGGTAGCTCTGCGCCAGCGCCTCGGGCGTTTCGTCGCTGCCCATCATGAAGGTACCGCCGGGGACCAGCACGAACTTCATGCCGAGTGAGTTCTCAACGACTTGCGGCGCCGTTAGGCGGGGCGTCGATGCGCAACCCGACAGGAAGAGCAGCGGGGCCAGCAACAGGGCCAAGGCGCGGCGGTTCATGGCCCTCACGATAACGCCCGCCGGTACTGCATCGCCTCGGCCACGTGCGTGACCTGCGTGCTGCTGGCGCCGGCCAGGTCGGCGATGGTGCGCGCCACTTTGAGCGCGCGGTGCGTGCTGCGGGCCGACCAGCCGAGCCGGGTGGCGGCGGTGTTGAGGAACTTGACGGCGGCCGCGTCCAGCGCCAGATGCTGGTCGATCTCCTGGCCCTGCAGCGCCTGGTTGGTCTTGCCCTGGCGCGCCAACGCGCGCTGGCGAGCGGCGGCGCAGCGTTCGCGGATGTCGCGCGTGGCCTCGCCCGGCAGTGACTGCACCAGGTCTTGCGGCGGCAGCGCCGGCACTTCGACGTGCAGGTCGATGCGGTCCAGCAGCGGGCCGCTGAGCTTGCCCTGGTAGCGCGCCACCTGGTCGGGGGTGCAGCGGCAGGCCTTGAGCGGCGAGCCCAGGTAGCCGCAGGGGCAGGGGTTCATGGCGCCTATCATCTGAAAGCGCGCCGGAAATTCGGCACGCCGCGCCGCGCGCGAAATCCTGATGCTGCCGGTCTCCAGCGGTTCGCGCAGCGCTTCCAGCGCGGCTCGCGGAAACTCCGGAAATTCGTCTAAAAAAAGGACGCCATGGTGCGCCAGTGAAATTTCCCCCGGGCGTGGCGGCGAGCCGCCGCCCACCAGCGCCACCGCGCTGGCCGTATGGTGCGGGCTGCAGGTGGGGCGCACGGCCCAGCGTGCCAGCGAGAAGCGCCCGCCCAGGCTCGCGATGGCGGCGCTCTGCAGTGCTTCTTCGGTTGTCATGGGCGGCAGCAGACCGGCAAAGCGCTGCGCCAGCATGGACTTGCCAGAGCCGGGCGGG
>SCRR01000193.1 GCA_004322085.1 Burkholderiaceae bacterium
CCTCGATCGCGCCGAGGCCGCGCCGCTTCAGTTCCTGCAGCACATCGTCGACGCGCGCCGGCACCTCGAAGCAAGACACGAGTTCGCCGCGGAACATCTCGAGCTTGCCGCGGTGCAGGCTGTGCTGGTCGTTGTAGATCGTCAGCATATCGATTTACTCCTGGATTAATAGCCGACTGTGCTTACTTCATAAGGATTTCGGATCGATTTGGCTCATGACTCTCGCTCCGGCGCCGCAGGACCGGCCCCAGCGCCAGGCCCGTGTGAGTGCCGAGACGCACCAACTCCTCCGGCGGTGCGGCGGCAACGACGCGCCCGCCCGCGTCACCCCCCTCGGGGCCCAGATCGATGACCCAGTCGGCCTCGGCAATCACGTCGAGGTCGTGCTCGATCACCAGCACGCTGTGGCCGCCATTGACCAGCCGGTGCAGCACGTGGATGAGCTTTTCCACATCGGCCATGTGCAGGCCCACGGTCGGTTCGTCCAGCACATAGAGCGTGTGTGGCGCCTTCTGGCCGCGCCGCGTGATGTCGTCGCGCACCTTGCTGAGCTCGGTCACGAGCTTGATGCGCTGCGCCTCGCCACCGCTGAGCGTGGGTGATGGCTGGCCGAGCGTGAGGTAGCCCAGGCCCACGTCTTTGAGCAGTTGCAGCGGGTGGCTGATGTTGGGCATGGCGGCGAAGAAATCGACGGCCTCGTCCACCTCCATCTGCAGCACGTCGCCGATGCTCTTGCCGCGCCAGGTCACCGCCAGCGTCTCGGGGTTGAAGCGCGCGCCATGGCAGGTTTCACACAGCACCTTCACGTCGGGCAAAAAGCTCATCGCGATGGTGCGGATGCCCTGGCCTTCGCAGTTCGCACAGCGGCCCTCGCCGGTGTTGAAGCTGAAGCGATTCGCCGCGTAGCCGCGCGCGCGCGCCTCCAGGGTCCCGGCAAACAGCTTGCGGATGGTGTCCCAGAAACCGATGTAGGTGGCCGGGCATGAGCGCGGCGTTTTGCCGATCGGGGTCTGGTCCACCTCCAGCACGCGGTCCACCCACTCGTAGCCGCTCACACCGCTGCAGCCGATCCAGGCCGGGTGCGCGCCGGCGTCGCTCGCCTCGCGCCCGGCCCGCGTGGCACGCTGGGCCACGGCCGCCTGCACGTTGGTCAGCAGCACGTCGCGCGCCAAAGTGGATTTGCCCGAGCCGCTGACGCCGGTGACGGCGACCAGGCGCTGCAGCGGGATGGCGACATCGATGCCCTGCAGGTTGTGCAGGCTGGCGCCGCTGACGGTGAGCCAGCGCAACGAATTGGGGTCAGATTCCAATTCAACGGCACGTCGCGGGTGTAGCGGGTGCCGCATCGCATGGCGCAGGTAGCAGCCGGTTTGCGAGTTGCCTGCCGCCTCAATGTCGGCGACCGAACCTTCGGCCACCAGCCGGCCGCCGCGCTTGCCGGCGCTGGGGCCAATGTCGATGATGTGGTCGGCGCGCCGAATCGTGTCCTCGTCGTGCTCGACCACCACCAGCGTGTTGCCCTTGTCGCCGAGCTTGTGCAGGGCATTCAGCAAAATCCGGTTGTCGCGCGCATGCAGGCCGATGGTCGGCTCGTCGAGCACGTAGCACACCCCCTGCAGATTGCTGCCGAGCTGCGCCGCGAGCCGGATGCGCTGCGCCTCGCCGCCGCTGAGCGTGGGCGCGCCACGGTCCAGCGTGAGATAGCCCAGGCCCACTTCTTCGAGGAATTCGAGGCGACTCTTGATTTCGGGGATCAGGTCGCGCGCGATGTCTCTTTCGCGCTGTGTCATGCGCCCCGGCACCGCCAGGCCCTCGATCCAGCGCCGCACGTCGGTGACCGAGAGACGTGCGATGTCGGTGATGGCGAAGCCGGCGCTAGCGTCCGGCCCCGCCCCGAACAGCACGGCGCGCGCCGTGGCATTCAGGCGCGTGCCCTGGCAGGTCGGGCAAGTTTCGTCCACCACGTCCTCCAGCTCGGGTTCGGCAAAGGTGCGCTCACGCCCCTTGTCGTCGTCCTGCGCCGAGTTGTCGAACACCTTGCGCTGGGCTGAAGTGAGTCGCACGCCGGTGCCGACACAGTCGGGGCACCAGCCATGTTTGCTGTTGTAGCTGAACAGGCGCGGATCGAGTTCGGCGTAGGAAGTCTCGCAGACCGGGCAGGCGCGTTTGGTGGAGAACGCCTCCAGCCGCCCGATGGCGGCCGTGGGCGCGCCCGCCATCATGGCGGCGCGCAGCCCGGTCAGTCCGCTCAACACATGCACCACGCCCTTGCCATGTTCCAGCGCGGTGGCCAGCGCCTGGCGCAGCAGCGCTTCGTTCCCGGGCGTGACGTCGAGGCTGACCACCGGCAGTTCGATGGTGTGCTCCTTGAAGCGGTCGATGCGCGGAAAGCCCGTGGTTGGCAAAAAATTGCCATCGACACGCAGATGCGTGTAGCCGCGTGGGCGCGCCCAGTCGGCCAACTCGGTGTAGACGCCCTTGCGATTCAGCACCAGGGGCGCGAGCAGGCCGATGTGCTGGCCGCGGAAATTCTTGAGCAGTTGCGCGGCGATGCTGTCGGGCGTTTGCGGCGCCACGGCGGCCCCGTCATGGATGCAATGCTGCACGCCGAGCTTGACGTACAGCAGGCGCAGGAAGTGCCAGACCTCGGTGGTGGTGCCGACCGTGCTCTTGCGCCCGCCGCGACTCAGGCGCTGCTCGATCGCCACGGTAGGCGGGATGCCGTACACCGCATCGACTTCGGGCCGTCCCGCCGGCTGCACGATGGAGCGTGCGTAGGCGTTGAGCGATTCGAGGTAGCGGCGC
>SCRR01000194.1 GCA_004322085.1 Burkholderiaceae bacterium
ACCAGCCGGCACTGTTTCCGCATTTGCTGGGCAACAAGGCGGCATCATGAAAAGTGAAACGACACTCATCGGCGGCGCCATGGTGATGCTGGCGCTGTCCGTCAGCGCGCTCGTGATACTCCCCTACCTCGAGCTTCACGACGTCGAACCCACACCGGGCTTGAAGCCTTACACCAGCGCGCAATTGCGTGGCCGTCAGGTATACATCAGCAACGGGTGCGTCTACTGCCACACGCAACAGCCGCGCACCAAGGAATTCGCTGCTGCGGATTTTGCACGCGGATGGGGTCGCGCCACAGTCGCCGGCGACTATGCCTACGACACGCCGCCGCAGTTGGGTGACATGCGCACTGGCCCCGATCTGATGAATATCGGAGTGCGCCAACCCAGTGAGCAATGGAACCTGGGGCACCTGTACGAGCCTCGCGCCTATGTGCCCGGCAGCATCATGCCGGCCTTTCCATACATGTTCGAGGTCAAGTCCAAGGCTGACCAGGATGACGTTGTCGTGACATTGCCGCCAGGCTATACGCCCGCCAACAAGGTCGTGGTTGCACGGCCTGAGGCCATCGACCTGGTGAAGTACCTCTTGTCCCTGAATCGAAGTTTCCCGGCAATTGCGCCTGTTGCAACCGCGACTGCACCCGCGACCCCAGTACCGGCCAAACCTTGAACACTGCACGAAACGAGCACGATCATGACAACGCCTGAAATCCTGCCACAACAAGAGCGTGAAAATCCCGAGCCAGTCGAAGGCGCCAACCCGACACCGTGGTTCATCATCTTGCTGGTGAGCGCGCTGTTCGTTTTTGGCGTGGTGTACATCATGCGGACCACCCTGAACACCCCGGCTGCTTGGGGCGATGGCCGCACGGCTGCCGAATTGCAGGGCGCGCCGGCGCTGGCCAAAGGTGCAGCAGTTGACGGCGCGGCCGTTTTTGCGTCGCACTGCGTCGCCTGTCACCAGGCAACCGGATTGGGTCTTCCCGGTGTATTTCCACCGCTGGCGGGCTCGGAGTGGGTGGCTGGCAAGGAGACCACTCTGATCGCCATCGTGCTGCATGGCGTCAACGGCCCCTTGACCGTCGAGGGCAAACCGTTCAACGGCGCCATGCCGACGTTTCAGGGTCAACTGCAGGATGCCGAGGTGGCGGCCGTGTTGACGCACGTACGCAGCCAATGGGGCAACACCGGTGCACCCATTACCGCCGACGCCGTCGCCGCGGTGCGGAAAGATACTGCCTCGCGCACCGAGCCGTTCAAGGGCGACGCCGAACTCGGCCCGCTGAAGTAGCACCATCGCTCGATCAGGGGCACGTCGTGCCAGATCCCATTTCCCCCGACGATAGCGTACTGGCACGCCGCCTGACGGTGGCGCTGTGCGTCGCACTGTTGTCAACCTTTGTCTGGGGCCTGTACCGCTACACGGCGAACTTTGACGTGTGGACTTTCGAAGGTCACCGCCAGTTGGCAATTCAGGCCGGGGAACTGCGTGCACCACTGGTGCCGCTACACGAAATGGGGGTCACTCCAGTCACCCTCTGGGGCAACGCAGGCGGTGCGCCCGCCGCGTACCTGGTAGACTTCATCTATACCCGCTGCCCCAGCGTTTGCCGCGTGCTTGGCAACGAGTACCAGCAAATGCAGGCCCGGTTGCTTGCACAACGCGCCCGCAACCCGGCACTGAAGGCAGTGCGCCTAGTCTCTATCTCATTCGATGCGGAACATGATGACCAGGCCAGCCTGCGCGAGTACGCCCACGAACACCAGATCGATTCCGCGCTGTGGACCCTCGCGATACCGGCGACACCAGCTGATACCCGGGCGCTGATGCGTTCTCTCGACGTGATCGCGATCCCTGATGGTCTGGGCGGCTTCGTCCACAACGGCGCCATTCATCTTCTCGACGCGTCGGGACGGCTGCGAGGCCTGTACGAATTCGACCAATGGCCGCAAGCGCTCGAAGCAGCAAGGCAGCTCGCCACGGCGCGGCGCGAAATGCCATGATGCGCAGCACCCGCTCGCTCAAGCCCGTTGCCGGCTTACTGGCAGTACTGCCGCTGACACTGTTGTGGCCCACGGCCCGCCACAGGATTGAAAGCGAGATGCTGCTGCACATGCTGGTCGAATTCCCCCTGTTGTTCGCTGCAGGGTGGATCGCGCGCGGCTTGCTCCTGCCCGCCGCCACGCGCCGGTTTCCACGCAGCTGCAACGCGATGGCCGTGCTGGACTGGGGTGGGCTGACAAGTGCCAGCCTCGTTACCTGCGTCATGATGTTCTGGATGATCCCGGCAGCACTGGACGCCACGCTACTGGTGCCTTGGGTGGCAGCAGCCAAGTACGCCAGCTGGTGGCTGGCAGGCGTGATGCTGGCGGGCAGCTGGCGCCGCATGGCGCCGGAGTTATTGTTGTTTTTTGTGGGCAACCTGTCATGGACGAGCGCCACAGCGGGCATGCTTTACATGGACACCACGTCGCGTTTGTGCGCCAACTACCTGACCAATGATCAGAGCAATACGGGAATTGGCCTGGTGCTGCTGGCCCTGGTGCTGGGCGCACTGGCCCTGCGCCAGATGATGCGGCTCGGCGCGACCCACGCAGAACCGCGCCGGATCACGCCGCCAGCTGCGCCCGCGCCGACGAAGACTGTACGGTAGTAAAGGCCCGGACCGTTCCATCGGCTCCTGAAATGGCTTGCAAGGTAGGTGCATCCAGAGGCGCACTCAAGTCAATCGCCGCGACCCCGATACCACTCTGCGTTTCCAGGTGTAGTTGCGACACATTGAGGCCTGCCGCCGACAGCAACCCATTGAGCTTCGACATGACGCCCGGACGGTCATGATGGATGTGCACCAGGCGGCACGGCGCCCGCAGGACGCCCACCGACAGCTCCGGCAAATTGACACTGCCACGCACGGCGCCACTAAGCAGGTAGTCGCGGAGTTTCTCCGACACCTCGACCCCCAGGTTACGCTGCGCCTCGAACGTGGATCCACCCACATGCGGCGTCAGGATGACGTTGTCCAGCGTTCGCAGCGGCGACTCGAAGGTGTCTGCCTTGGAGGCCGGCTCCAGCGGAAACACATCGATCGCCGCGCCACGCAGCCGCCCGCTGCGCAAAGTCGCATAGAGCGCATCGATATCGACCGCCTGGCCGCGCGCCAGGTTGATCAACACGGCATCGTCCTTCATCTGAGCCAGCCGGGTCGCATCAATCAACTGGCGCGTGCGCTCGGTCTCCGGCACATGCAGCGTAACGACATCCGCTTCGCGCAGGAGTGCTTCGAGTGATGCGGTTGGCGTGGCATTGCCAAGCGGCAGGCAGGCTTCTATGTCGTAATAGATCACATGCATGCCAATGGCCTCCGCCAAGAGGCCCGTCTGGGTTCCGATCTTGCCGTAGCCGACGATTCCCAGAGTCTTGCCACGAATCTCATTGGAGCCCTTTGCGTCCTTCAGCCACGCGCCCCGCTTGGCGGCTGCGTGGCGTTCGGGAACGCGACGCAGCAGATGAATGGCGTGGCCGATCACCAACTCCGCCACCGATCGCGTGTTGGAAAACGGCCCGTTGAAGACCCCAATCCCCCGCTCCGTGGCCTCCTTCAGGTCGAGATTGTTTGTGCCTGTGCAGTACGAGCCTACCGCCTGCAAACGCGGCGCATGCTGTAACACCTCACGAGTGAGTCGGGTACGTGAGCGCAAGCCCAGCACGTCGACATCAGCGAGCAGAGTGTGCAACTCCTTTGCGTCCGGCGCATGTTTGAGGCGGACGATTTCGACGTCACGAATCGATTGCAGGACGGGGGTGGCGCTGGCATGGACATCTTCCAGCAACAAAACTTTGAGGCTCATTTGAACTCCGGTAAAAACAAATAGTTGGACGGACCGCGGGTGCGGCCAAGTTCTTCAATCACGAACAAGATTCACTCATGGGCAGAGCCGCTAGCTTTCCCGCCCGGGCCACCTCGCGCGCCTTGGCAACGATTCCATCGAAGTCGGCCGCGGCGCCGAAGTAGCCACGGTAAAGCATCTTCGCAATGCCCAAGGCGGCCCCTTGCAACACCGCGGCAGCGGCAGGCGCAACAAATTCGCTCGTACGCGAAAACCAGTACGCCAGCCAGCGGATGAAATGCTCAGGCGTGACACCTGGCACCGCCATGTGTTTGGCAAAAACGTTGCCCTTGAAACTGCGCGTTTCCAGCATCACGGTGCACCAGAACTCGACCATCCGCTCAAGATGCGGATCCCACCGATCTCCGATCACAGCGTCAAAGGTGGGGCCGAGAATCTGATCCGATCGAACATCAGCATAGAACGTGTGAACCAGCTTGACGATCAGTGCACGACCGCTGGCGGCAGAACCTGCTGGTCCGCCATCGGTGAAGGGGCTCGCTCTATCCATAACATTCATATTATATGAATGTTACAGAGTTGTACGTGGGCGCGACAACGTCACGCAATTCCCCGGCAGTCGGCACCGGCCCGTCACTCCTGATTCGTCACGAGTACACGCCTGAATTCGTTGGGCTGGCTCATCAGATCCGCCAGCGTATAGCGATCCAGCTCGGCATACAACGCATCGAAGGCGCGCACAAGGACGCCCGGGAGACGGCATAATTGCGCGATACGGCATTGAGCTGGCTCGCCGGACAGACATTCGACAATAGGACCGTCGCCCTCAGCCTGACGCACGACTCGACCCAGTCGGATCTGCGCCGGTTCGAGCGCCAACCGCAGGCCACCGCCTTTGCCACGGACTGTTTCGACCACACCACTGCGCGCAAGTTGGTGCACAACCTTCATCAGGTGGCTCTCCGAGATGCCGTACGCCCTGGCGATCTCCTGAATCGTTGCCAGGCGATCGTCTTGCAACGCGAGGTACATCAACACTCGCAGGCTGTAATCAGTAAAAGTGGTCAGGCGCATAAAACTGAAGGTATATTTTTAATATTGCTTTTTCAAAAAACCAGTGATATATTTAACTGTCATTCATAGTACATCTTTAAAAACACACTGTCCAACCTGGCTTCCATAGAGAAAAACCGCGCTCCACGTCAGCTGAATTTGCAGAAACCATCGGCGTTCGCAAGGTTCCACTGCACGGGCGCTTCCCGTTGATCTTCAACTGACTTGAGGCCCTGCAACCAGGCTGGTCCATGTAGTTCATCAACGATCACGATTCCCGGGCGCAGTACGATCGACTCCGCACAAGATCGGGTGCATGCAGATTGACAGGGCCGACGGGTGGTCGCCGCGGCGGCTAGGCCGGTGCGGCTGAGAAGCGAAGGAACAGGAGAGAATCGCCATGACTTTTGTTGTTACTGAGGCCTGCATCAAGTGCAAGTACACCGACTGTGTCGATGTGTGTCCGGTGGATGCATTCCGCGAAGGGCCAAACTTCCTGGCCATTGACCCCGACGATTGCATTGACTGCGCGGTGTGCGTACCTGAATGCCCCGTCAGTGCAATTTACGCCGAAGAGGACGTCCCGGCGGACCAGCAGGACTTCACCCCCTTGAATGCGGAACTGGCACGATTGTGGAAGCCCATTATCCGGACCAAGGCTGCGTTGCCGGATGCCGACGAGTGGGCGAACGTAAAGGACAAGCGAGACAAACTCGAGCGTTGAGACACGGCCACGCCCTTTCGCAGCCCATCTCATGTTGCCATCTTTTGAAACGGAACCCGAACTATGGAAGCCATTCAGCCCCACTCGCACCTTTCTCCTGACGCGCTCTACCCTTTTGACGCGCGCGGCATTGCCAAGCGCTTTCGCCATGCCGCCATCTTTGGCGCGCTCGATGCGCTGCGTGCGGGCGAGACCATGCGCTTCGTCAATGACCACGATCCGTTGCCGCTGCTACAGCAATTGCAGGCGCGCTACGCCGACACGGTGGAGATCGCCTATCGCCAGCGCGGACCGGACGGTGTCGTGATCGACTTCATCCGGCACTGACGAGCCGCGAAAGTTCGAATAGCTGCCGCCGCTCGCCGGTGGCCAGCAATGCAGCAGGAGTGAGCATGCAACAAGACTACAAGATTGGCAATGGCAGCTTGAGCCTGTGCCAAGCCATTGTCGAGCAGGCGCCCGAGGCCATCATCTTCGCGGACCGCGAAGGTGCGATCCGCTTATGGAATCATGGTGCCGAAAACGTTTTTGGGCATATGGCCGTCGATGTCATGGGGCAGAGCCTCGACATCATCATCCCGGAGCGCCTGCGCAAAGCCCACTGGGATGGCTTTAACCGGGCCGTCAACACGGGGAAGCAGAAATACGTCAACCGCGTACTGAGCACGCGTTCGATGCACAAGAGCGGAGCCAGACTGTACGTGGATCTGAGCTTCGCGCTGGTGCGCGACGAGACCGGTGCCATCGTCGGCGCGCTGGCCGTGGGCCGCGATTGCACTGCGCGCTATCTTGCGGATGGTGTTCTTCGTGCGAGACTCAAGGAACTCGAGGAAAAAGCGAAAGATGGCCCGTTGGAAGATGCGAGGCCCACGCCATGAGCACAGCTTTCCCGGGCTTTTCTACACCCGGCGCAGGAACCGAGGCGCCACTGGAGATGCTTTCGGCCTGCCACGAGCGGATGGCGCGCCAATGCGCCACGTTGCGCCGCCTCGTGCCGCATCTGGCACTGCATGGCGCCGATCAGGAAGCACGCACGGCGGCCACCAACGTGATGCGTTACTTCGATACCTCGGCCGTCAACCACCATCAGGATGAGGAGGTCGATCTCTTTCCCGCGTTGATCGAGTCGATGGCCGGCTCCGACGCGGTCTGTCTGCACGATTTGACTGAAGGCCTCACGATGGATCACCGCACGCTGGAGACGTACTGGCAGCGCTTGCGGGTCGTGCTGGAGAAGGTCGTCGCTGGCGAATCCGCACTCCTGCCATCAGACGATGTCGAGGCCCTGGTCGGACTGTACGAGCACCACATCGCACGCGAGGATACGGAGTTGCTGCCGATGGCTGCGCGCCTGTTGAGCGACGACGCGCTGGCAAGCATCGGCCGCGCGATGCGCGAGCGGCGTGGCATAGGCGAAATCTCCATTTGAGCAGCCATCGCACTTCTGTTGATCGCGCGCTACAGCTACCCAGTTAGCGCTGATCCGATTCAGATTCACTCGCACCCGTAGGGCTCGCCCGGGGGCCAGTCCGGGTGGCCCTCCTGGTCGCGGTCAGGCCGCGATCGGCTGAAGCGCCGAGTTGCGAATCAGGTGGTCGAAAGCCCCGAGCGCTGCTTTTGCACCATCACCAGTCGCAATGATGATCTGCTTGAAAGGCACCGTCGTGACGTCACCCGCAGCGAACACTCCTGGCAGCGAGGTCTGGCCGCACGCATCAACCACAATCTCACCGTGGCGCGACAACTCCAGCGTGCCCTTGAGCCACTCGGAGTTCGGCACCAGGCCGATCTGCACAAACACACCTTCGAGTTCGATGCGGAACGATTCGCCGCTCGCCCGGTCGATGTAAGTCAAACCATTTACTTTGCCGTTGGCACCAGTGATCTCGGTCGTCTGCGCCTGCGTGTGGATATCGACGTTCTTCAGGCTCTTTAACCTGTCGACGAGCACGGTGTCGGCGCGCAGCGCATCACCGAATTCGAGCAGCGTGACATGGCTCACGATGCCGGCCAAGTCGATTGCCGCCTCGACGCCGGAGTTGCCACCGCCGATCACGGCCACACGCTTGCCCTTGAACAACGGGCCGTCGCAGTGCGGACAGTAGGCGACCCCCTTGTTGCGGTATTCCCTCTCGCCAGGCACGTCGACCTCGCGCCATCGCGCACCGGTCGACAGGATCACGGCTCTGCTGTGCAAGGTTGCGCCGTTGGCGAGCCGAACGCCGATCATGCCGTCGTTCTCGGCGGCCGGAATCAGCTTCTCGGCACGCTGCAGATTGAGGATGTCCACCTCGTATAGCCTGGCATGCTGCTCAAGTGCGGCTGCGAACTTCGGCCCGTCGGTCTCGAGTACCGAGATGAAGTTCTCGATGCCCATCGTGTCCACCGTCTGGCCACCCAGGCGCTCGGCGAGCATGCCGGTGCGGATGCCCTTGCGCGCCGCATAAACGGCCGCGGCCGCCCCGGCCGGGCCGCCGCCGACGATGAGCACGTCATAGGCATCCTTCGCGTTCAATCTGGCCGCATCGCGGTTGGCGGTGCCGGTGTCGAGCTTGGCAACGATCTCTTCGATGTCCATCCGGCCCTGGTTGAAATGCTCGCCGTTCAGGAACACCGTCGGGACTGCCATCACCTGGCGGTCGACCACCTCCTGTTGATACAGGGCACCATCGATCACGACGCTGCGCACGTGGGGGTTCAGGACCGCCATCAGGTTCAGGGCCTGTACGACATCGGGGCAGTTATGGCAGCTCAACGACATGTAGGTCTCGAAGCGGAATTCGCCATCGAGGTTCCTGATCTGCTCGATCAAGTCGACCTCGATCTTTGGCGGGTGACCGCCGACCTGCAGCAGCGCGAGCACGAGCGAGGCGAACTCGTGCCCCATCGGGATGGCCGCGAAGCGAATGCGCGGCGCCTCGCCGACGCGGGCCAGCGTGAAAGACGGCTTGCGGGCATCCGTGCCGTCGGTCTTCAAGGTGATCTTGTCACATAGCGAGACGATGTCGGTCAACAGACCATGCATCTCCTGGGCGGCGGCGCTGTCGTCAAGCGAGGCGATGATTTCGAAAGGCAATTTCACGCGCTCGAGGTA
>SCRR01000195.1 GCA_004322085.1 Burkholderiaceae bacterium
GTGGCGTGGAAGCGGCTGCGCTCGCGCCTGTACGACTTCGAGATGCGAAAGCGCATGGAAGAGCAGCAAAAACTGGAGGACAGCAAGACCGACGTGGGCTGGGGCCACCAGATCCGCTCTTACGTGCTCGATAACAGCCGCATCAAGGACCTGCGCACCAACGTCGAGGTCTCGGCGACACAGAAGGTGCTCGACGGCGATCTCGATGTGTTCATCGAGGCCTCCTTGAAGCAAGGCGTGTGATGCAGAACGACGCAAAGGCGCAAGCCCTGATCTTCGACATGGACGGCACCATGATCCATTCGATGCCGTGGCATGCGAAGTCGTGGGTGGTTTTTGCCGGCAACCACGGCATCACCATCAACGTGGGCGATCTGCTCGCGCGCACTTCCGGCCGCACCGGCGCCGAATGCATGCGCCTGCTGTTCGGGAGCGACCTGAGCGATGCCGAGTGCGAGGCGCTGGTGCACGAGAAGGAAGGAATCTACCGCGACCTGTTCGGCAACCACTTCGCTGAAGTCGCGGGCTTCAAAGCGTTCGCCAACGCTGCGGTGGCGCGCGGCCTGAAGATCGCGGTCGGCACGGCTGGCGACCGGCACAACATCGAGTTCACGATGGCTCACCTGAAGATGGACCCGCTGCCGCTGGCCATCGTCGGCGGCGACGAGGGCTTCACGGGCAAGCCGACCCCGGCGATTTTCTTGGAGGCGGCGCGGCGCATCGGCGTCGATCCGGCCCGCTGCATCGTGTTCGAAGATGCCCCCTTCGGTATCGAAGCGGCACGCCGCGGTGGCATGCAGGCCGTCGCGGTCTGCAGCAGCCACACCGCTGCCGAGCTCGCCGGACCCCACGTGATCGCCGCCGTGCGCGACTACGAGGAACTCACTCAATCCCATTTTCTGGAGACACTCCATGCTGCAACTGCGTGACGCCCAACCCACTGCGGTGCGGCGCGAGGACTACACCGCTCCCGCATACTGGATCGACACGGTCGACCTCACTTTCGACCTCGATCCGGCCAAGACCCGCGTGCTCAACCGGATGCGGTTGCGCCGCAATCCGGACGTGCCGGTGCAACCCCTGCGCCTGGATGGTGAAGATCTCAATCTGGCGCGCGTGCTGGTCAACGGGCAAGGCACCTCGTTCAAGACCGAGGCTGGGCAACTGGTGCTGGAGAACCTGCCGGCGTCGGAACCGTTCGATCTGGAAATCTTCAACACCTGCTGTCCGGCCACGAACACCCATTTGATGGGGCTGTATGTCAGCAACGACTCCTTCTTCACCCAGTGCGAAGCCGAGGGCTTTCGCCGCATCACCTACTTCGTGGACCGGCCCGATGTGATGGCCAGCTTCACCGTCACGCTGCGTGCCGACAAGGCGAAGTACCCGGTGCTGCTGTCCAACGGCAACCTGGTAGACCACGGCCTGCTGGATGGCGGCCGACACTTTGCCAAGTGGGTGGATCCGCACCGCAAGCCCTGCTACCTGTTTGCGCTGGTCGCAGGCCAACTGGTGGCCAGAGAGCAGCGCATCGTGTCCCGTGCCGGCAAAAAGCACCTGTTGCAGGTCTACGTGCGCCCCGGCGACCTCGACAAGACCGAGCATGCGATGAATTCGCTGATGCACGCGGTGATATGGGATGAGACGCGCTTCGGCCTCGCGCTGGACCTGGAGCGCTTCATGATCGTCGCCACCAGCGACTTCAACATGGGCGCGATGGAGAACAAGGGCCTGAACATCTTCAACACCAAGTACGTGCTGGCAAGCCAGGCCACCGCCACCGATGCCGACTATTCGAACATCGAATCGGTGGTGGGGCACGAATACTTCCACAACTGGACCGGCGATCGCGTGACCTGCCGCGACTGGTTCCAGCTCAGTCTGAAGGAGGGCCTGACCGTGTTCCGCGACCAGGAATTCAGCCAGGACATGGCCGGAGAAGCATCGGCGCGCGCCGTGCGGCGCATCGAGGACGTGCGCGTGCTGCGTACCGCCCAGTTCCCCGAGGACGCGGGCCCGATGGCGCACCCGGTGCGGCCCGACAGCTATATCGAGATCAACAATTTCTACACCGTCACGGTGTACGAAAAAGGCGCCGAGGTCGTGCGCATGATGCAAACCCTGACCGCAGGTCAGTCCGATCCTCTGGGACGCGCCGGATTTGCCCGGGGCCTGACGCTGTACTTCGAGCGCCACGACGGCCACGCCGTGACCTGTGACGACTTCGCGCAGGCGATCGCCGACGCCAACCCCGAATCAAAACTCGCCGCAACGCTGCCACAGTTCAAGCGCTGGTACAGCCAGGCCGGCACACCGCGGCTGCACGCCAGCGGCGCGTATGACGCGCAGGCCCGCAGCTACACACTGACGATGACGCAAAGCTGCCCGCCGACGCCGGGCCAGCCACCCAAGGAGCCGTTCGTGATTCCGGTTGGGGTCGGCCTGCTCGGCCCCGAGGGTCAGGAGTTGCCGCTGCAACTGGCCGGCCAAGCCGCGCCGCTGGCGCAGCAGCACACGCTGGTCATCACACAGGCGAGCGAGGCACTGACCTTTGTGGGCGTCGAGGTCGAGCCCGTGCCGTCCCTGCTACGCGGTTTTTCCGCGCCGGTCATTCTGGAGTTCGACTACAGCGACGCGCAGCTGCTCACGCTGCTCGCGCACGACAGCGACCCGTTCAACCGCTGGGAAGCCGGGCAGCGGCTGGCGCTCAGAAGCGTTATCAGGTCAATAGCCGCCACTGCATACCCGGCATCGGTTACGGCGCTGGATGATGCCTATATCGAGGCCATGCGCAGCGTGCTGCGTCACCCCACGCTGGATGCCGCATTCAAGGAACTGGTGCTGACGCTGCCGTCCGAGACCTACATCGCCGAGCAACTCGACGTGGTCGACCCGCAGCGCATTCACGCGGTGCGCGAAGCCATGCGCATGCAATTGGCCCAGGCGCTGGCCGAGGACTGGCAGTGGGCCTACGAAGCCCACCGCGAGACCGGCGCCTACCGGCCGGACGCGGTGTCATCGGGCCGGCGCGCGCTGGCCGGCATGGCGCTCGCCAATCTGTGCCTGGCGGCGCAGTCCAGCGGCGACACGGTCTGGCCCGGCAAGACTTACCAGCGCTTCAAGGATGCTGGCAACATGACTGACCGCTTCAACGCGCTGAACGCCCTGGTCTCCAGCGGCCATCCGCTGGCGGCGCAGGCCCTGGCCCGCTTCCACGCGCTGTTCAAGGACGAGGCACTGGTGCTGGACAAATGGTTTGCACTGCAGGCCGGCGCGCCGGATCGCGGCGGCAACGTGCTGCCCGCCGTGCGCCAACTCATGAAGCACCCCGACTTCAACCTGCGCAACCCGAACCGCGCGCGCAGCGTGATCTTCAGCTATTGCAGTGCCAATCCGGGCGGCTTCCACCGCAGCGACGCGGCCGGCTATGTGTTCTGGCGCGAGTGTGTGATGGAGCTCGACGGCTTCAATCCGCAGGTGGCCGCGCGGCTGGCGCGCGCACTGGACCGCTGGAAGAAACTGGCCGAGCCGTACCGCAGCGCAGCCAAGGAAGCGATTGGCCGCGTCGCCGCCAAACCGGGTTTGAGCAACGATGTGCGCGAAGTGGTTTCGCGCGCGCTGGCCGACTGACATTGACTGGAACCCAAGGAGCACGCATGCCCCCAAAAATCTCCCTGACCCGCTACCTGGTTGAACAGCAACGGGTCGACGGACTCATCCCGGAGCAGCTGCGCCTGCTGCTCGAGGTGGTGGCGCGCGCCTGCAAGAGCATCAGCCAGGCGGTCAACAAGGGCGCGCTGGGCGGCGTGCTCGGCACGGCGAACACCGAGAACGTGCAGGGCGAGATCCAGAAAAAGCTCGACATCATCGCGAACGAAGTGCTGATCGAGGCCAACGAATGGGGCGGCCACCTCGCGGCCATGGCGAGCGAGGAAATGGACACCATCTATGTGGTGCCGAATCGCTATCCACAGGGAGAGTACCTGCTGCTGTTCGACCCGCTCGACGGCTCCAGCAACATTGACGTGAACGTCAGCATCGGCACCATCTTCAGCGTGCTCAAGAAGCCCGAGGGCGACGCCGGCGTGCAGGAGAAGGACTTCCTGCAGGCCGGTGCCCGGCAGGTCGCGGCCGGCTACTGCGTGTATGGCCCGCAGACCACACTGGTGCTGACCGTGGGCGACGGCGTGGCCATGTTCACGCTGGACCGCGAACAGGGCTCGTTCGTGCTGACGCAGGAAGACGTGCGCATTCCCGAAGATACGAAGGAATTCGCCATCAACATGAGCAACATGCGGCACTGGGACGCACCCGTCAAGCGCTACGTCGAAGAATGCCTGCAGGGCACCGAGGGCCCGCGCGGCAAGGACTTCAACATGCGCTGGATCGCCAGCATGGTGGCCGACGTGCACCGCATCCTCACACGCGGCGGCATCTTCATGTACCCCTGGGACAAGCGCGAGCCCGACAAGCCCGGCAAGCTGCGCCTGATGTACGAGGCCAACCCCATGAGCTGGCTGATCGAGCAGGCCGGCGGTGCCGCCACCAATGGCCGCCAGCGCATCCTGGACATCCAGCCCGGCAAGCTGCACGAGCGCGTCAGCGTGATCCTGGGCTCGAAGAACGAAGTCAAGCGCGTGACCAGCTACCACGCCAAGCTATAATCGAAGGCTAAAAAACGCCGGAGTAGCTCAGTCGGTAGAGCAGCTCATTCGTAATGAGAAGGTCGGGTGTTCGATTCATCTCTCCGGCACCACTCTCAAAAGCCCCTGGCTGTCACGGTCAGGGGCTTTTTCATTTCATCGAGTCGATGCACGTACGCGGCGACTCGATGGTGCCCCTGTCCTTTGCGAGCTTTTTGGGTCACGCATAATCGGCACAGGCAAGGAGAGCAGCATGCAGTATTTTCTCGACGGGTATCGCAGCGGGGATCCGCGCGTTCGCCCCGCGGCGCACGGCAGAAGTGACGAGCAGGGCGCGCTGCCCGACGAGGTGGACGTCCTGATCGTGGGCACCGGCCCGGCCGGGCTACTGCTCGCCGCCCAGCTGTCTGAGTTCCCGGACATCATCACGCGCGTCGTGGAGAAGGCGGACGGTCCGCTGCAGGTGGGGCGCGCGGACGGCGTGAACTGCCGCACCGTGGAGATGTTCGAGGCCTTTGGACTCGCCGACCGGATGACCGCCGAGGCCTACTGGGTCAACGAAACCCATTTCTGGGGCCCCGATCCTGACAACAAGGCGCACATCAAGCGCCTTGGCCGGGTGCAGGACGTGCGTGACGGGCTCTCCGAATTTCCGCACGTCATTGTCAACCAGGCCCGTCTGCTCGACTTCCTGCTGGAGCACATGCGAAATTCCCCGAGTCGCCTGAAGGTCGACTACAGCCACGAAGCGGTCAAGGTCGAGGTCCCCGCGGCTGGCGGCGAGCGGGTCGCCGTCAGGCTGCGTCGCGGCGCGGACGGCGCGGATGGCGAGGTCATCGTCAGGGCGAAATACGTCGTCGGCTGCGACGGCGCCCGCAGCGTCGTGCGCGAGTCCATCGGTCGCCAGCCCCAGGGGCACGGCGAGGACAAGGCCTGGGGCGTTATGGACATCCTCGCCGAGACCGATTTCCCGGATATCCGCTTCAAGGCCGCGATTCAGTCCGCACACGGCGGCAACATCTTGCTCATCCCGCGCGAGGGCGGGTATCTGGTACGCCTGTATGTCGACATGGGCGAGATCGCCCCCGACGCCCGGCCGACCAAGGAGGACGTGCTGGCGCAAGCTCAGCGCGTGCTCGAGCCGTACACACTGGACGTGAAGGAGACAGCCTGGTTCTCGGTTTACCGGGTCGGTCACCGGGTGACGGACAAGTTCGACGATATCGATGACAGCGAGCTGGAGGCCCGCACGCCGCGCGTGTTTGTCGCCGGCGACGCCTGCCACACCCACACCGCGAAGGCCGGTCAAGGCATGAACGTCTCGATGCAGGACACCTTCAACCTCGGCTGGAAGCTCGTCGCGGTGCTGCAGGGCCGTAGCCCCGCCAGCCTCTTGCATACCTACAACTCGGAGCGCCACAGGATCGCCGAGGATCTCATCGCGCTGGACACCCGATGGTCACGAGCGATCGGTGCGGCACAGGCCGAAAGCGACGACCCGGGGGCCAACATGACCGCCCTGGCCGAGATCCAGCGGCAGTTCGTCGCCAATCTGGAGTTCACCGCCGGGTTCGCGACCCATTACGCGCCGGCGCTGTTGACCGGCAATGACCGCCATCTGGGGCTGGCCGCCGGCTTCCCGCCCGGCCGACGGTTCCACTCGGCCGAGGTCATCCGCCTCGGCGACGCCAAGACCGTGCACCTCGGACACGTGCACCGCGCCGATGCGCGCTGGCGGCTCTACGCCTTCGCCGACGCGGTGGACCCGCGCAACCCCGGTTCGCAGCTGCTCAAACTCATGGACTTCCTCGCCAGCGAGGACTCGCCCGTGCGCCGGTACACCGCGCAAGGCGCTGATCCGGACGCCGTGTTCGACGTGCGCGCCATCATCCAGCAGTCCCACCACGACGTGGACTGGTCCGACATGCACGGCTTTCTCAAGCCGCGCAAGGGGCCGTTCGGCCTCCTCGACTACGAGAAGGCGTTCGCCCCGGTACCTGGCGCCGGCCGCGACATCTTTGACCTGCGGCGCATCGACCGCGGCGTCGGCGCACTCGTCGTCGTGCGACCCGACCAGTACGTCTCGCTGGTTCTGCCGCTCGACGGTTTCGGCGAACTCACCGACTTCTTTGCAAGGTTCATGACCCCCGCCCCATGACAAGCAGGTCGCTGACAATCGACTGCTGACCGCAATCGCGCGGGCCGCTCCTGCCACGAAGAAACACCGGGCCCATGCCGCCAGACATCCGCGATGAACCCTGACGCCCAGCAACTCTGGCGCGCGCCGCGCTGGGCCCTCGCCATCCTGCTTGCCGTGCTCGGCATGCTGGGGCCCTTCTCCATCGACACCTACATTCCGGCGTTTACGGGCATCGCCCAATCCCTGGGTGCGACGCCGGTCGAAATGCAGCAAACGCTGTCGGCCTACCTGTTCGGCTACGCCTTCATGAACCTGTTCCACGGCGCGCTGGCCGACAGCTTCGGCCGCCGCCCCGTGGTGCTGTGGGGCCTGGCCGTGTTCACGCTCGCCTCGGTCGGCTGTGCGCTGTCGCAAAGCATCGGTCATCTGGTTTTTTTCCGCGCGGTGCAGGGTCTGTCCACGGGCGCGGGCATCGTGGTCTCGCGCGCGGTGATTCGCGACATGTTCCCGCCCGCGCAGGCCCAGCAGGTCATGAGCCAGGTCACCATTTACTTTGGCGTGGCCCCGGCGATTGCGCCCATCGTGGGCGGCTGGCTGTTCGTCAACACCGGCTGGCACAGCATCTTCTGGTTCCTGGTGGTCGTGGGTGTGATCGTGTGGATCGCCAATTACAAGTTGCTGCCCGAGACGTTGCACGTCAGCCAGCGCCAGCCGTTCAATGTCAGGCACCTGATGCGCGGTTACTGGCAGCTCGGCAGCAGCCCCCGTTTCCTATTACTGGCATTGGCCAGCGGCGTGCCATTCAATGGCATGTTCCTGTACTTGCTGGCGGCGCCAGTCTTCCTTGGCATGCACCTGGCGCTGGCGCCGACCGAGTTCTTCTGGTTCTTTGTGCTGAACATCGGCGGCATCATGGCCGGCGCATGGCTCAGCGGGCGCCTGGCCGGCAAGATTGCCCCCAAACGGCAAATTCGCCATGGCTTTGTGATCATGCTGGTGATCGCCGTGGTCAACCTGGTGGCCAACATGCTGTTCAAGGCCAGCGCGTCCTGGGCCATTTTTCCGATTGCCGTGTTTGCATTTGGCTGGGCCCTGATGGTGCCGGTGGTGACCCTGCTGGTGCTGGACCTGTACCCCGAGCGGCGCGGCATGGCGTCGTCGCTGCAGGCCTT
>SCRR01000196.1 GCA_004322085.1 Burkholderiaceae bacterium
GGACATTGTGCAGGCGGCCCGGGTGCACCGCGCGGACATCGTGGCCTTGAGCTTCACTGCCGTGCTGGGCGCCAACACGGTCACGGCCGCACTGCGCGAACTGAGGCGCCAATTGCCGCAACCGGTTGCGCTTTGGGTTGGCGGCCAATGCCCTGCACTGTACCGGCGCGACATACCGGGCGTGCTGCCGGTGCAGGCGCTCGAATCCCTGCCCGGGCAAGTGGCGTACTGGCATGGCCGGGCACGGTGAATGAACTGACGGCGGCGCGCTGAGCTGCGCATGCGGCATCCGCGGCTCATGCGCCGGCCATTCTCCATACAGGGCTAGTCCAGCCTTTGGAACTGGTACATTTAATGAATGCCAACGATTCGCATTTGCGCCACACTGCGCAACCTGGCCCTGTGTGTCTTTCTGTGCGCTGGCGTCGGGCAACCGGCGCTGGCCCAAAGCGTCGATTCGACGGTGCCCCAGACCTGGCAGATGCTGGACTATCTGGCCGCCGACTATGCGGGCGCCGTGCAACATGGCGCCGTCATCAGCGCCTCCGAATACGCCGAGATGCGCGAGTTCGCCGCCACCGTGCGTGGCCGTTTGGAGGCGCTCCAGCCCACACCGGCGACATCCGCATTGCTGGCGCAAGCCGATACCCTGATCGCATCGATCGACGCGAAGGCGTCCCCTACGCAGGTCGCCGGCCAGGCGCACGCGCTGGCCGATGCATTGTTGCGCGCCTATCCGATACCGACGGCGCCGGAGCATGCCCCGGACCTGGCACGGGGCGCGACGCTCTATCAAAGCCAATGTGTGGCCTGTCACGGCACGACGGGCAAAGGCGATGGCTCCATCGGGCTCACGCTTGCACCGCGTCCGGTGGATTTCACCGACCAGACACGCGCCGACCAGCGCAGTGCACTGTCCCTGTACGAGGTCATTACCCAAGGCGTGGCAGGCACGCCGATGGCCGGCTACGCCAAACAGCTCTCAGCGGCTGATCGATGGGCACTGGCCTACTACGTGGGATCGCTCGCCTATCAGCACGAAGCGCCCAGCGGCGCGGCGCAGTGGCAGCAAGACACCGCGGCGCGGGCCGAGATTGCCAGCCTCAAAGATCTTTCCGCGGCACGCGTCAACCAGCTCGCGGCAACACTGGGAACGGAGCCTGCCCGCACTCTCATCGGCTACCTGCGCGCAAATCCCGATGCGGTGCAGCAGGGGTTGTCCGGCTTTGCACTGGCGCGTGGGCGCCTGGCCGCCAGCCTGACCGCATACCAGGCCGGTGACAAGAAGGAAGCCACCCGGCTGGCGTTGTCGGCCTACCTCGATGGCGTCGAGCCGGTCGAGCCGCAGCTCAATGCGCGTGACGGCGCCTTGCGTGCACAGCTGGAAACCGCGATGGGGGCCTACCGTACCGCCCTGTCTGGCCGGGTCCCGGTCGCCACCGTATCGACGCAAGCCACAGACATCGATGCCTTGCTCGCGCGGGCGCAGCAGGTCATCGCGGAGGGATCAAGTGACGCGACCGCCACATTCCTGGGTGCTTTCACCATTTTGGTACGTGAAGGGCTTGAAGCGCTGCTGGTGGTCGTGGCGCTCCTGGCCTTTCTGCGCAAGGCAGAACGGCACGAGGCTGTGCGCTATGTGCACGCCGGCTGGACACTCGCACTCGCGGCTGGCGGCATCACCTGGGCGGTGGCCAGCTATGCAATTTCCATCAGCGGGGCGGGACGCGAACTGACCGAGGGGCTGTCGTCGCTGTTCGCGGCGGCGGTGTTGTTGAGCGTGGGCCTATGGATGCATCAGAAGAGCATCGGGGGGCGCTGGCAGATCTACCTCAAGGAAAAAATGGCGGCAGCCCTGAACCAGAAGTCGGCCTGGTTCCTGTTCGGTCTCGCCTTCATTTCGGTTTACCGGGAGGTATTCGAAACCATCCTGTTCTACGCGGCGCTGTGGAACGAGGGACAGGAAATCTGGCTGCTGGCCGGTGTCGCCGCCGGCGCCGTGACGCTCGGCCTGATCGCCTGGGTTTTGCTGCGCACCAGCCGGCGCCTGCCCATCGGTACTTTTTTCGCAGCCAGTTCGGGCTTGATCGCCCTCTTGACCATCGTCCTCACCGGCAAGGGCGTGTCGGCCCTGCAGGAAGCTGGCTGGATCGCCGTGACCACGGTGCCCGCGCCGCACATCGAGCTGCTGGGCATCTATCCGACCTGGCAGACCGTGACCGCCCAGTTGGTCATCATCGTCCTGCTTTGCGGGGGCTACTTCTTCAATATGCGACGTGCCCGCGCTTTGGTTGTACCTCCAGCATCTTCCACATAGCAAGCCTCCGGGTCAGACCACCAACGGCGAGCAACGCGAAACGCCCGTGAGACCGCGCCGGGCGTCCTCCATATTTACTTTTTCACCGCGTCGCCATGGCTCACATGGCCCTCCATGGCATCCTTGCCATGGTCTGAGAGTTGGGCGTCGAACCACCTGTGCAACGCCGCCACCAGATTAGCCTCAGATGTGTTGTAGGTCAGTTGGGCGCCGCCTTCAATGTCTTTGTAGGCAATCGCAATTTGACCCGGCTTGGCCGCCTTGAGATCGGCGAGTCCCGGCATGCTCTGGCCGTGGATGTGGGACGGCCCCGAGTAGTCGCCTTTCAAGAATTGCACGCGCAATTCTTGAAGGTGCTGCCGGATCATCTTCTCCTGGGCAGCATCAGCAGGATTCTTGACCACCACTTGCTGCACGCCGCCTTCGGCGGTCTTGGTGAAGATGTGGGTCGTCGCAGCGAGACTGAACGGCATCACGTCTTTGCCTCGTCCCGAGACTTCGGCTTGGCGCTGCGCATTGGTGGCCGTGGTGGCCATGTTCGCGTGATCCATGGCTTGCGCATAAACATTTCCTGCAAGGACCGAGAGGGCCAGGGTTGTGCCGATGATTTTGAGCACGGTTGTTCTCCGTTTTTGATACTGAGCCGATACTAGGATTTCATGGGCCTTTACCCCTATGATCCAAATCATATGAAAAAAGGTACAGAAGCTCTTGACTGGCCAAATCTCACAGCTATCCAGCCCGTCGCCGGGCTCATCCCCGAAGCTCTCCGCCTGGTCACGAAGCGGCAGGATGCAGGAACCCGCGAGAGGATCTTTCGCATCGGTGATTCAGTCCGCAATGTCTATCTGGTGATCTCAGGAGAAGCCCGTTTGATTCGGCTCGATAGAAGGGGCAAGGAAGTCATCTTGCAGCGCTCACGCGGAGGCTTCATCGCAGAGGCCAGCCTCGATAGCCGCAACTACCATTGCGACGCCATCGCAGCAGAACCTACCACGCTCCTTTTGTGTCCTGCAGCAGCATTTCGTCAAGCCTTGGAGCGGGTTCCCGCATTTAGTAAAGCATGGCAGTCGCAATTGGCCGGGGTGGTTCGAAAACTCCGTGCCCAATGTGAGAGGCTTAGCCTGCATAGCGCCGCCGATCGCATCACTCACTATATCGAGGCCGAGGGAACCGATGGCGTCGTCACGCTGAGGCAGACTCGCATGGCTTGGGCCGCTGAGTTAGGCCTAACGCACGAAGCCCTCTATCGCACTTTGAGGCTCATGCGCGAAGAAGGCTTTCTTGAAATCGACGGCAATCGGATTTGCGCCAAGGCTTGAACAACCGTCCGCACAGCGCAACCCGCTCCACGACACGGGCGCGGCAGTGGGCTCCTCTGCAAGCTCACAACAATTCAACAATCATTGTATAGTTTGATCATGAAAGAAATTGACGTTGTCCAAGCCCTTGCCGCATTAGCCCAGGAAGCGCGTCTGCGCATCTTCCGCGCACTGGTCGTGGCGGGCATTGATGGGCTGACCCCCGGAGCTTTATCGGAGCAATTGAACGTGGCGGCCAACACCTTGTCTTTCCACCTCAAAGAGCTAACCCACGCCGAGTTGATCAGCCAGGAGCGTCAGGGCCGCAACCTGATCTACCGCGCCTCGCTTGCCACGATGAACGAGCTGCTGGGCTACCTCACCGAAAACTGTTGCCAGGGAGCAAGCTGCTTGTCTCCCAAGGCGACATCCTGCGATTACTGAAACTTGAAGGAAGCCACCATGAAACGATTTCACGTCCATGCGCATGTCGATGACCTCGCCAAGAGCATCGCGTTCTATTCCAAGCTGTTCGCCGCCGAGCCTGCGCGCGTCGAGGGTGACTATGCGAAGTGGATGCTGGACGATCCGCGCGTGAACTTCGCCATCTCCACGCGGGGCGGCAAGCCTGGCCTGGATCACCTGGGCTTCCAGGTGGATGACGCCTCCGAGTTGGCGGAGCTGAAATCCCGCGCCGAATCCGCCGACATGGCACTGCTGGATGAAGGAGCGACGACTTGCTGCTACGCCCGCAGCGAGAAGCATTGGATCACCGACCCCCAAGGCATCGTGTGGGAGCACTTCCATACGCTGGGCAACATTCCCATGTTTAACGAAGCGAGCCAGGCCACGGACAAAGCCTATTCGGCCGGCAGCAGTCCGCGAGCTCGCTTCGCATTGAAAGGCCATCATGAGCGTTCAATGTGAAACAACCCCCAAGCAGGTGGCAGGCGCTCCGATGAGCGTCTTCGAGCGATACCTGACCGTGTGGGTCTTCCTGTGCATCGTCGCGGGCATCGCGTTGGGGCAGTCCTTTCCCAGTGCGTTTCAGGCGATTGGCCTCATGGAGACCGCGCAGGTCAATCTTCCAGTAGGTCTGCTGATCTGGGTGATGATCATCCCCATGCTGGTGAAGGTGGACTTCGGCGCACTGGGTGAAGTGCGCAGGCACGTCAAAGGCATTGGCGTCACGTTGTTCGTGAACTGGCTGGTGAAACCGTTTTCGATGGCGTTTCTGGGCTGGCTGTTCATTCGGCACTGGTTCGCACCAATGCTGCCACCCGATCAAATCGACAGCTACATCGCGGGCCTGATTCTGCTGGCCGCTGCACCCTGCACGGCGATGGTGTTCGTGTGGAGCCGCCTGACCAACGGCGACCCGCTGTTCACGCTGTCGCAGGTAGCGCTCAACGACAGCATCATGGTGCTTGCCTTCGCGCCGCTGGTCGCATTCCTGCTGGGCCTGTCGGCCATCACCGTGCCTTGGGACACTTTGCTGACCTCGGTTGTGCTCTACATCGCCATTCCCGTGATCCTCGCGCAATGGTTGCGCAAGTCATTGCTGTTCAAAGGACAGGCGCGGTTCGATGCCGTGATGGCGCAAATCGGCCCCTGGTCCATCACCGCCTTGCTGGCTATGCTGGTGCTGCTGTTTGCATTCCAGGGCGAAGCCATCCTGAAGCAGCCTCTGGTCATTGGCCTGCTGGCAGTGCCCATCCTGATTCAGGTGTTCTTCAACTCGGCCTTGGCCTATTGGCTTAACCGGGCGGTGGGCGAAAAGCACAACGTGGCCTGCCCGTCGGCCCTGATCGGTGCCTCCAACTTCTTTGAACTGGCTGTGGCCGCCGCCATCAGCCTGTTTGGCTTCAATTCTGGCGCTGCGTTGGCGACCGTGGTGGGCGTGCTGATCGAAGTGCCGGTCATGCTACTGGTGGTGCACATCGTCAACCGAAGCGAGGGTTGGTATGAGCGAACCGAAGCGAGGGCAGCATGAGCGACATCACGATCCATCACAACCCCAAGCGCGGCACCAGATGCTCGCCCACGGCATGGTCATCTACGACGCCCTCTATGCGGCCTGCGCCAAGGCTCCTTTGACCGCCCCTGGCAAAGCCTTGGGGGGCCGATGACCTTGCGCTGGCTTTTGCCCCATGGCGCCCACGAATCCGCCTTGCCTTTGCTTGAAGGCCGGGCGCTTCGCGCGTTCGCCGACGGCTACGTCGCCGTGCTGCTGCCTGCCTATCTGATCGCCTTGGGCCTGGGCACGTGGGAGGTGGGCCTGCTGGCGACGGCGACCCTGCTGGGGTCGGCCTTGGCAACCATCGCCGTCGGCGCATGGGGCCATAAATTCCATCACGGCAGCCTGCTGCTGTGGGCTGCGCTCCTGATGGCTGCCACAGGCTTCGCCTTCGCCGCGAGCTCGTCTTTTTGGCCCCTTCTGCTGGTGGCCTTTGTCGGCACGCTCAACCCGAGCTCGGGCGATGTGAGCCTCTTTCTTCCGCTCGAACACGCCCGGATCGCGGAGGCGGCGGATGGCGAGGCCCGAACCGATCTGTTCGCCAGATACAGCCTCTCCGGATCGCTGCTGTCGGCCGTCGGAGCCTTGGCCGCCGCGCTGCCAAGCGCGATTTCATCTTGGGCCGACATCTCGCCCCTTGCCGCCTTACGCTGCATGTTCATCCTTTACGGGCTGATTGGATGCGCCGTGTGGCTCCTCTACCGCCACCTGCCCAAGCCTCACAAAGAAGAGCGCAAAGCACCCACGCCTTTGGGTCCTTCGCGCGCCATCGTCGTGCGCCTGGCCATGCTGTTCTCGGTGGACTCCTTCGCGGGCGGCCTTGTGGTGAACGCCCTCATGGCGCTGTGGCTCTTCGAGCGCTTCGGCATGTCGGTCACATCCGCTGGGCAATTCTTCTTTTGGTCGGGCCTGTGCTCAGCGGCATCGCAACTTGCAGCCCCGCGCCTGGCCAAACGGATCGGCCTACTCAATACGATGGTGTTCACGCACATCCCGGCAAGCATCTGCCTGATGGCGGCGGCATTCGTCGCGAACCTCCACCTCGTTCTGGCGCTTCTGATCATCCGGTCTTTGCTGTCCCAGATGGATGTGCCCGCGCGCAGCGCGTTCGTCATGTCGGTGGTGACGCCCGCCGAGCGAGCCGCCGCAGCGAGCTTCACCCTGGTCCCCAAGAGCCTCGCATCGGCTGCCGCGCCCACAGTGGGCGGAGCCTTGTTCGCGGCAGGCCTGCTCGCCGCGCCCTTGGTCGCCTGCGGCGTGTTGAAAATCAGCTACGACCTGGCGATTTGGCGGGCGTTTCGCCCGTCGCAGCAAACGTTTTGAGCCATTCCCCAGGCACCATCGGATGCCTGACAATGTCGAAATTCCGTAAGTGCCTGTCAACAAACGATTCTTACGAGTCCATCCGATCAAATAAGCCACCCACCGAATAGATTTGAATGTCAGAGCGTTTTTGTGCGTGAGACTTTTTTTCGATCACGTAAGTCATTGATGTCAAAAGAGAATTCTTCACCCACCCCCGCTGAGGCCGCGTTGGCAGGCCACACGCCGATGATGCAGCAATACCTGCGCATCAAGGCCGACTTCCCCGACACCCTGGTGTTCTACCGCATGGGTGATTTCTACGAAGTGTTTTTCGCGGATGCCGAAAAGGCCGCGCGGCTGCTCGACATTACGCTCACGCGGCGCGGCCAGTCGGCCGGCGCGCCGGTGGTGATGGCGGGCGTGCCGTTCCACGCGATGGAGAACTACCTGGCGCGTCTCATCCAGCACGGCGAATCGGTGGCCATTTGCGAGCAGGTCGGCGGGGTCACGGGCAAGGGCCCGGTCGAGCGCAAGGTGGTGCGCGTGGTGACGCCCGGCACGCTGACCGACAGCGATCTGCTGGCCGACAAGACCGAGTCGATTCTGCTGGCGCTGCACCAAGGGCCGCGCCACACCTGCGGCCTGGCCTGGCTCAGTGTGACGCAGGGCGAGTTGCATCTGGCGCAATGTGCGCCGGACGAGCTGGAGGGCTGGGTGGCGCGCATCGACCCGAGCGAGCTGCTGTTCAGCGCCGATGTGACGACCGGCTTCGAGCAGCAACTGGAAGCATTGCGCCGGGCGTCCGGCAACGGCAGCGCGCTGTCGCTGACACGCCGCCCCGAGTGGCAGTTCGATGCGGCGCTGGGCCAACGTAAGCTGCTGGCACAACTGCACGCCGCCAGCCTGGCTGCCTGGGACGCCGACGCGTTGCCGCAAGCCCATGCGGCGGCCAGCGCTCTCTTAGGCTATTGCGAACACACACAGGGGCGCGCGCTGACGCACGTGCAAAGCCTCAAGGTCGATCGCGACGACGACACAGTGGACCTGCCGCTGTCGACCCGGCGCAATCTGGAACTCACGCAAACCCTGCGCGGCGAGTCGGCGCCCACGCTGTTTTCTCTCTTGGACACCTGCATGACCGGCATGGGCAGCCGCCGCCTGAAAAACTGGCTGCAGGAACCGCGGCGCGAGCGCGGCGAGGCGCACGCGCGGTTGGAGGCCATCACGGCGCTGCGCGGCGATGTTCACGGTCAGGGGGGCGCCGGCCCCTGGCAGCGGCTGCGCGAACAGCTCAAGGGCACCGGCGATGTGGAGCGCATCACGGCCCGCATCGCGCTGCGCCAGGTGCGCCCGCGCGAGCTCGTGGCGTTGCAGCTTGCACTACAGAAATCAGAGCTATTAGCCCCCGCCTGCTCTGGGCTTGCGGCACTTTTGACTCAAATTTCGGAGCACATGCAGCCGCCCGAAGGCTGCGCCGCACTGCTGGCGCGCGCGATTGCACCCGAGCCGGCGGCGCTGGTGCGCGACGGTGGCGTGATCGCCAGCGGGTTCGACGCCGAGCTCGACGAGCTGCGCGCCATCCGGGACAACTGCGACGCCTTTTTGCTCGACCTGGAGAGCCGCGAGCGGACCCGCACCGGCATCGCGAACCTGCGCGTGCAGTTCAACAAGGTCCACGGTTTTTACATCGAGGTCACGCAGGGCCAGGCGAGCAAGGTGCCCGACGACTACCGCCGGCGCCAGACGCTCAAGAACGCCGAGCGCTTCATCACGCCCGAGCTCAAGGCCTTCGAGGACAAGGCCCTGTCGGCACAGGACCGCGCGCTGACGCGCGAAAAATGGCTGTACGAGCAACTGCTGGACCAATTGCAGCCGCACATCGCCGCCTTGAGCCAGCTCGCGCGCGCGCTGGCCACGCTCGATGCGCTGTGCGCGCTAACTGAGCGCTCGCTCACGCTGGGCTGGTGCGCGCCGACTTTTGTGAAGGAACCCTGCATCGAGATCCGCGGCGGGCGCCATCCGGTGGTGGAAGCGCGGCTGGCCGAGACGGGCAGCGGCAGCTTCATCGCCAACGACACGCATCTGGGGCTCAAGGCACGCATGCAGGTCATCACCGGCCCCAACATGGGCGGCAAGTCCACCTACATGCGCCAGGTCGCGCTCATCGTGCTGCTCGCCGCCATGGGCAGCTATGTGCCGGCGCAAAGCTGCCGGCTCGGGCCGATCGACGCCATCCACACCCGCATCGGCGCGGCCGACGACCTGGCCAACGCGCAATCGACCTTCATGCTGGAGATGCTGGAGGCCGCGCAAATCCTGCACACGGCGACGCCGCACTCGCTGGTGCTGATGGACGAGATCGGCCGCGGCACCTCGACCTTCGACGGGCTGGCGCTGGCTTCGGGCATTGCCGCACATCTGCACGACAAGACCCAGGCCTTCACGCTGTTTGCCACGCATTACTTCGAGCTCACCGAGTTCCCGGCCAAACACCACGCGGCGGTGAACGTGCACGTGAGCGCCGCCGAATCGGGCGCCGACATCGTGTTCCTGCACGAGATCCAGGCCGGCCCGGCGAGCAAGAGCTACGGCATCCAGGTCGCCAAGCTGGCCGGCATGCCCGCCGCCGTGCTGAACCACGCGCGCGCCGCGCTGGCTGCGCTGGAGACGCAGCAGCTTGACGCCCGCGCCCAGGTGGATTTGTTCGCCGCCCCGATCGCTACAGAGGTAGTAGCGCCAAGCCCTTTGGAGACGGCGGTTGCAACCCTGAATCCTGATACATTGAGCCCGCGCGAGGCACTTGATGCGCTGTATAAACTCAAGAAAGTCGCTGCCGCCAAATAGTTCAGTTCGGCACAGCGTTTGACGCTCGTCTTGTCATGCCGCATATTGGCATGATTCAGTCACCGGGAAAAGCATGCTCAAGGAAGTCGGTGCCAGCGGCCAGATTTCGCTGGGAAAGAAATATGCCGGTCAGTTGTTCAACCTGCAAACCGCCGCGGACGGCAGCGTCACGCTCACGCCCGTCAAGGTGACGCCCGTAGCGCCAGAGCAAGCGGCGCAAACCACCAAAGCTTGGGCTGACGCGCATGTCGCCGACATCGAGCAATACAACGCCTGGTCCAACCAGAACGGACCTTACTCACAGAGGGTGCGGCGCTGGCGCCTGATCCATGGCGCGTTTTGATATCCACCTCAATCCGGCCAGCGAATTGCGCGATGTCGTGGGGTCGGCCCGCGAACAGGCGCTCGAAATTGAAACCGGGCTGGACATGCTGTTGCGCGGCTACTGAACATCCACACGGCCACGTTCGAGAAAAACTTCAACAAATCAGGGAAGCGTAAAAACATGAAGTTCGAACTAACTACCTTGGACGAATATACCGACGAGGCTCTCATTTCTGAGTTGCAACGCGTCGCGCAAGCGTTGGAAGGCCAGCGCCTTACACGGCAGAAATTTGACTCATTAGCTCGCGTTCACTCTTCAACACTACACAACCGATTTGGTTCCTGGGCCCGGGCCTTGGACAAGGCCAGGATTAGCGATTCAGTCGCACCTCGCGTTCGCGTCCTCAGTCGCGACGAAGTGCTGCAAGCGCTCCGGGAATTTGCGGCGGAAAATCCTGGTCAGTCAACTACTGAAAAGGTTATCTGTGAGCGGCTTGGTCTGTACAGAGGTGCAGTTATCCGGCGCTTTGGAAAATGGGAAGCCATACTCGCAGAGGTAGGTCTTGCCACCGTTCCATTGGGTCGCAGATACACCGACGAGGAGTGCTTCGAAAATATTCTGCGGCTTTGGACGCATTACGGAAGGCAGCCAAATTTTGGCGAATTGAAACGCCCTCCATCAGAGGTCGGTCCAAAAGCCTATATTCGAAGATGGGGTGGGTGGCGAGCTGCCCTTTCTGCCTTTGTGAGGCAAGTAAACGAAACTGCTACCCCGTCGGCTGAAGTGATCCAACTCACAGCCGCATTGCCAGTTGCAAACAGCACCGCTGTCTCCGTCCCTCGATCAATTACCTTAGCGTTGCGTTACAGGGTTCTAGCACGAGACAAATTTAGGTGCGTTATCTGCGGTGCATCGCCGGCCAAGGACGGAAGTGTTGAATTGCACGTTGATCACATATTTCCTTGGTCTCGTGGCGGTCAAAATGTCGAAGAAAATTTGCGATCCTTGTGCTTCAAGTGCAATTTAGGCAAGGGCGCTTTGATAGAGGATGTTCGCTAACAGGATGCTGGGCATCTGGAGTGTTCCGCTTAAAGAACCTGCCTGCTAATTTCCATTGGGCTAACATTCAATACAAGCCTGCCCACCCAGCCATGAAACCATCCCAGTCCCTGGAACTGAAACGAAACGCCGTGCTCGAAGCAGCGGTACGCTTTCGCACGGTCAATCCGCGGGTTTTCGGGTCCGTGATCTACGGGCGGGACACCGACAGCAGCGACATCGACCTGCTGGTGGACCCCTTGCCAGGCACCACGCTGTTTGACCTAGGCGGCTTGCAAGTCGAACTAAAAGAGTTGCTTGGGGTGCCGGTGGACCTTCTCACGCCTGGTGATTTACCCGTCAAATTTCGTGCTCAGGTGCTCGCCGAGGCGCGTCCCATATAAACGCGAGCCGTGTTCCAAACTGCGCGGCTGCAATTTAGCCGGCAGTTGCGTGCCGTTCACAAAAACCTGAAGTAAGTTCACATCCATGGCTAACCTGCCGGCAAAGCTCTCCGAGGCGAGGATGGGGCGGATGTCGGGGGCGATTTTAAAAAGCGAAGCGTATGAGCCCCCGGCGTCTGCCCCGTCCTTGCCGGTCGCACATACCTGGCCGCCGTTGCCGCCGATTTGATTTACCCAAGGTTCCACTTTTTATTAGCATTTTGCTAAAATATGCCAAAATTCAAGATTGAATACACCCGCGATGCGCTCAAGGCACTGAAAGCCATGCCGCGCAATTTGCAGGTTGACGTTATCGGAAAGATTGAACAACTCGCTGCCAATCCGTTCGAAGCCAGCAACGTCAAGAAGCTGGTCGGGCGCGACGGCTACCGGCTTCGCATTGGCGCATGGCGGGTCATTTATGAAGTTGATGGCGGCCGGCTGCTCATTCTTGTGCTGGCGGTCGCTCCACGTGGAGGTGCCTACAAATGACTGGAATCCAATTCATCGAACGGAACGGACGGCGCGAATACGCGATCGTGCCGATGCCGCTTTTCACGCGCATGGCCGCGCTGCTCGAAGACCTCGATGACGAAGCGCTTTACGACAAGGCCAAGGCAGCCGACGATGGCTTTCGCGTGCCGGGCGAAATCGTCAGCACCATCGTGGGCGGCACGCATCCGGTCAAGGCCTGGCGCGAGCATGGCGGCATGACGCAAGACGCGCTGGCCGCGCAGGCCGGCATCAGCACCGCCTACCTTTGCCAGATCGAGACCGGCAAGCGCCAGGGTGCCGTCAAAACGCTCAAGGCATTGGCCAAAGCCCTGGGCGTGACGCTGAACGAGCTGCAAGCCTGACCCAACCGCTTACCTGTTTCTACAACCCATTCAACATGACCTACTGCGTCGCCCTCAAACTCAACGCCGGGCTGGTGTTCCTGTCGGACTCGCGCACCAACGCGGGGCTGGACCAAGTCGGCATCTTTCGCAAGATGATCGTGTACGAGAAGTCGGGCGATCGCTTCATGGTGCTGCTGTCGGCCGGCAACCTGAGCATTTCGCAGTCGGTGCGCGAGATTTTGCAGGTCGAGCAGCTCAAGGACCACGACACCGGCGAGCCGATCACGATCTGGAACGCCAAAAGCATGTTCGATGCGGTGCGCGTGCTCGGCTCAGCGGTGCGCCGCGTGTACGAGCGCGACGGCGCCTCACTCAAGAAATCGGGCATGGACTTCAATGTCTCGCTGATCTTCGGTGGCCAGATCAAGGGCGAGGGTATGCGGCTGTTCGAGGTGTACGCGGCCGGCAACTTCATCGAGGCCACGCCCGAGACGCCGTATTTCCAGATCGGCGAATCCAAATATGGCAAGCCCGTGCTGGACCGCGTGATCACGCCCGACACGCCGCTCAACGAGGCCGCCAAGTGCGCGCTGGTGTCGATGGATTCGACGCTCAAGTCCAACCTCACGGTCGGCCTGCCGCTGGACCTCGTGGTGTACGAGGCGGACCGCTTCCAGACCGACAAGGTGGTCTGCATTGACGAGAACAATCCCTACTTCAGGATGATGCACAACAGCTGGGGCCAGAAGCTGCGCCAGGTGTTCGACAGCATCGAGGACCCGATGTGGAACGGCGGGCACACCGAGGTGCCGCTGAGGGTGCCCTCCAGCCGCGCCAAAGCGCTCAAGAAGATCACCACACCCGAAGAGAAACTGATTTGATCATCTTCTCGCACGGCAACAGCTTTCCCGCGGGCACTTACGGCTTGTTGTTCAAGAGCCTGCGTGCGCGCGGCTTCACGGTCAAGGCGATCGAGAAGTTCGGCCACGACCCGAAGTACCCGGTCAGCAACAACTGGCCGAACCTGGTGCAGCAGCTGGTGGACTTCGCGCGGCGCGAGGTGGACAAGGCGGGCGAGCCGGCGTTCCTGGTCGGGCATTCGCTGGGCGGTTTTCTGAGCCTGATGGCGGCGGCGCGCCACCCCGAGCTGGCGCGCGGCGTACTGCTGATCGACTCGCCCGTGCTGGGCGGCTGGCGCGCCAATACGCTGGGCGTGATCAAGCGCACGCAACTGGTGGGCTCGGTCTCGCCCGGCAAAATCAGCCGCACGCGGCGCAACAGCTGGCCCGATGCGGCGGCCGCGCTGGAGCACTTTCACCACAAAAAGGCGTTTGCGAAATGGGACGCCCAGGTGTTGCAGGACTACATTGCGCACGGCACGCACGACGAGGACGGCAAGCGCGTGCTCAGCTTCGACCGGGCGGTCGAAACCGCGATCTACAACACCTTGCCGGACAACCTCGATGGGCTGCTCAAACGCCATCCGCTCAAATGTCCGGCGGCCTTCATCGGCGGGCGCCAGTCGGAGGAGATGCGGCGCGTCGGCATGGCCATGACGGAGCAGATCGTGGGGGCGCGCGGCGACACACCGGGGCGCATCATGATGCTCGACGGCAGCCACCTGTTCCCGATGGAAAAACCGCTCGCCACGGCGGCCGCGATCGAGGCCGCGCTGCGCAACATGACACCCGCCTGATTCAGCGGGCAGGGCCTTGGTCGTCGGTAGTGCGGTCGGGCTGCACAACATCTTCGGCGACCAGCACGGCATCTTCATTGGGAGGCACAAGCTCTTCTTCGGGGGATGCCGCTTCTTCGGACACCGAGCCATAGTTCTGGAGCGCCAGCGCGTCATACAGGGGCGGCGTGAAGAAGTTCGCAACGCGGCTGCTGATAAGTGCAGTCGCCATCAACGGAATCAGCAGGCTGCTCCCGTTGATCATTTCCATCACGATGATGAAGGACGTCAGCGGCGATTGCGTCACGGCCGCCAGATAACCCACCATGCACACCGCCACGATGGCCGAGGCGGACGCCCCTGGAAACAGTGCGGACGCCGCGTGGCCAAAACCGGCACCAATCGACAGCGACGGTGAAAACAGGCCGGCCGGCGTGCCGGCGATATAGGTCAGCACCATCGTCACCAGCTTGGCCACGGGGTAAAAGTAACCCACAGTTTCCTTTTGGTCCATCAAGAGGGCGCGCGCCTGGTCGTAACCGCTGCCCCAGGTCTCGCCACCGCTGGCAATGCCGACCACCGCAATCAAAAGGCCCAGGCCAGCGCCCCACACCAGCGGCTTGGTCGCGCGAATGCCCTGCAGGCGCTGCGGAATCCAGCGCTTCTGGCGCAGCACCAGCAGATTGAAAATGCCACCGGCCGCGCCGCACAAGACGGATGCAAAGACGACCGGAAAGACAAACGACGCCGACGGCGTGATGGACGCGTTGATCTGGCCAAAATACAGATAATTCCCGGCCAGTGCCACCGATACCAGCCCGGACACCACGATGGCGGTGATCAGCGTGCCGTTGGTGCGGCTCTCGAAGCTGCGCGCGATCTCCTCGATGGCAAAGACAACCCCCGCCAGCGGCGTGTTGAAAGCGCCGGACAGGCCGGCGGCGGCGCCGGCCAGCAGCAAGCTGCGCTCCAGCCGCGGGCTGACGCGCGGATAGAAGCGGCGCATTTCATACATGACCGAGGCGCCAATGTGCACCGTCGGCCCTTCCCGCCCAATGGTCAATCCGGCCATCAGCCCCAGCAGGCCGACGCCGATCTTGCCGATGATGATGCGCAGCCCAAACAAGCCTGGAATCAGCTGCCGGCGCCGCGGTGAGTGCATGGCCGCGATCACCTGCGGAATACCGCTGCCCTCGCTGCCGACAAAAAACTTGCGCGTCAGCCACACGCACAAGGCCGTCAGCGTCGGCGTGATCAACAGAGCCAGCCAGGCGCGCCCGGCAATCCAGTGAAAAAACTGCTTCTGCGCCATATCGGACCAGCGCGCAAACAGCACGGCCAGCAGGCCCACCAGCACCGCGCCAAACCAGAAAAAACCGTAGTTCAGCCAGGCCCGGCGCGCATTCTTGCGGGCGAGCCCGAACAGATATTGAGGCTGCAGCAGGGATGGCATCGCAGATTATTGCATCACAGTCTGCGACGACACCGTATGACTCAGGTGCCCGTTAGCAGCGCGATCGGCACCTGCACGGGCATGGCCAGCAGGATCTGCGCCATGCCCTTGCCCAGCGCGTCGTTGCGCAGCGAGGCCATGCCGCCGCCGCCCAGCGCCTGCGTGCAGACGAAATTGAAGGCGTGAATGCCGGGCACCTCGTAGCGCATGACCGTGCCCTTGACCAGGTGCGCCAGCCAGCGGGCCACCGCCGCCTCGGTGACCTGCGCGCGCAACACCGGCAGAAAGCGCGGCTCGCGCGCGATGATGCCGATGTTGGAGATGTCGCCCTTGTCGCCGCTGCGCCCATAGGCCAGGCGGATCAGCGGCACCTCAAGCAGGTCGCTGGCGACGCCAGCATCGGCCACTTCATCCGCGCCAGCAGGTACGTTGCGCACCAGCGCGCTGGCCTCGGCCTGCCCCGGCGGTTGCGTCACCGCGATGACGCGCCCGTCGCAGTTGGCCATGGGCGCAAGCCGCGCCTTGTCCAGCAGAAACGCGTATTGCCGGATGGACGGCGACACGGCGGCGCGCCCGCCCGCGCCCGTGGTGCCGGGCGCCCACGAGGTGCCGGCCGGCGCCACTTCGCGCGTGAGCAATTCAAGCGCCTCACGGCGACCATGCGTGGCGGTGAGGCGCAGCACGGCTTCGCGCGTGTGCGCCGCCGTGGCGTGCGGGCCGTAACAGGACTCCGCGCCCAGCACTTCGAGATGCGTGGCGCTGTAGGGGCCCAGCCCCGCCGCCTGCAGCAGCGCCGTGGTGCGATCGATGATGGCGGCGCCGGTGCGGCGCGCCTTGGCCACCGCGTCGAACCCCACAATGGTGAGCTGGGCCGAGGTCTTGAAGCCCTGCACATGCGTCGCGCACACCTTGTAGGTCGCGGTCGGTGCGCGCCCGCGCGCGCCGCGCACTTCGACGCGGTGCTGGCCGGCCTGCGTCATCGATACCTGGGTAAAGTCGCAAATCACGTCGGGCAGCAGGTAGGCGGCGGGGTCGCCGATCTCGTACAGCATCTGCTCCGCGACCGTAGCCGGCGTGACCAGACCGCCGGTGCCGGACGGCTTGGTGACCACGAAGCTGCCATCCGCGCGGCACTCGGCGATCGGGTAGCCCATGTTAGCCCAGCCGGGCACGCTGTCCCAATCCGTATGCAGGCCGCCCGTGCCCTGGCAGCCGCATTCCAGAATATGGCCGGCCAAGCTGCCACCCGCGAGCCGGTCATGCTCGTCACTGCCCCAGCCGAACTCGTGCATGAGCACGCCCAGCGTCACGGCCGAGTCCACGCAGCGCCCGGCGATGACGACCTGCGCGCCCGCGTCCAGCGCCGCCTTGATGGGCAGCGCCCCGAGATAGGCATTCGCCGTGAGCACGTTCGCGGGCAGCACCGCGCCGCTTTGCAGCTCGCGCACCGTACCCGCCTCGCGCAGCGCGGGCAGCAGCGGCATCACATCGTCACCGGTCACCACAGCAATCTTCAATGTAACGCCCTGCTCCTTCGCGAGCGCCGCCAGTGCTGCGGCGCAGGCCTGCGGATTCACGCCGCCGGCATTGCTGACCACACGGATGCCTTTGCCCGCCACATCACGCAGCACTGCCTTCATCGCCACAGTGACGAAATCGGTGGCATAGCCCAGCTCGGGCCTCTTCAGACGCGCGCCCGCCAGGATTGACATGGTCAACTCCGCCAGATAGTCGAACACCAGGTAATCGACCTGGCCGCTACCCACCAGTTGCGGCGCGGCGACGCTGCTGTCGCCCCAAAAGCCCGAGGCACCGCCGATGCGCACCACTTTGCCCGCGCTGTTGCTCTCGTTCTTCATCCCGTGCTCCTGTGACGGTTGAATTCAGCGGCCAGTCCAAACGGGCTTGCGCTTTTCGCGGAACGCCAGCTGCCCCTCGGCGGCGTCTTCGGTCAGCGCAAACAGGCCGATCTGGCTCTCGGTGAACGCCATCGATTCCTCGAACGACATGGCTTCGATCTTTTTCATGGTGTACAGGCCACGGCGAATCGCGGCGGGCGACTTGTCCAGCAGCCGCTCGAGCAGCCATTGCAGCTTGCCGTCGAGGTCGTCGCTCACGTAATTGATCAGCGAATATTCCAGCGCCTGGGCAGCGCTCAAGGGTTCGCCCGTGAGGCACATCTCGGCCAGCACACGGCGCGGAATCAGGTGGCCGAGCACGCTCAGCACCTGCGCCGGGAACAGGCCGACCTTGACCTCCGGCAGCCCGAAGATCGCATGGCTAGCGGCCACCGCCATGTCGCACATGCCCATGATGCCCATGCCGCCGGCCATGCAGGCGCCGTTGACCCGCGCGATCAGCGGCACGGTCGACTGCTTGGCTTGGCGGAACAGGTTGGCAAAGCCGACATGGGGCTCGGAATAATCGAACTTGAAGGACTGGCCGCTTTGCAGATCCGCACCGGCACAGAAGGCGCGCGTGCCGGCGCCGGTGATCACGATGGCGCGCACGCCGCGATTCTGGTTGGCGCGTGCCAGTGCGTCCGACAAGCCCGCCAGCACCGCAGCGCTGATCGCGTTGCGCCGCTCCTCGCGATGGATGGTCAGCCACATCACGGGGCCACGCATTTCCTCTAGCAGTTCGGGGGAGGTTTGGGAGTTCATCGCTGGCCTCTGGCAAGTCAAGTTGAAAACGGATTGTCCGGGACGCCCGCGGCACGCGCCATCAAAGCCCCCACTGGCGCGCGGCCAGGTCTTTCATGATGTCCTCGGCGCCGCCGCCAATCATCATGACCTTGACCTCGCGGTAGATGCGCTCGCTCACGGTGCCGCGCATGAAGCCCATGCCGCCGAGGATCTGCACCGCCTGGTCGGCGCAGAACTGCATGGTCTGCGTGGCGTGGTTCTTCAGCACGCAGACCTGCGCGACCCAGTCCGGACTCGCATCGCCCGCATCGGCGCGCGCCGCCAGCGGCTCCACCCACGCGGCCGTGGAATGGATGCGCATTTGCATGTCCACGAGTTTGTGGCGCACCGCCTGATGGCCCACCAGCGTCGTACCGAAGGTCTTGCGCTGGCGCGCCCAGGCGAGCGCCTCGTCATAGCAGGCCAGACTGAAACCCAGCGCGGCAGCGGCCATGCCGAAGCGCTCGCCGTTGAAGTTGGCCATGACGATGCGAAAACCCGCGCCCTCCTCGCCCAGCAGGTAGCGCGCCGGCACACGCACACCGTCAAAGCGCAG
>SCRR01000419.1 GCA_004322085.1 Burkholderiaceae bacterium
TACGAAGATGGCCGGAAACTGCAAACATTTTTCAGGTGCACAACATCAATGGCGATGCTACCAGCACCTTCACTGCGCAGTACATGAGCGCGACCACTGGGCTGTGGTCGGGTAGCTACGTCAACACGAACGGCAGCATGCTCGCTGGCGGGAACATCAACAGCAACAGCAGCATTGCGGCGGCAGGTGACATCACCGCGGGCGGCGCTGTCTTCGCCAACAACTGGCTACGCACTTACGGCGCCACTGGCTGGTACAGCCAGACGTATGGTGGCGGCTGGTACATGAGCGATCCGTCATGGGTTCGTTCCTACGGAGACAAGAACGTCTACACCGGCGGCCAGATGCAGGCTGGCTCTATCCAGTCCAACGGCGCTTTGACTGCAGCTGGCCGAATTACCGGACAAGAGTTCGTGCAGATCAATGGTGTTGCCAATATGGGCTGGGGCTGCTCACCGAATGGACTGGTTGCCCGGGCGGCCGATGGCACTCTCCTTTCCTGCGTATCAGGGACGTGGCAGGGAGGTGGCGGATATACCCAATTTCAGATCGTGCAAGGCCCCGGTACCAACGGAATGAATAATTCCCTTGCCACGTGTCCCGCCGGCTGGACCATGCTCTCCGGCGGCGCGCGAATTGCCTCCAATCCTTATTCCTTTCTGCCCGGCTATCAAAGCTACCCGGCCAGCGCTACGACCTGGGTGGCGTACACAACCGACACGAAGGTCTGGGTCGTCGCTTACGCCTTCTGCGCCAAATAATCCCCTCATCCCCACCGTTCTCAAGGAGAACTCGGTAATGCAAAGCAAGACCCTAGCCGTCACCCTCGTCATGGCCGCTGCTCTCTTCGGCGTGACGACCGTACACGCCAGCAACGAGGTGTATTTCGGGGCCGGTACGACAGGCATCACCGGAGGCTACGCCAAAAGCCTCGGAGAACGCTCTGGCGTGCGAGTTGAAGCCAACTATCTCAATTACTCGCGCAACTTCAACACGAGCGATGCCAAATACGACGGTACCCTCAAGTTCACCGACGTGGGCGCCTACTACGACGTATTTTTCGCCGGCCCGTTCCGCCTGTCGGCAGGGCTGATGATCGGCACGCACAAGCTCGAAGCCGACGGCCAGGCGAGCAGTGGAACGATCACGATCAATCACCAGCAGTACGATGCCACCGGCGAGTGGGTACGTGCGCAAGCTAAATATGCCACCGTGCGGCCTTACCTTGGTCTGGGTTGGGGCCACCGCCCCGAGCGCAGTGGATTGGGATTCTTCGGCGACGTAGGCGTGGCCTACGGCTCACCTTCAGTGTCGTTCCGCACCTCCCCAGGCCTGCAGGTTGCCGCAGGCTCTGCGAACATCGAGGCCGAACGCGAGAACGTGCAGAGCAAGGCGGACAACCTGCGCTTCTATCCGGTCGTCCGGGTTGGCCTCGACTACACGTTCTGACACCGCTGGGTTCCGTCGACTTCTGCCGGTGGAACCCAGATCCGGAGACACCATGCCTGTCCATCTCCCGCCCGACTTGAACCAGACTCGCGCTGTTTGCATTGAAGCAGCTTCTGCCCGCTACCAGGTGCCAGCCGCTCTGATACGCGCTGTGATACGGCAGGAGAACGGGTGCGGCAAGCGCGGGGCAACGAACAAAAACGGCACGACCGATCTGGGCTGCATGCAGATCAACAGCAGCCACCTCCCGTGGCTGCGTGGCTACGGCATCACTGCGACGCTGGTGCAGAACGATGATTGCTTGAACATCCAGCTCGGCGCCTACCTCCTGCGCCGGAGCCTTGATGCTGGCCCGGACTTCTGGCGTGGCGTTGGTGGCTACAACTCGGGCACTTACAGCGCGAAGAAAGAAGCGGTGAACAAACACTATCGCATGCAGGTCTGGGATCACCTGGTCAACATTTGGCAAGGCCGATAGGAGCGCACGATGTACGGCATGGGTTTCGTGATGGCCTTCCTCACGCTCTATATGCTGCTGATGACCGCGTGGGTCAACATGATTGGTGCGAGTGCCACCGCCCAACGGATCACGCTGGAAGCCGAGCACATGGCTGTCTACTCCAGCTTCGTCAGCCAATACGCCCAAGCCAACTCCGGGTACACCGGCAGTGTCTCGGACGCCAGTGCAGGCATTCCGACCTGGTTCAAGCGGCTGGGTACGGAGAAAAACTACGTTACGGGTGGCGTCGCCTATATCTACAGCACTCCAACGACCCGAGCCGAAGGCTTGGCCCAAGCGCGGGCCATCGGCGCCAACGTCGCCGGCATCGTCGACAGTGGCATCTTGACGGCGCCGGGACAGGGAGCAACAGGTAAGGCGATACCTGGCGCAGTCCCCAATGGTTCGCTGGTGATCGTCCGCTAAAGCGGAGTGCGGCGTTGCCGTCCAACTACACTGCGCGCAGTCACTGCCGATAAAGCCATTCATGAGCCCATCTGAAGACCACTCTCCGCGCTATTTTTCGTCGATTCAAGTCCTGCGCGGGATGGCCGCGGTCCTGGTGGTGGTCTACCACTTGGTGGACGCGGAACGCCTGTACGGGCAGGGTCAGGCCCTGCTGAGCGGCATAGCCCGACTGGGCTACGCCGGTGTCGACGTTTTTTTTGTGATCTCCGGGTTCGTTATGACCACGATCGCCGCCGGTCAATATCGGTCGATCAAGAATGCCGGAGTGTTTCTGGCGCGGCGCGCCATTCGCATCCTGCCTCTCTACTGGTTCTACACGTCGGCGGTAGTGGCGCTTCTGGTCCTCGCGCCCACTGCTGTCGGCACGATGTACCACGAAAAAAGTGTGCTGGCGTCGTATCTGCTGTGGCCGCAGGACAGTTTTCCGCTTTTGCAGGTTGGTTGGACGCTGATCTACGAGGCCTATTTCTACATCCTGATGGCTCTGGCGATCAGCGTGCTGAATGAGAGATGGGTTCCTATCTTTCTTGGCGCGTGGGCGGCCGCCCTGGTGTCATTGCAAAGCGTCCACGTGAGCACACCGTGGCAGGCTGTATTAGCCAATCCGATGGGTTGGGAATTCATCGCCGGTGGACTGATCGGGATCTACTGGAAGCGCGTTCCAGCTCGACTCGGACACTGGTGCTTGCCGGTCGGTGTCGCCGGATTCGTTGGAGGTGCGGCGACCCTTAGTCACCTCGGACTATACGACCAGGACGCGCTGCGACGTGCGTTGATCTTCGGCAGCAGTAGCGCGCTGGTCGTCGTGGGTTTGCTCGTGCGCGAGCAGCGGCGCTTGTTCAAGCCACACCGCTTGCTGCGGGCAGTTGGCGACGCGTCGTATTCGATCTACTTGTCGCACCTTTTTGTCGTGACCGCGGCTGCGCACGTCTGGGGTCGATCGCACCTGAACACCACGGGGCTGGAGCACGTCGTGTTCATCACGGCAACACTGGTGCTGGCTATCGCCGTTGGAACCGCTTCTTTCCACTGGCTGGAGTCACCAGCGAGCCGAATTTTTGGGGGCCTTCTGAAAAAAGTGGGCAACCCAGTAATGCACAAGCAACTATCGCATCCTTGACTTGTGGATAGAAAAGGATGATTCCCGGCATCGTCAGGATTAAAACCATGAACAAACTTTTCTGCTTGGCTGTTGTGACCATGTTGGTCGGCATGTTGCTGGCCTCACCGGTATCGGCACAAGAGCACGCTGTGTCCAGCTATAAGCTGCACTACCAGCTGACCAGTGCTGGTAAAGTCGTTGTATCTGAAGATGTCGTCGTACGAGACGGCGTGCGTCTTGTGCAAAGTGGCGTTAGTCGGCTCGATTCTCGTGTCGGCTACGAGGTGGCGTTCACGCCGCTGAAGCTGTCGACGGGGATGCTGCGTCTGAAAGCGGAGTACAAGGCAACCACCCAGCTTGACCACCGCACAGTCACCTCGGGCGGCAAGACGCTTGAGCTACCCAATTCGGCCGTGTGTGTCTTGGCGCCTTCCATGATCATTCCCTTCGGGAAAGAAGTGTCGCTTGGCAGTTCGAGTGGGCTCGATGCCGTCGCTGGCAGTAAACCAATGCCTGGCTGCGCCTTGAGCGTGATAGCCAACAAGAGTTAGTGATCGGAAGGGGCGCGGCGCTCTGCTGCGCCAGGCTGATGTCATCGTTCCGACTAACGCGAGATCGACCTTCGAGACTTGCATGAGCATCACCCCCTTCGAGTGCACCTTCAGCAACGAAAAGACCCATGCCCCGGAGATCCAACTGCTGGAGATTCGATCGCTTGACGCACCCGACCAG
>SCRR01000197.1 GCA_004322085.1 Burkholderiaceae bacterium
CCGCGGTCACGGATTGCGTGCCAGGCGGGTGCCCAGAGCCGTGAGGTGATCGACTGCGAACTGGGCCATCGGCGAGTGGCTTCTGCCTTGCAGAGACACAATGCCCACTTCGGAAAATAGCGGCGGCAGGTCGCGCACGCGAAGACGCACCAATTGCCCGCCCGCGACTTCCTGGCGTGCACCTGCATCGGGACACGCGAGCACCGTGTCGGTGGCCATTGCCATCTCCTTGAGCAAGGGCAAATCATCACATTCGATCGCCAGCGGCAAGGCCTGGCCCGGGGGCAGCCCCATCAGGCGCCCCAGGCGTTCGAGCGCCTCCCCGGGCGCGCGTACGCTGGCCACGCCATAGGGCAAAAGAGCCGCAGCCATGGGCTGGCGGCGCGCGGCCAGGGGATGCCCGGGGCGCACATAAATTCCGGCCGATTGCCGGCCAATGCGGACTACGGAAAAATCGGTAGCCACTTCGAGCTGGCTGACATCGGCCACATAAAAATCCAGCTCCTCGGCACGCAGGTGTTCGGCCAGATACCTTGAGTTGTTGACTTCGACACGGGTATTGACGTCAGGGTAGCGGGTGCGCAGTTCGGTGAGCAATGATGGCAGCATGGTGGCCGCGGGATAAGGGCCCATGCCAAACGCAATGTCGCCAATCAGGCGTTCGCGGTACAGGCTCACATCGCGCTCCAGGCACCGGCTCTCGAACAGCACTTTGCGCGCACGCGCCACGACGAGCGCGCCGGCATCCGTGCAGACCACCTCCAGGTTGCCGCGGTCAAACAGCTTCAAGCCCATTTCGTCCTCGGCCGCCTGCACGCTGCGGCTGAATGCAGGCTGACTCAAATGGCACTGCAGCGCGGCACGACCAAAGTGGCGGGTATCGGCCAATGCGACCAGATGTTTGAGTCGTCTCAGGTCCATGCACTGCTCCAGGTTTTGCCTGATGATGCATCTACTGCATCGATATTTCAATCAAAATGCATTAGACGTCCAGCGCGATGACTCCCAGAATCGGGCCTTCCTGAAGGAGACAACCGCTTTGAATACCCTGCAAAACGTCATTCTGGTCGCCGTCATGCTGACGTTCGCCGGCATCGAACTCATGAGTGCGAGCCACAAGCGCTATCACGCCACCGCGGACGATGGCAAGCTCGAACTGTTCATGTTTCTGAGCCTGCTGGCGATCCTGCAGCCGGTGATCTTCGCGGTCACCGGCAAGCTGGCGCATCTGTGGTTGCCGGCCTATCACGGGGCGCTGGCCGATTGGCCCTGGTGGCTGATGTTCGCCGTGCTGCTGGTGGGCGACGACCTGACCCAGTACTGGTGGCATCGCGTCTCGCACACGCCGCTGCTGTGGCCGCTGCACCGCGCGCACCACTCGGCGCACTACATGAGCATTCGCGTGACCTACCGCAACAACTTCTTCTACTACGCCATGATGCCGGGGATATGGGTGTCGGGCCTGCTGGTGTACCTGGGCTTCGCCAACGTCTACATCGCCTACCTGGTGATCAAGCTGACCGTCATTCTGGGCTCGCACTGCGCCGTGCCGTGGGACCGCCCGCTGTACCGGATCAAGGTCCTGAGCCCGCTCATGTGGCTGGTCGAGCGCACCATCTCGACCCCGGCGACGCACTGGGCGCACCACGCCATCACAGACCACGACGGCATCGGACACTACAAAGGCAACTTCGGCAACCTGCTGTTCGTCTGGGACATGCTGTTTGGCACGGCGCACATCACGCGCCGCTATCCAGCCCAGGTGGGCCTGCGCGACGACGAGCTCTTTGGCAAGGAGCGCTGGTTTACCGAGATGTTCTACCCGCTGATCCACTCCCGGCGCGAACACTCGGCGCTGGTGCCGAACGGCGAGATTTACGACGACAGCGGCGATGTCAAGGATTTTCAGCCCACAATCGTTACGCAGTAAGCACTGATCGCTATCTTTATCGTATCGATGACTCGGTGATGCTGGCCAGGGTGGCGCGCGTGGTAATCACCTCGGGGTCCAGCGTCACCTCGATCAGCGTGCCCTCGGGGCGCGCCAGTGCCGCCAACAGTTCAGCCTCGAATTGCGCCGTGCGCGTGATGTGTACGCCAAAGTAGCCGTAGGCCCGTGCCAGCGCAGCGAAGTCGGGGTTGCGCAGCTGCGAGCCGCTCACGTGCCGTGGATATTCGCGCTCCTGGTGCATGCGGATGGTGCCGTACATGCCGTTGTTGAGCAGCACGATGATGGTCTTGGCGCCATGCTGCACGGCGGTGGCCAGCTCCTGGCCAGTCATCAGAAAGTCGCCGTCGCCGGCCATGGTGAGAACCACGCGCCCGCTCGTGATGGCTGCCGCAATGCCAGCTGGCACACCGTAGCCCATGGACCCCAGCGTGGGCGCCAGCTGGGTCTTGAGGCCCTTGGCCAGCCCGTGGTGTTTGAAGAAACGGTGCACCCAGCTGGCAAAGTTGCCGGCGCCGTTGGTCAGCACCGCGTCGGGCGGCAAGTGCTGCTGCAACAGGCCGACGACGGCGGGCATGTCGATGTCGCCCGGCAGCGGCTGCGGCGCCAGGTTGGCCAGGTAATCGTCGTGACACGCCTGCGTCCAGGCTTGCCATGGCGTGGCAGTTGGCGCGGCCAGCCCGTCCAAGGCAAGCGCGGCGACATTCATGGTCGCGTTGACCGCCAGGTCCGCTTGGTATACGCGGCCCAGTTCCTCGGCACTCGCATGGATGTGCACCAGCTTTTGCCTGGGCCGCGGCGCTTCAATGAGCGTGTAACCCGCGGTGGTCGCCTCGCCCAGGCGCGGCCCGATCGCAAGGATCAGGTCGCTGTCTTTCACGCGCGCCGCGAGACGCGGGTTGATGCCAATGCCCACATCCCCCGCGTACAGCGCGTGATGGTTGTCGAAGGTGTCCTGAAAACGGAAGGCGTTGGTCACCGGCAGCTGCCAGCGCTCGGCAAAGCGCTGCAACGCCTGGGCGGCTTGCGGCGTCCAGCCACTGCCGCCCGCAATGACCAAGGGACGCTCCGCCTTTGATAGCACCTCATACAATCGCTGCAATGGCTCAGAGCCTAAAAAGGTTTGAACCGGCTCGACGCGCGGGAGCGGCGACGCCTCCACGGTCTGCGTCAGCATGTCCTCGGGCAGCACCAGCACTACGGGGCCGGGGCGGCCGTTCATGGCCGTGGCAAAGGCGCGAGCCACATATTCAGGAATGCGCCGCGCGTCGTCGATGCGCTCCACGCGTTTGGCCAGCGGCCCGAAGAAGCTGAAGTAATCGACCTCCTGAAACGCCTCGCGGTCACGCGCGCTACTGGCCACATCGCCGACCAGGAGCAGCATGGGCGTGGAATCCTGGAACGCCGCATGCACGCCGATGGAGGCATTGGTGGCGCCCGGCCCGCGTGTCACAAAACAAATGCCCGGCCGGCCCGTCAGCTTGCCGTGCGCCTCGGCCATGAAGGCGGCGCCGCCCTCTTGGCGGCAGATCACAAATTTGATCTTGTCCTGGTGCGCGTAAAAGCCATCCAGCACCGCCAGGTAGCTCTCGCCCGGCACGCCGAAGGCGAATTCGACGCCCTGTTCGATCAGGCATTCGACCAGGAGATGCCCCGCCAGTTGTTCGTTCATGATTGGTTCACAGTTCACAGGAAAGGTTGCGTGAAATGACGCCGCCTTGATTATCTCTGTGTACCATGCGCCCCGGCGAGTGGTGCTGCGCCACCACGGGACAGGCTGTCGCACCGGGCCGGATGTTGCCATTCTTATTCACCATATGGTTAAATCACAACGCATGACATCCTCCAAAGACTCCACTGCAGCACTACCACGCTCGCGCGACGCCGATCGCTCGCAACTGGCCATCCTGGCCGCGGCGCGCGAGGAGTTCTCCGAGCATGGTTTCGCGGGCGGGCGGGTCGACCGGATCGCCGAGCGCGCCGACATGAACAAGCGGCTGATCTACTACTATTTCGGCAACAAGGACGACCTGTTCCTGGCGGTCCTCGAAGGCACCTACGCCGACATCCGCACGGCCGAGCAGAAGCTGCGCCTCACCGAGATCGATCCAGTTGAGGCGATCCGCCAGCTGGTCTCCTTCACCTGGCACTACCATGTCGACCACCCCGAGTTCATCAGCCTGCTCAGCAGCGAAAACCTGCAGCGCGCGGAACACTTGAAACGCTCGTCGCGCATACGGGAAATGAACTCCCCGCTGGTGCAACTGCTCGACACGGTGCTGGAACGTGGCCGGCGCGATGGCCTGTTTCGCGCCGGCATCGATCCTGTCCAGCTCTACGTCTCGATCGCGTCGCTATGCTACTTTTATCTGTCGAACAACCATACGCTGTCCACCATCTTTGGGCGTAATCTGCGCGCTCCAAAAGCCATGGCGCAGCGCCTGTCGCACATGATTGACATGGTTCTGGGCTATGTCATGCACTGAGCCTCCGGCTGCATATCGGCGCCCCCGAGGTTTCCCTAAGGGTCGTTGACAGGCCTGATTTCGATGCAATAATTCACCATATAGTTACTTACGGTGTTGCACCGCGAGAACTGCAAGGAGGCCTTCCCCAATGTTGCGCAGACTGCTGCTGCTCCCGGCGCTCAGACCGTTTCTTCTGATCATCCTGCTGCTGGTGCTGTGGGATGTGGCGATCCGCCTGTTCAAGATCCCGGCCTACCTGATTCCTAAGCCTGAGCAGGTGGTGCAGCAACTCATCGCCCAATGGAGCTACTTGCTCCAGGAAAGCTACAAGACCACATTGGCCACAGTGGGCGGATTTGGCCTGTCGATCCTGATCGGCATTCCGCTCGCCATGGTGATCGCCTACTCGCGTGTGGTTGAGTCGTTCGTCTACCCGCTGCTGGTCTTCTCGCAAAGCATCCCGAAGGTCGCGATCGCGCCGCTGTTTGTCGTGTGGTTCGGCTTTGGCATCTTCCCCAAGGTGATCTGCGCCTTCCTGCTGGGCTTCTTTCCCATCGTGGTATCGACGGTCATGGGCTTCAAGTCGGTCGAGCCCGACATGCTCGATCTGGCGCGCTCGATGGGTGCCAGCCGCCTGCAGACCTTCTTCAAGATCAGCCTGCCGCAGGCGATGCCGGCTGTCTTCAGCGGCCTCAAGGTGTCGGTCACGCTGGCCGTGGTCGGCGCGGTCGTCGGCGAATTCGTCGGTTCCAACTCCGGCATCGGCTACGTACTGCAGGTGGCCAACGGCAACTTCGACCTGCCTTTGATGTTCGCCGGACTCCTGTTGCTCTCGACCATCGGCGTGCTGTTGTTCCTGGTGGTCGACGTGGCCGAGCGCCTGATGGTCCCGTGGCACGCGTCGCAACGCCAGGTGTTCTGACATTCCTCTTTCCATCAAACCCGACTTCAACTCAAGGAGACAAACGATGAAAAAACTCATTCCCAGCCTGCTCGCAGGCGCCGCCGCCCTGGTGTTTGCCGTGAGCCCGGTCCAGGCGCAGACCCAGAACAAGCCGCATGACAAGGTCACGCTGATGTTGAACTGGTACCTGTACAGCGAGCACGCGCCCTTCTTCCTCGGCAAGGAACGCGGCTTCTATGCCGACCAGGGTATAGACCTGGACATCCAGGAAGGCCGGGGTTCCGCCGTGACGGCCCAGGCCGTGGCGGCCAAGTCGGCCACCTTCGGCTACATCGACGTCACCACCATGATCAAGGCGGCCGCCAAGGGCGCACCACTCATGTGTGTTGGTGTGCTGTTCCAGGTCAGTCCGATGTCGGTCATGGCTTTTTCCGACAAGAACATCAAGACGCCCAAGGACATCATCGGCAAGACCGTCGCCATCACTCCGGGCGACTCGATGTCGCAAATGTGGCCCCTGTTCCTGAAGGTCAATCACATCGAGCCAGATCAGATCAAGACCGTTTCGGGTGACGCCCAGACCAAACTCAATGCAGTGATCAGTGGTCGGGCCGACATGTTGCTGGGCTACGTGATGGATCAGGCCATCAAGCTGCAGGACGCCACTGGCAAATCCGTCACACCGATCCGCTTCGCCGACTCGGGCGTGAACCAGATCAGCTCCGGCATCATTGTCAACAAGGACCTGCTGAAGGAGAACCCCGATCTCGTCAGACGCTTCATGCTTGCGTCCACCAGGGCCGCGGAAGCAGCGGAAAAAGACCCCGAGGCGGCGGTAGATGCCATGCTCAAGGCCAAGCCCACGGCCGGTGTGCGCAAGACCCTGCTCGTGGGTCTGAAGCAGAGCATCGCGCTCTTCCATACCAAGGAAACCGCTCATCAGCGTCCCTACCGCGTGGACATGAAAAACGTCGACGACTCGCTCGACCTGCTGGTGAAATACGGTGGCATGGACCCCGCCACGCGCGGCAAACCGCAAGACTACGTGACGCTCGACTACCTGCCTCCCGCCGACGGACATTGATTGCCCCGCCGCCTGCCCGCGTACTTTCTCCCCCACCATGCCCAACGACACACTGATCGAAGCCCGAGGCGTCACCAAGATCTATCAGACCAAGGATGGCCCGGTCGAGTCTCTCAAGCCTCTGGACTTCTCCATTCGCGAAGGCGAATTCATCTCGGTCGTGGGGCCCTCGGGCTGTGGCAAGAGCACCCTGCTCAAAATGGTGGCGGGCCTGCTGCCGATCACGGCGGGCGCGCTGACCCTCGCCGGCAAGCCCATCAAGGGGCCGCAGCGGGATGTGGGAATCGTGTTCCAGAGCGCCGTGCTGCTGGCTTGGCGCAGTGTGCTCGACAATATCCTGCTGCAGGCGGAAATGCGCCGCATGCCCATGCAGCAGGCGCGTGAAAAAGCCGGGCAGCTCGTGGATATGGCCGGCCTCTCGGGCTTCGAGGACAAGTATCCGTGGCAACTGTCGGGCGGCATGCAGCAGCGCGCCTCCATCTGCCGCGCCCTGCTGCACGACCCGTCCGTGCTGCTGATGGACGAGCCGTTCGGCGCGCTCGACGCGATGACGCGCGAGAAGATGAACCTGGAGCTGCAGCGCATCTGGTCGCAGTCGAAGAAGACCGTGCTGCTGATCACCCACAGCATCCCCGAGGCGATCTTCCTGTCGGACCGTGTGATTGTGATGAGCGAGCGCCCGGGCTCGATCGCCGCCGTCTACGACATCGACCTGCCGCGTGCGCGCACTCTGGACATGATGGGTTCGCCCGAATTCGCCGTCCACGCGAAGAAGGTGCGTGCACATTTTTATTCACAGGGCATTCTCGACCACTGAGGCGCGAGCCCGTCACTTTCCTTGGTCGACGACCTCACCATGAACCCGCTTCGCTTTCATATTGATGAGATCCTCTTTTCCGAGCGCGATGTGGTGCTGCGCCTGCCCTTCCGGTTCGGAGCCGCCACCGTCAGGTCATGCCCCGAAGTGTATGCGCGGACACGCATCCGCTTTGCCGACGGCTCAACTTCCCTGGGCTGCGCTGCCGAGATGATGATTCCCAAGTGGTTCGACAAAAACCCCGCGTTATCGAACAACGAGAATTTCCAGCAGTTGCGCGACGCCTTGCTAGCGGCACGCACGGCGTACGGTGCCGACGCGTTGCCCCAAACCGCCTGGCAGCATTTCGCCCACAACTACCGGCCCCTGCTCGCAACCGGCGCACAGGCAGGTTTGAACCCGCTGGCGGCCAGTTATGGCCCCGCCCTGCTGGACCGTGCCATTTTCGATGCGCTGTGCCTGAAGCTGGGCTGCAGTTTCGCGGCCGGCATGAGTGCCAATGCCGCCGGCATCGAACTGCACGGGAACGATCTGGCGCCCGATCTGCCCGGCTTCGACATGGCGCGTTTTCTGGCGGCACAAGTGCCGCGCCGGCACATTGCGGCCCGGCACACCGTGGGCCTGGCGGACGCGATCGGCCACGCGGACACCCCCGCGGATGCTCCCGT
>SCRR01000198.1 GCA_004322085.1 Burkholderiaceae bacterium
GCAATCCGGCACCGGCGCCTTGATTTACCGATCTGTCTGGAGAACCCCATGGTCAAGAAACTGCAAAAACTGAGCGCCGATAGAAATACCGGAACGCAACTGGCGGGCACCGTGAAGGATTCGGCCCAGCAAATCTGGCTGGCCGGGCTGGGCGCCTTCGCCAAGGCGCAGGAAGAAGGCGGCAAGGTGTTCGAGACCCTCGTCAAGGAAGGATTGAGCATCCAGCGCAAGACGCAATCTGCGGCCGAAGAAAAAATTGCCGAAGCGACGAATCGCATGACGACGCTGGCCAACGATATTTCTGCCAGGGCCACGGGACGGTGGGACAAGCTGGAAAACATCTTTGAAGACCGCGTGGCCAAAGCCCTGAACGCACTGGGCGTGCCGTCTGCCAAGGACATCGCCACCTTGACCGCACGCATCGACGAACTGGGCGAGAACGTGCAAAAGCTCTCGCGCAAGAGCGCCGCGTCGAAGGTCCCTGCCGAACGCAGCGCCAAGCCCGCCGCCAAACGCACCACGTCGCGCACTGCGGCGCGCTGAGTGGCGGCAGGCAGCTTGTCCCCGGGGCCTCCGGGGAGTTTGTGCAAAGGGCGCCCCCGGCGCCCTTTTTCATGTCCGCTCGTATTGCCGCACTGCAGCAATTTCGTACCCGGCGGCGCCCTACACTGGCTGTTCATGATCTGCATCAGCATCGCCCCGGCGGTACCAAGGTAGATTTGCACGAACAGGAAGGGTAGACATTCATGGCGAAAAAGGCGCCGCGCCGCACGGCAGAACGCATTCTGGAGGTCACGCTCGAACTGTTCAACCGGTTTGGCGAACCCAATGTCTCGACCACACTGATCTCGGCCGAGCTGGGCATCAGCCCCGGCAACCTTTACTACCACTATCCGGCCAAGGACGAGCTGATCAACTCGTTGTTCGACCGCTACGAGCGCGCGCTGGGCGAGTTGCTGGGCGCGAGCGACGGCGTGCGCGACGTGGAGGACGCCTGGTTCTTCATGCACACGCTGTTCGAGCTGATCTGGCAGTACCGCTTTTTATATCGCGACCTGAACGACCTGCTCTCCAAGAACCGCCGTCTGGAGACGCACTTCCAGTGGGTGCTGAAAAACAAGACCCAAGCCGTCACCACCATGCTGGACAGCATGAGCCGCACCGGCGTGGTCAGCATCGACTCGCGCGAGGTCGAGGCCACGGCCACCAGCATGGTCGTGGTGCTGACCTACTGGCTGAGCTATGAATACGTGCGCGACCCGCGCAAGGCGCTGGAGCCCGAGCACGCGCAGCTGGCGTTGCTGCGCGGCGCGCATCACGTGCTGAATTTGCTGGTCCCCTATCTGGAGCCCGGGCAGCGCATGCACCTGCTGGGCCTGGTCGGAGCCTATGGCAAGAACCACAATTGACAAGGAGATGATGATGGCCAAATGGACTGCTTTCCCCCATGCGGGCGACTATGAATTCGATGCTGCCAGCGTCAAGAAGCAATGGGCGCGGCTGCACGCCGGCGACGGCGAGCCATTGCCCACCGACGCCACGGTGCTCGCCGCCTGGGCCCTGTTCCACAACGGCGAGTTCCAGAAGGCGGCCGAGGCGGGCCTGAAGGCCGCGCAGGCGGGGCACAGCGCCGGCATCACCGTGGCCAACAAGGCCACCTGCATCTATGCCAACTACCTGGAGAAAAAAGAGAAAGCCAGGCTCGATCTGTTTATGGAAGCCGCCGCGCGGGCCGAAACGCTGGCGGCAGCGGAGCCCAAGAACGCCAACGCGTGGTACTGGCAGGCCTACGCGCTGGGCCGCTACAGCCAGGGCATCAGCGTAGCCAAGGCACTGGCGCAGGGGTTGGGCGGCAAGGTGAAGGCGGCGCTGGAGCAAACCATCAAGCTGCAGCCCAAACACGCTGACGCCCATATCGCATTGGCCTCGTTCCACGCCGAGGTGATCGACAAGGTGGGTGCGCTGATTGGCGGCATGACCTATGGCGCCAAAAGAGACACCGGCCTGAAGCTGTTCCAGCAGGCGCTCAAGCTGAACCCGGGCTCGGCCATTGCGATGATCGAGTACGCCAACGGCCTGGTCATGCTGGAGGGCGACAAGAAGATGAAGGAAGCCACCAGGCTCTACGAGCAGGCCGCCGCGAGCAAGCCGATGGATGCGATGGAGCGGCTGGATGTGGAGATGGCGAAGGCGGAACTGGAGGATTGAGGGGCCCTCGCCCCTCGCTGCGTCACTCCTCCCAAGGCAGCATCAGCGTCACGATAGCGAGCTTGGCAAACTCGGGCTCGAACGCGTCGATGATGGCCTGTGGATCGGGGCACAGGGTGGAGTCGGTGATGACGCCAAACTGCACGCCGCCGCCATAGCTCAGGATCGACACGCCGAGCCCGACCGTACCGGATTGCGGCACCCAGAACATGTTCTGCTCGATGGTCGCGCCGCAGAATTTGAGCTTGTCTTTCGGGCCGGGCACATTGGTCATGACCGCCGTGGTCTTCTTGCCGAACAGGCTGAGCAGGGCGTCCTGCGCCGGCTTGACGAGCAGCCCCGCGACCGCCAGCAGGCCGAACGCCAGCAGCGGCTGGTAGCTGCCCTTTATCTGGCCCATGCGCCGGCGCACCTCGTAGACGCGCTCGATCGGGTTCTCCACGCCGATGGGCAACACCAGCGGCGCCAGGCCGAAACGATTGCCCAGCTGGTAGGCCTGCTCGATGGGGCGTAGATTGACCGGCACCATGGCACGAATCTCCTGGCCGCTGACTTCATCGCCCTTGCCCTTGAGGTATTCGCCGATGGCGCCCGCCACGCAGCTCAGCAGCACATCATTGATCGAGCAGTTGAGTGCGCGGCCCACAGCCTTGACTTCTTCGAGCGGAATCGGCTGGCACCAGGCCACGCGCTTGGCGCTGCCGGGCTGGCCCTTGAGCCGGGTTTTGGAGTCGTCGGGCATGAGCGCCAGCGCGGCCAGGTCGGTGGTCACCTGATAGGCGATTTTGGCCATGTCCAGCGTTTCGCTCAGCCCCTTTTGCGGCTCGCGCAGCATCGCCAGCGAGCGGGCGGCGCCCTCGCCGGCGCGGCTCAGCGCCCGCACCGCCAGGCCGGTCAGCGGCTTGATCAGGCTGTCGGCCAGCCAGTCCTCGGCGCCCCCAAGGCCAGCGCGCTGGGCGGCCCTGGCCCGGTGCTCGGGAGGCGCGGCGCCGTCATCGACCAGCGACTGGGTCACCGAGATCAGCGCAATGCCGTCGGCGATGCAATGGTGAATGCGCAGCACCAGGGCCGAGCCCCCCTGGTAGTGCGGCACCAGATGAAACTGCCACAGCGGGTGCTTGCGGTCGAGCGGCTGCATGGTGAGTTCGGCGACCCGGTCCTGCAGCGCTTCCTGCTCGCGGCCCCTGGGCTTTTTCGCGAGCTTTTCGAGCACGACATGGTGGGCGATGTCGAAATCGCGGTCGACCACCCAGCTCGCCCCGGTCGCGTCCTCGACCACGCGCTGGGCGAAGCGCGGGTACTTCAGCAGCCGCTCCTGCACCCGCTCGCACAGCGCCTCGTAGCTGATGCCGGGGTGCAGCACCCAGATGCCCACGATCATCATCAGGTTGCTGGGCGAGTCCATGCGCAGCCAGGCGGTGTCGACCCGGCTCATGCGCTCGCGCGACAGGCCCAGCAGGCCGC
>SCRR01000199.1 GCA_004322085.1 Burkholderiaceae bacterium
TTCATGGCCCCATTTTCTCAGGCTTCCAGCCCGCCCGACGGTGTGGCAAGTGCTTATGCAGAGCGCTTGCTCAGGCCTGCAGGCTGCGTGTCACGTCGATGGCCTGTTCGATGCGCTCCACCGCGTGAATGGTCAGCCCTTCAAAGTCTTTCGCCCCTCTCTTCGGCGCATTCGCCCGGGGCACCACCGCCACGCTGAAGCCCAGCTTGGCCGCCTCGCGCAGCCGTTCCTGGCCGCGCGGCGCGGGGCGCACCTCACCGGCCAAGCCAACCTCGCCGAACGCGATGAAGCCCTTGGGCAGCGGCTTGCCGCGCAGGCTCGATGTGATGGCCAGCAGCACGGCCAGATCGGCGGCCGGCTCGCCGATGCGCACGCCGCCCACCGCGTTGACGAACACATCCTGGTCCATGCAGGCCACCCCGGCGTGGCGGTGCAGCACGGCCAGCAGCATGGCGAGCCGATCCCGGTCCAGCCCTACCGACAGGCGGCGCGGGCTCGGGCCGCCGCTGTCCACCAGTGCCTGGAGTTCCACCAGCATCGGGCGCGTGCCCTCCAGCGTAACCATGACGCAGCTGCCGGGCACCGGCTCGCTGTGCTGCGAGAGAAAAATGGCGCTCGGGTTCGACACGCCCTTGAGGCCTTTTTCGGTCATGGCAAACACGCCGATCTCGTTGACCGCGCCGAAGCGGTTCTTGATGGCGCGCACCAGGCGAAAGCTGCTGTGCGTGTCGCCCTCGAAATACAGCACGGTATCGACCATGTGTTCGAGCACACGTGGCCCGGCCAGCGCACCTTCCTTGGTGACATGGCCGACCAGCACGATACCAACGCCCGAAGCCTTGGCGGCGCGCGTGAGGTGCGCCGCGCATTCGCGCACCTGCGCCACCGAGCCGGGCGCCGAAGTGAGCTGCTCCGAATACACGGTCTGGATCGAGTCGATCACCGCGATGTCGGGTTGCGTGGCCTCCAGCGTGGCCAGAATGCGCTCCAGCTGGGTCTCGGCCAGTACCTTCACCTGCGAGTGCCCCAGACCGAGGCGGCGCGAGCGCAGCGCCACTTGGGCGCCGCTCTCCTCGCCCGTCACGTACAGGGTATTTTGTCCGCCGCGCTGCAACGAATCGAGCGCTTGCAGCAACAGCGTGGATTTGCCGATGCCCGGGTCGCCGCCGATCAGCACCACGCCGCCCTCGACCATGCCGCCACCGAGCACGCGGTCCAGTTCCTCGTGGCCAGTGGGCGTGCGGGCCATGTCGACGGCGTCGATGTCGCCCAGGGTGGCGACCTCGGCGGTTTTGGCCAGCGAGGCAAACCGGTTTTTGGCTGGCAGCGCGCTCTCGGCCACCGATTCGATCAGCGTGTTCCAGGCGTTGCAGTGCGGGCATTTGCCTAGCCACTTGGGGGTCGTTCCGCCGCACTCGTTGCAGGTGTAAACGGTTTTGTCTTTGGCCATGTCGCGAATATAACTGTACAGACAGACAGCGCGGGTTTACCCGGGTTTCTTGTGGGCGAGTTTTACTTGCGCAAATTTTGAAATCATTTAATATATTAAATAAATTTCTTCCGCCATGAACACGCCCTTCGTCCACCGCAATCTGCCCCGGCTGCTGTTGCAGGCGCGCGAGTCCGTCATGGCGCACACGCGCCCGAGCCTGCGCGCGCATGCCCTGAGCGACCAGCAGTGGCGCGTGCTGCGCGTGCTGGGCGAGCACGGCGTGGTGGACACCGGGCGCGTGGCGCGCGAGGCCTTCATCCTCGGTCCCAGCCTGACCGGCGTGCTGTCGCGCATGGAGCGCGACGGACTGATCCGGCGCGAACGCGACCCTGATGACCAGCGCCGCACCGTGGTCGAAGCCACAGCAAAGGGTTTGAGACTGGTGAGCAAGCTGTCGCAGACGATCGAAACGCACTACGCATCGATGGAAAAATCCCTGGGGAAACAGAAACTGGCGCAGCTGTACGCGCTGCTCGATACCGTGATTGAACTGGAGCAGCCATGAACCTCATGACCCCTTTCATGCCAGGCGGCACGGTATATGGCGTGCTGCTGAACTTTCGGGGTGACCTGCAGGCGCTGGCGCCCCAGATGAACGAGCCGCCCTACAAGGCGCCGCCCAAGGCCCCGATCCTGTATATCAAGCCCGCGAACACCTGGAGCGCGCAGGGTGCCTCCATCGTGGTGCCGGCGAACGTGCCGCAGGTCGAGATCGGTGCCACGATGGCCATGGTCATGGGGCAGGACGCCTGCGCGATACGAGCCGGTGATGCGCTCGAATACGTAGCGGGTTATGTGCTGATGAACGACCTGTCGGTTCCGCACACGAGCTTCTACCGGCCGCCGGTCAAATACAAGTGCCTCGACGGCTTTCTGGGCGTAGGCCCGGCCTGCGTGGCCGCGCAGGGGACCGGCGACCCGGCGCACTTCACCCTGGCCGTGCACGTCAACGGGGTACTCAGGCAGTCGGTGGACTTTGCCAATCTGGTGCGCAATGCGGCGCAGCTGCTGGCCGATGTAAGCGGCTTCATGACGCTGCGCCGCGGTGACGTCCTGATGCTGGGTTGCGATGCGGGCCGGCCGCTGGCGCGCGCGGGTGACCGCATCGAGATCTCGGCGCCACGCTTCGAGACCCTATGCAACACCTTGGTGCAGGAGGCCGCATGAAGCACGCACGCGTCATCTGCGACGGCCGCGAACAGCGCGGCACAAGTCACGAATTCGGCGGCCAGCCCGACGCGGCCGTGCGGCTTGACGACGGCCGCGTCGTTCCGCAGGGCCAGCTCACCTGGCTAACGCCGCTGGCGCCCACGCCGCGCCCACGCACCATCTTCGCGCTCGGCCTGAACTACGCGGATCACGCGAAGGAACTGGCCTTCAAGGCGCCAGAGGAGCCGCTGGTTTTTCTCAAGGGCGAGGGCACCTTGACCGGCCACCGCTGCCTCACGCGCCGCCCGGCCGGCGTGCAGTTCATGCACTACGAGTGCGAACTCACGGTAGTGGTCGGCCGCACCGCCAGGAAAGTGCGGCGCGACGACGCCTACGACTTCATCGCCGGCTACACGGTCGCCAACGACTATGCGATTCGCGACTACCTGGAGAACTGGTATCGCCCGAACCTGCGCGTGAAGAACCGTGACACCTGCACGCCGCTGGGCCCCTGGCTCGTCGATGCGGCCGACGTGCCCGATCCAATGGCGCTGGCGCTGCAGACCACGGTGAACGGCAAGGTCACGCAGTCGGGCAACACGCGCGACATGATCTTCGACGTGCCCTTCCTGATCGAATACTTCAGCAGCTTCATGACGCTACAGCCGGGTGACCTGATCCTGACCGGCACGCCTGATGGTGTGGTGGATTGCCGGCCCGGCGACGTCATCAATACCGAAATCGAAGGCATTGGCGCCTTGATGAACACCATCGAACAAGGACCCGCATGAGAGTCGAGCATCTGATCAACGGCCGGCCGGTGACCGGCAAGGACTATTTCAAAACCGTGAACCCGGCCACGCAGGAGGTGCTGGCGGAGGTAGCGGCGGGCGGCGCGGCCGAAGTGAACGCGGCCGTGGCTGCGGCCAAAGCAGCCTTCCCGAAATGGGCCGGCATGCCAGCGCCCGAACGCGCCCGGCTGGTGCGCAGGCTCGGTGACCTGATCGCCGCGCACGTACCCGAGATCGCGCAGCTGGAAACCAACGATTGCGGCCAGGTCATTGCACAGACCGGCAAGGCACTGATCCCGCGCGCGGCCGACAACTTCTACTACTTCGCCGAGATGTGCACGCGCGTCGATGGCCACACCTACCCGACCCCCACGCACCTGAACTACACGCTGTTCCACCCGACCGGCGTGTGCGCG
>SCRR01000200.1 GCA_004322085.1 Burkholderiaceae bacterium
TCGCCCAGCACCTCCAGCAACTTCTCGTTCAGCACCACGATCAGCGAATCGACATTGGCCTCCAACTCCGCCAGGCCCTGGTCCGCGTTGGTCATGCGCCGTCCGCCCTCGAAGTCGAACGGCTTGGTCACCACGCCGACGGTGAGGATGCCCATCTCCTTGGCCACGCGTGCGATCACCGGCGCCGCGCCGGTGCCGGTACCCCCGCCCATGCCGGCCGTGATGAACAGCATGTGGGCGCCGTCGATGGCCGCACGGATTTCGTCCAGCGCGGCCTCCGCCGCCTCGCGCCCCTTCTCCGGTTTGCTGCCCGCACCCAGGCCGGTCTGACCGAGCTGGATGGTCTTGTGCACGACCGAGCGGCTCAGCGCTTGCGCATCGGTATTGGCGCAAATGAACTCGACGCCCTGCACATTGCGCAGGACCATGTGGTCGACCGCATTGCCGCCACCGCCGCCAACACCGATCACCTTGATCTGCGTGCCCAGGTTGAACTCTTCCACCTCAATCATTTCGATGCTCATGTGTTTCTCCTAAATATCAAGATACGCTGCAGTTGCCAAAAATAGTTGTAATGACTTGCCGATTCATTCATGAGGGCGGGCCGGTGCGTCGCCATCGCCATCGTGGGCGACCCCGGGCCAGAGGGAAGAGCTTTTGCATGGTCAGAAATTCCCCACGATGAAGTCCTTGAAGCGCCCGAAGGCCGTCTTCATGGAGCCGTTTTTCTGCGCCACCTTGAAGCCGCGCAAACGCGCCAGCCGGGCCTCTTCCATCAGGCCCATGACGGTGGCGGCGCGCGGCTGCGCGACCATGTCGGCCAGCGCACTGGCATATTTGGGGTTGCCGCGGCGCACGGGCTTGAGAAAAATGTCCTCGCCCAGCTCGACCATGCCGGGCATGACGCAACTGCCGCCCGTCAGCACAATGCCCGAGGACAACACCTCCTCGAAGCCTGACTCGCGCACCACCTGCTGCACCAGCGAGAAGATTTCCTCGACGCGCGGTTCGATCACGCCGGCCAGGGCCTGGCGGCTCAGCATGCGCGGGCCGCGATCGCCCAGGCCAGGTACCTCGACCTGGGTGTCCGGATCAGCGAGCAACTGCTTGGCATAACCACTCTCGACCTTGATGTCCTCGGCGTCCTTGGTCGGCGTGCGCAGCGCCATCGCGATATCGCTGGTGATGAGGTCGCCGGCGATCGGAATGACCGCGGTGTGGCGGATCGCGCCGTTCGTGAAGATCGCCACGTCGGTGGTACCCGCGCCGATATCGACCAACGCGACCCCGAGTTCACGCTCGTCCTCGGTCAGCACGGCCTGGCTGGAGGCGAGCGCATTGAGCATCAACTGGTCCACGTCGAGGCCGCAGCGGCGCACGCACTTGATGATGTTTTCGGCCGCGCTCTGCGCCCCGGTCACGATATGGATCTTGGCCTCGAGCCGGATGCCGCTCATGCCGATGGGTTCCTTGACCTCCTGCCCGTCGATCACAAACTCCTGCGGCTCCACCAGCAGCAGGCGCTGGTCGCTGGAGATGTTGATGGCCTTGGCGGTTTCCATCACGCGCGCCACGTCGGCCGGCGTGACTTCCTTGTCCTTCACCGCCACCATGCCGCTGGAATTCATGCCACGGATATGGCTGCCGGTGATGCCGGTGTAGACCCGCGTGATCTTGCAATCGGCCATCAACTCGGCCTCGCGCAGGGCCTGCTGAATGCTCGCCACCGTGGCATCGATGTTCACGACCACGCCGCGCTTGAGGCCGTTGCTGTGCGCAATGCCGAGCCCCGCAAGCTTGAGCTCGCCACCCGTCAGCACTTCGGCCACCACCACCATGACTTTGGCGGTTCCGATGTCCAGTCCGACGACCAGGTCCTTGTATTCTTTTGCCATATGAGGTCCGTTTTTCCTTGCCGCTATTTTTTCTTGGGATCCGGGCTGACCGTGGTCACACCAGAGAGCTTGAGGGCATAACCATCGGGGTGGCGCAGGTCCGCCGATTCCACGGCCGCCGCCGTGCGCCCGTAGCGCGAGGTCACCTGCGTAAGCGTGTGCACAAAGCGCTGCACGCGCGCTGTCAGTACTTCCGGGGTGCCGTGGCCGAGCTCGATCACGGCGCCGCTGTCGAGTTGTCCGCGCCAGCCGCCGTGCGCCGACAGGCCCAGCTGCTCCAGCCGGGCATCGAGCGGTGCGAACAGCGGCGCGAGCGTCTGGTACATCGCCAGCACATCCGCCGCCTGATCGGCGGGGCCGCTCAGGTGCGGCAGGTCGTCCGTGTCGAGGTCATCGGTGTTGGCCTCAAAAACCTCGCCGAAGCTGTTGAGCAAGGTCGAGTCGCTGTCGGCGCCCCAGTACGCCACGGGCTGCTGCTCTTGCAACACCACCTGCAGCCGATTCGGGAAAACGCGCCGCACCACGGCGCGGCGCACCCAGGGCACGGCCTCGAAGGCGCGGCGCGTGCGCGCCAGATCCACCGTGAAGAAATTGCCGCTGAGGCGGGATGTGACGTTGGCGCGCAAGGTCACCACGTTGTTGTGAACCAGGTCCCCCTGCACCGTGATCCGCGCTATCGCGAAAACCGGGTTGCGCAGTGCCCACCAGGCCGCTGCCGCGAGCACCAGCGCGCCACAGATCAGGAACAGGACCGAGGCAGTCAGGTTCATGATCTTGATGTCGAACGGC
>SCRR01000201.1 GCA_004322085.1 Burkholderiaceae bacterium
CTGATAAGGGCTGCAGCCTCAAAGAACCTGGAAGCAAGATACTGAACCTCGGATTGGCGGCTACCCGGCAATATGGCCACGACCTGATCCTCGGGGCCCAGACCCAGCTTCGAGCGCGCGGCTTGTCGATCCGGCTGCATGGGAATCACGCTGGCCAGCGGGTGCCCTACATAGGTGGCGGCGATGCCGTGGCGAGCCAGCAGCGCCGGCTCGAACGGGAAAATGCACAGCACATGGTCCACGCTGCGCTGCAGCTTTTCGACCCGGTCGGCGCGCCAGGCCCAGATCGAGGGGCAGATGAAATGCACGGTCTTGATGCCCTGTGTCTTGAGTGCCGCTTCGAGGTCGAGATTGAAGTCGGGCGCATCGATCCCGATGAACATCGGCGGGCGCTCGCGCAGCAGCCGGGCCTTCAGTTCGTTGCGAATGCGCAGGATGCCCCGGTAGTGGCGCAGTACTTCGACGTAGCCGCGCACGGCCAGGGCCTCACTGGACCACCACGCCTCGAAACCCCGTTTGGCCATCTCAGGCCCTCCGATGCCAACCGCCCTCAGTGGCGGCCAGCGCTTGCGCAAGCCATCGAGCAACAGCGCTGCCAGCAGGTCCCCCGAAGTCTCCCCGGCCACCATCGCAATCCGCGGCGCCATATCACCCGCTTGCATGGCTGGCCCCTAGCGCACGATGCCGCGCGTGGCTTGCGAGAGGAACTCGGTCATGATCGCAATATCACCGGCCGCTCGCGGTATCGTGGCGGCCAGCGCGGCGATGTCAACGCGTGCCTGCTCGAACGTCTTGCCCGAACGGTACAAAAGCCGATGCATCTGTTTGACCGCGGCCAGTCGCTCGGGGCCGAAGCCGCGCCGGCGCAGACCCACAATGTTGAATCCGCGCACCGCCAGCGGATTGCCATCGACCGTCATGAACGGCGGCACGTCCTGCGACACCGCACTGGCAAAGCCGGCCATGGCATGCGCGCCGATCTTGACGAACTGGTGTACGCCCGTGAGGCCGCCAATGAACACCCAGTCGCCCAGATGCACATGCCCGGCCAGCGTCGCGTTGTTCGCCAGAATGACCTGGCTGCCGACCTGACAGTCATGGGCGATGTGCACGTAGGCCATGATCCAGTTGTCGCTGCCCACGCGCGTTGCCGCGGTGTCCTGCGCCGTGCCGATGTTGAAGGTACAAAACTCGCGAATCGTGTTGCGATCGCCGATCAAGAGCTCGCACGGCTCACCGGTGTACTTCTTGTCCTGCGGAATGGCACCCAGCGAATTGAACTGGAAAATGCGATTGTCCCGGCCGATGCGGGTGTGGCCCTCGATCACGCAGTGCGCGCCAATGACCGTGCCCGCACCCACCCTCACGTGCGGTCCGATCAGCGTGTAGGGGCCTACCGTGACCGAACTGTCGAGTTCCGCGCCAGTATCCACCAACGCTGTTGGGTGAATCGTCGCCACCGCGCGCAGCCTTCAGGTAATCGTGCGCATGGTGCACATCAGAACAGCTTCCGCGGCCAGTTCGTCGGCAACCAGTGCCCGTGCGTTGAATTTGTAGATTCCCCCGCGCGTGCGGTCGATCTCGACATCCAGGATGAGCTGGTCGCCCGGCTCCACCGGCCGCTTGAAGCGGGCGCCGTCGACACCCGCAAAATAAAATACGGTTTTGTCGTCGGGCAGCACGCCCATCATGTCAAAGGCCATGATGGCCGCAGTCTGCGCCATCGATTCGAGCATCAGCACACCCGGCATCACCGGCCGGTGCGGAAAGTGACCGACGAAATACGGCTCGTTGATGCTGACGTTTTTGAGCGCCTTGATGCGCTTGCCCTTTTCGAGTTCGAGAACCCGATCCACCAGCACAAATGGATAACGGTGCGGCAGGTGCTTGAGGACTTGATGAATATCCATCATGGTTTTATTTTCTTCTCCAGCGCCTTCAGGCGATCGCGCAGACTGTAGAGCTGCTTGAGTGTTGCGGCATTTTTCTCCCAGACCGCATTGTCGTCGATGGGGAAGAAGCCAGTGTAATGGCCGGGCTTGAGGATGGAGCGGCTCACCATCGATGCCGAGGAAATATGCACATCATCGGCAATGGTCAGATGCCCCAGCACCATGGCCGCGCCGCCAAACGTGCAACGCGCGCCGATCACCGTGCTGCCCGCCACGCCGACGCAGCCAGCCATGGCCGTATGCTTGCCGATGTGTACGTTGTGTCCGATCTGGATCAGGTTGTCGAGCTTGACGCCGTCCTCGATCACCGTGTCCTGCAACGCCCCCCGGTCAATGCAGGTGTTGGCCCCAATCTCGACATCGTCGCCGATGCGCACGGCGCCCAACTGCTCGATCTTCACCCAGGTGCCGTCGTGCGGCGCAAAGCCGAACCCGTCCGCCCCCAGCACCACGCCCGGGTGCAGGATGCAGCGCGCACCAACGATGCAGTTCTCTCCTACCGTGACGCGTGACTTGAGCACCGTGCCCGCACCAATGCGCGCGCCACGCTCGACCACGCACAAGGCGCCGATGGAGGCTGTCGGATCAACGAACGCCGCCGGATCGATGACAGCACTGGGATGGATGCCCGAGCCGCCCACTGGCGCATGCTGCTTTTTCCAGAGCTGCGTGACTTTCGCAAAATACAGGTAAGGTTGCGCCGCCACGATGCACGCGCCGCGTGCCAGGGCAGCCTCCTGCATGGCAGGGCCGACGATGACGCAGGCCGCCGCTGATGCAGCCAGCTGCGGACGATATTTGGGATTGCTGAGAAAGCTCAGGCTGGTGGCGGATGCCGACTCCAGCGGGGCGATGTCTTCAATTTGCACGTCGGGATTGCCATGCAGCTCGCCACCGAGAGATTCGACGATAGAACCTAGACGCAGCGCCACACTTGGTCAGCCTCGGCGTGGCTTATTTGGCCGGGGCCGCATTCAGCGCCTTGATCACCTCATCGGTGATATCAAGCTTGGGATTGATGTAAACGGCCTGCTGCAGGATCACATCGTATTTTTCGGTCACCGCAATTTGCTTGACCACCTGGTTGGCACGGTCCAGAAGCTGCTGAAGCTCCTCGTTCTTGCGCGAATTCAGATCCTCCTGGAACTCGCGGCGCTTGCGCTGGAAGTCACGATCCTGGTCTTGCAATTGCTGCTGACGCGCAATCAACTGGCTGTTCGGCAGGGTCGGCCCTTCGCGTTCGAGTTGATCGGACGCAGCTTTGATCGTGTTGCCCTGATCCACCAGGTCCTTTTGACGCTTCGCAAACTCCCGCTCAAGCTTGGCTTGCGCCGCCTTGGCCGCGTTTGCTTCCTTGAAGATGCGATCCGTGTTGACATAGCCTATGCGAAAGGCCTGCGCGTTCGCGGAAAACATGAACAGGCTGAGCGCCAGGCCCAGCCAGCATTGACGCGAGAAGTTTTTCATTAGAAGGAGGTACCAATCTGGAATTGCAACTTCTGGATTCTATCGCCAGCGAACTTGCGTATCGGTTGTGCAAACGCGAAGCGCAACGGCCCAACGGGCGAGATCCAACTCAACCCTACACCAACCGAAGCCCGGAGTTCACCGGCGCGGATGGGTTCATCCTCGCCATAGATATTTCCTGCGTCCACGAACGCGAACATGCGCAGCGTGCGGTCGTTGCCGGTGCCTGGGAAAGGCGCATTCAATTCCGCGCTGAGCGTGACCTTCTTCGTTCCACCGATGACAAACCCTGTTACGTCCCGAGGGCCCAAGGTCCCTTGATCGAAGCCGCGCACCGACCCCAGGCCCCCTCCGTAAAAGTTCTTGAACACGGGGAACGGGCCGCCCAAGCCCTTGCCCAAGCCCAGCTCGCCATTGAAGGCGAGCGAGAACTGCTTGTTGAGAGGCACATATTGCTGGTACTGGTAATCCGCTTTCAGATAGCGGGCGGCGCCACCAACTCCCCACTCGGAGTTGAACCGCTGCAGCCGGCCATCGGTGGGCACCAGCGCACTGTCGCGACTGTCCCGCGACCATCCGATCGTCAGTGGAAACAGCATGCTGGAGTTTCCGAACTCATTGGCATAGACCAAATACGAAGCAGGGATGCTGGTGCCGGGCTTGATCGTGGTTCGCTCGGCGCCGATGCCGAAGTAAACCCGGTCTGTTTCGCTGAAGGGCACACCAAAACGAACGCTGGCGCCTTCGGTCACGAGTTCGTAATTCCCGCCCTGGTCCTGGTACGGCTTGGTAGCGCGGTGGTACAGGTCGATGGTGCGCGACACCCCGTCCTTCGTGAAGTAGGGATCCGTGGTGCTGACGACGATCACTTGGTTGTACTTGCTGGTGTTGACCTGCAGGCCCAGTGAATTTCCCGAGCCAAACGCATTTTCCTGATTGATACCGAAAGACAGCGACAACTTGTCGGCGCTACCGTAGCCGGCACCCACTGTCAGGCTGCCCGTCGGCTTTTCCTTGACGGTGATGTTCAGGTCGACCTGGTCGGGAGATCCCGGCACATCCTGCGTTTCAACATTCACTTCGGTAAAAAAGCCCAGCCGATCCACGCGGTCGCGAGATAATTTGATTTTGTCGCCGTCGTACCAGGAAGACTCGAACTGGCGAAACTCGCGGCGAATGACTTCATCGCGCGTACGGTCGTTGCCGCTGATATTGATGCGGCGCACATAAACGCGGCGAGACGGATCGGCGACCAGGGTGAACGCAACACGACCGTTGGCACGATCTATCTGCGGACGGGCGTCCACGCGGGCAAAGGCAAACCCGAAAGTCGCAAAGAGATCTGTAAACGCCTTGGTGGTTGCCGCCACCTCGTCGGCGTTGTAGGCTTGTCCAGGCTTGATCGTGATCAGGGACTTGAACTCGTCTTCCTTGCCCAGGTAATTGCCCTCCAGCTTGATGCCGGTCACCACATACCGCTCACCCTCGGTCACATTGATAGTGATGGAAATCGCCTGTTTGTCGGGAGAGATGGCTACTTGCGTGGAGTCGACCTTGAACTCCAGGTAGCCTCGCGCGAGGTAATACGAGCGCAGGGTCTCGATATCGGCATTGAGCTTGGCGCGGGAATAGCGGTCCGCCTTCGTATACCAGCTCAGCCAGCCGCCGGTGTTGAGGTCGAACAGGTCGCGCAGCGTCGACTGGCTGAACGCCTTGTTGCCGACAATGTTGATGTCCTTGATCTTGGCCGGCTGCCCCTCGGTAATCGAGAAGGTCAAATTGACGCGATTGCGCTCGATCGGCGTCACCGTCGTCACAACCTGGGCGCCATACAGACTCTTGTTGATGTATTGCCGCTTGAGTTCCTGCTCGGCGCGATCGGCCAGTGCCTTGTCGAATGGGCGGCCTTCCGTCAGACCGATGTCGCTCATGGCCTTCTTCAGGGCCTTGCTGTCGAATTCCTTGGATCCGACGAATTCAACATCGGCGATGGTGGGGCGTTCTTCGACAATCACGATCAGCACATCGCCGCTGGTCTCCAGCCGCACGTCCTTGAACAGGCCCAACGCAAACAGCGCGCGGATAGCGGCCGATCCCTTTTCGTCGGTATAGGTGTCACCCACATGAAGTGGCAAGGACGCGAAGATGGTGCCCGGCTCGACTCGCTGCAAGCCTTCGATCCGGATGTCACGCACCGTAAATGGCTCTACCGCACAGGCGGCCGTGGCGGCAAACGCGAGGATTGCCGCCGCCGAAACGGTGCGCACACGGAAGCAGTTGAAATAGTTATTCATGAATGAAGGTGATGCCTGCGCCGCCCGAGGACGCGAGCGTGTAGTTAACCAAAGATACGGGTAACGTCATTGAACAGCGCAATCGACATCATGAGCAGCAGCACGGCCACACCACCTCGCTGCAACCGCTCCATCCACGCCTGCGACACGCTCCTACCCGTCACGCCTTCCCAAAGATAATACATCAGGTGTCCGCCATCGAGCACCGGCAGCGGCAGCAAATTGAGCACCCCCAGGCTGACGCTGATGAGAGCCAGGAATATCAGGTACTGCGAGAGCCCCATGCTCGCCGACTTGCCTGCATAGTCGGCAATCGTCAGTGGCCCGCTCAAATTCTTGAGCGAGGCCTCGCCAACCACCATCTTGCCCATCATGCGAAGTGTCAGCGCCGACACTTCCCACGTCCGCGTGACGCCGCGCCACAACCCGTCGAGCGGCCCATACCGGACCGTGACAAATTCAGGTGCTGCGCCGACGTAAGCACCGATTTTTCCAACAGCAAGTGCCCCCTCCTGCACGACTTGTGGCGTCACGTCAAGCACCACGGTTTTGTTGCCGCGCTCGACGCGCCACGGCTGCGAGAGAGGCTGCGAGCCCCGAATCGACGCCCGGATCACGTCGCGCAACTGGCTCCCGTCGACAATACGGGTGGTGCCGACCGCGTCAACCACATCGCCCTTGCGCAGGCCAGATTTTTCGGCCGCGCTGCCGGCCATGATGTCACCCACCACGGGGCGGGTCCATGGCCTCACCAGGCCGACCTTGCGCAGTAGTTGCGCGTCCGCTTCTTTCGTATCGAGCTGGCTCAGCGGCAGCAACACGTCCCGGTCCGGATCGCCGTTGGCGCCCGCCAGCTCCAGGCGCACGTCGCGCCCATCCAGAGCGCCCCGGGTCAGCAGCCAGTTCAGGGACTCGAACGAACGCACCGGCTCCAGCGCACCATCCTCAAAGCCTGCGCGCTGCACCAACTCACCCCCCTGCAAGCCCGCCTGCGCGGCGATGGAGCCCGCCACGGGAGCGCCCAGCACGGCCTTGGGCTCCTCGCTGCCGTACCAGCTGACGGCCGAATACAGCAGCACCGCCAGCAGCAGGTTGGCAATGGGACCGGCGGCAACGATGGCGGCGCGCACGCGCAGTGGCTGCGTATTGAAAGCCAGATGCTGCTCCTGCGGCGCCACCGGAGCTTCGCGCTCGTCGAGCATCTTGACGTAGCCGCCCACCGGGAAGGCACCGATCACGAATTCGGTCGATTGCCCGCGCTTCTGATGCGCAGGTTGCCAGCGAAACAGCGTCTTGCCGAAGCCGATCGAAAAGCGCACAACCTTCACGCCGCAAGCCACGGCCACCCGGTAATGCCCGTATTCGTGGACCGCAATCAACAGGCCCAGCGCCACCAGAAAAGCAACAATGGTCAGCATGTGCAACCCTTCAACATGTCATCTCTCCAGTCGTGCGACCACGCCCTGCGCCACCGCCCGGGCGTGCGCATCCAGCGCCAGCAGATCATCCAGCGTCCGGGGTATGGAGGCGGTGAGCGCCTGCAAAGTTTCAAGATTGACGTGGTGAATCTGATCGAAGCGGATGCGTCTGTCCAAAAAGGCCGCGACGGCAACCTCGTTGGCCGCATTCAGCGTGGCACAGGTGCCTGGCGGCGCACGCAGCGCCTCCCACGCGAGTTGCAGGCCTGGAAAGCGACTCCTATGGTCGTTTGTGTCGAACGACTCGAAGCTCATGGCCGACAGGGTACTGAAATCGAGCGTGCGCGCACCCGACTCGATGCGTTCGGGCCAGGCCAGGCCATACGCGATCGGTACGCGCATGTCGGGCGTGCCCAATTGCGCCACGACCGAGGCATCGCGGTACTGCACCATGGAGTGAATCACGCTTTGCGGATGAATCACCACTTCGATTTGCTGCGGCAGTACGCCGAACAGATACCGGGCCTCGATGACCTCGAGCGCCTTGTTCATCATGGTGGCCGAATCCACCGAGATCTTGCGCCCCATGACCCAGTTCGGATGCGCGCAGGCTTCGTCAGGCGTGACGCCCGCCAGTGTGGCCGGAGCGCGCGTGCGAAACGGCCCCCCAGAGGCAGTAAGAATGATTTTCTCGACCCTATGCGGCCAGCTCGCAGGATCTTCGGGCAATGACTGGAAGATCGCTGAGTGCTCGCTGTCGATTGGCAGCAGCGTTGCGCCGCCCGCCCGCACGGCCCGCAGGAAGACGTCGCCGCCGACCACCAGCGCTTCCTTGTTCGCCAGCAGCAGGCGCTTGCCGGCCCTGGCCGCAGCGATGCACGAGGCCAGTCCGGCGGCACCGACGATGGCCGCCATGACGGTATCGACCAATTCGTGGCACGCTATCAGTTCAATAGCATCAGGCCCAGACAGTACCTCGACAGGGAGCCCATTTGCCTTGATTTTTTGAGCCAGCTCCCGGCCATGCGGTACGCTCGCCATGACGGCAAAGCGCGGCTTGAACTGCACGCATTGCTGCAGCATCAGCTCGACCCGGGTCGCTGCGCTGAGGGCAAACACCTCGAACCGCTCCGGATGGCGCGCCATGACGTCGAGCGTGCTGGTGCCGATGGAGCCGGTCGAGCCGAGGACAGTGACACGCTGCTTCATGGCGATCAACGAGAAACCAGCATCATGGCCAGTGGCAAGGTCGGCAGCAAGGCGTCCACCCGGTCCAGCACGCCGCCGTGGCCAGGCAACAGGCCGCTGCTGTCCTTGGCACCGGCGCTGCGCTTGACGAGCGACTCGACCAGATCGCCGACCACGCTCATCGCCGCCATGAACAGCACCGCGAGCAACAACAGCCACCAGCCCCGGTCCGCAAGGCGGCTATAGAAACTGGCGACGGGAGCCTGCCACGCCGCGTCAGCCCAAACCCAGGCGCCGGCCAGCAGGACCACCCCGGCCATGCCACCCCACACGCCCTCCCAGCTCTTGCCCGGGCTGATGGCAGGGGCCAGTTTGCCTTTTGTGAACCGGGTCCCGAAAGCGCGCCCGGCGAAATACGCAAAGATGTCTGCGACCCAGACCAGCAGCAGGATGGACAACAGGAAATTGACGCCGATGACGCGCGCCTGCGCCATCGCGAGCCAGGCCAGCCATACCGCGGCAAGCCCCCCGACAAGGCGGACCGGCCTCGGAATGCGCGGCCAGCCCGGCACGCCCGCTCGCAGCAACCAGGCCCCCACGAGCACCCACGCCGCACCGACTCCGCGCCACAGCCAGGGCGTCGGCATGGACAAGAGGCCGAGCGCCCAACTGCCCACGCACAACAACACACACAGGGCGCCCGGCACGAGGGCCATGGCGCTGCCGCAACCATTGAGTCGCCCCCATTCCCACGCACCGGCCGCGATCAGCACCAGGGTGATGGCACAGAACGGCTGAGGCGACGGATAGAACAGGGCCGGCAGCAGGATGGCCAGCAGGACCACTGCGGTGATGATGCGCTGTTTGAGCATGGCGCCTCTTCAGGCCGCCTTCTGCGCCTGCGATGCGCCGGCGACCTGCGCCGAAGTCTTGCCAAAGCGGCGTTCCCGCCGGTTGAACGCGGCAATCGCGGCATCGAGTTCGGCTTCGTCAAACTCGGGCCACAGGCAGTCGCTGAAATAAAGCTCGGAATAAGCCGCCTGCCAGAGCAAAAAATTGCTGATGCGCTGCTCGCCGCCGGTGCGGATCAGCAAGTCCGGATCCGGTACGTGCGACAGCGCCATGGCGCGGTCGAGACTGGCCTCCGTCACGGGCTGTCCCCGGCTTGCCAGGCGTTCCGCGGCCTGCGCAATGTCCCAGCGCCCGCCATAGTTGAAACAGACGTTGAGCACAAGGCGCGTGTTGTGTGCCGTCACGGCCTCGGCCTGGGCCAGGCCCGCGCGCACCTTGTCGGACAGGCCGGCACGCTCACCCACGAAATGCAGCTGCACACCCTCAGCCTTGAGTTTGGGCACTTCGCGGCTCAGCGCCATGGCCAGCAACTCCATCAACCCCGACACTTCTTCGGCCGGGCGATTCCAGTTCTCGGACGAAAACGCGAATACCGTCAGCACCGAGACACCGCGCACCGCACAGGCCCTGACACAGCGGTTCAACGCAGTCACACCCTGCTTGTGCCCGGCCACACGCGGCAGGAACCGGCGCGTGGCCCAGCGGCCGTTGCCGTCCATCACGATGGCGATGTGGTGCGGTATCTGGCTCATGGTGCTGGTCTGGGTTGGCGCGGGTACACGGTTAAACCGCCATGATGTCCTGTTCTTTCGCCGCCACCAGGCGATCGATCTCGGCAACATGCCGGTCGGTGACCTTCTGGATCTCCATTTCGGCGCGCTTTTGGTCATCCTCGGACGCCAGTTTGTCTTTCACCAGTTTCTTGACTGCCTCATTGCCATCGCGCCGCAGGCTGCGTACCGCGATCTTGGCGCCTTCGCCCTCGCCCTTGACCACCTTGGTGAGTTCCTTGCGGCGTTCTTCGCTCATGAGCGGCATCGGCACGCGGATCAGGTCCCCCATGGACGAGGGATTGAGTCCCAGATCGCTCTCGCGGATCGCCTTCTCGATCTTGGCGCCCATGCCCTTCTCCCAAGGCTGGATGCTGATGGTGCGCGAATCGAGCAGCGACACATTGGCCACCTGGTTGATGGGCATCGGGGTGCCGTAATAGTCGATCTGCAACGAGTCCAGCAGTGCCGGGTTGGCGCGTCCGGTCCGGATCTTGGTGAGATTGCTCTTGAATGCACCAATGGATTGGTCCATCTTCGCTTCGGTCGTCTTCCTGATGTCGGCAATGGTCATGTTTCCCTCCTCAGACATACACCAGCGTACCTTCATCTTCGCCCATCACCACCCGCTTGAGTGCACCGTGCTTGAAGATGGAGAACACATTGATCGGCAACTTCTGGTCGCGGCACAGCGCAAACGCCGTGGCGTCCAGGATGCCCAGATTCTTTGCGATCGCTTCGTCGAACGATATTTTGGTGTAGCGCGTGGCGTTCGGATCCTTCTTCGGGTCGGCCGTGTACACCCCGTCGACCTTGGTCGCCTTGAGCACCAGCTCGGCACCAATTTCGGCACCGCGCAGCGCCGCCGCCGTGTCAGTGGTGAAGAAAGGATTGCCCGTGCCGGCCGCGAAGACCACCACCTTGCCTTCTTCCAGGTACTGCAGAGCCTTGGGGCGCACGTAGGGCTCGACCACCTGCTCGATAGCAATGGCCGACATCACACGCGCGGTCAAGCCGGCCTTGTTCATGGTATCGGCCAGCGCCAGCGCATTCATCACGGTGGCGAGCATGCCCATGTAGTCGGCCGTGGCCCGGTCCATGCCGACCGAACCACCGGCCACGCCACGAAAAATGTTGCCGCCGCCGATCACCACGGCGACCTCGACACCCAGGCGGGTCACCTCGGCAATCTCCTCCACCATGCGCACGATCGTGGCGCGGTTGATGCCAAACAGGTCGTCCCCCATCAAGGCCTCGCCGGACAGCTTCAACAAGATGCGCTTGTGGGCTGGTTTGGCGTCCGACATGTAAAGGCTCCTTGGGTTGGTGCGAGTTTAGCGGGGTTGAAAGCGCAGAGGCCGGGTCCGGCAAGTGTCGAGCCTCGGGATAGAGGAAGTGCTAGGCGCCCTGTTTGGCGGCGGCCACCTGCGCGGCCACCTCGGCGGCGAAATCGTCCACCTTCTTCTCGATGCCTTCGCCGACCACGTACAGCGTGAACGACTTGACCGTGGTGCCGCGCTCTTTCAGCATCTGCTCGACCGACTGCTTGTCATTCTTGACGAACGGCTGGTTGTACAGCGAGACCTCCTTGAGGAACTTCTGCACGCCGCCCTCGACCCGCTTGGCAACGATTTCGGCCGATTGCACAGGCTTGCCTGCCGCGGTGGCCGTGGCGGCATCCTCAGCCGCCTTGGCTGCTGCGACCGAGCGCTCCCTCGCCACCAGCTCCGCGGGCACGTCGGCGCTGGACAAGGCGACCGGCTTCATGGCCGCCACGTGCATGGCGACATCCTTGGCGGCGGCATCATCGCCCTCAAACTCAACCACGACGCCGATGCGCGTGCCATGCACGTAAGAAGCCAGTCTGGCACCGGAGGCAAAGCGCTTGAAGCGGCGAAAGCTCATGTTCTCGCCGATCTTGCCGATCAACCCCTTGCGCACGTCCTCCAGTGTCGGGCCAAAGCCATCCTGGCTGTAAGCCAGAGCACCCAGAGCAGTCAGGTCCACCGGATTCTTTTTGGCGATCAGTTCGACCGCGGCCTTGCTCAGCGCCAGGAAGCTCTCGTTCTTGGTCACGAAGTCGGTCTCGCAATTGACTTCGAGCAAGGCGCCTGTGGCGCCGTCGATAAAACTCGTCACGACGCCTTCGGCCGTGACACGGGCAGCGGCCTTGCCCGCCTTGCTGCCGAGCTTGACGCGCAGCAACTCCTCGGCTTTTTCCATGTTGCCTTCGGCTTCGGTCAGCGCCTTCTTGCACTCCATCATCGGTGCGTCGGTCTTGGCGCGAAGCGCGGCCACCAGGCTTGCGGTAATTGCAACCATTTCAATCTCCATCACTTCAGTTCAATTCAATCAGAGGCGACTAAAAAAAAGGGGGCCATCGAGCCCCGCATTTTTCCGCGTCGGTTCGCGAGGCAGGGGCTTCAGGCCGCCGTTTCATTCACTTCCACAAATTCATCGCCGCTCTCGGCCGACACCGCCTTCACCAGGTCGGTCATGACATTGGCACGACCTTCCAGAATGGCGTCTGCAATGCCGCGCGCGTACAACTGGACGGCCTTGGAGGAGTCGTCGTTGCCGGGAATCACGTAGTCGATGCCCACGGGCGAATGATTGGAGTCGACCACCCCGACCAGCGGAATGCCGAGCTTCTTGGCTTCGGCGATGGCGATCTTGTGGTAGCCCACGTCGATCACGAAGATCGCGTCCGGCAGCGCCGTCATGTTCTGGATCCCGCCAATGTCTTTTTCCAGCTTTTCCATCTCGCGCGCGAACATGAGTTGCTCTTTCTTGCTCATCGCGTCCAGCCCGGCTTCCTGCTGGGCCTTCATGTCTTTGAGGCGCTTGATGGAGGTCTTGACCGTCTTGAAATTGGTCAGCATACCGCCCAGCCAGCGCTGGTCGACATAGGGCACGCCGGCACGCTGCGCTTCGGTGGCGATGATCTCGCGCGCCTGGCGCTTGGTACCGACCATCAGGATCGTGCCGCGGTTGGCGGAGAGCTGGCGCACGAACTTGGCTGCTTCCTCGAACATCGGCAGCGATTTTTCGAGGTTGATGATGTGAATCTTGTTCCGATGGCCGAAGATATACGGGGCCATCTTCGGGTTCCAGAAGCGCGTCTGGTGGCCGAAATGGACACCCGCTTCCAGCATTTCACGCATGGTGATGGACATAATGAAAACTCCAAAAGGTTAAGTCTAAAATCCAGCCCGTCATCGCAACGCGCCCGCCCCACAGGATGGCTTGGCGAGTCACAATGTCTTTTGCCGGGTACAGGTTTCACCCTGGCTCGGCAAACACCTTTATCGAACTGGTTTGCGATTTGCTCTGCCAAATAGCCCCAAGGCCACCCAGCAAAGCCGTACGATTCTAGCACACGGACCCTCTCAACATCATGCTTGAAGACCTCCACACCACCCGCCAGCGCATCGCATCCGGACACGGCAGCACAGCCCTTGAGATGGACCGCTGCATTGCCGCAGCCAGATCGCCCGGATGTGACCGGGCTTTCCTCAAAACCATGTTCGACCAAGCCCGCAAGGCCGCGCAGCAGGGCGCCATCGAGGCCTCGCAGCCGCTGGCCGGCCTGAGCGTCTCGGTGAAGGATCTTTTCGACATCGCGGGACAAGCCACGGCCGCCGGAGCCAAAGTGCTGGCCGATGCACCCGCCGCGCTCACCGACTGCCCTGCCGTGGCACGGCTGAAGGCGGCCGGCGGTGTGGTCATTGGGCGCACCAACATGGTCGAATTCGCATTTTCCGGTGTCGGCATCAACCCGCATTTCGGCACCCCCGGGGCATGGGACGCGCGGTTCGACCAGCCCGCTGGCGGCGCCGGCGCGCCAGCGCGCATCCCCGGTGGCTCGTCTTCGGGCGCAGCCGTGTCGGTTGCGACCGGGGCCGCCTTCATTGGCCTGGGGTCCGACACGGGCGGCTCGATCCGCATCCCGGCGGCACTGAACGGCATCGTCGGCTTCAAGAACACGGCGCGGCTGGTCCCCACCGAGGGCGCCCTGCCCCTGTCCACCACGCTGGACACCGCCTGCGCCATGACGCGTTCGGTACGCGATGCCATCGTCGCGCACCAGGTGCTGGCGGCGCGGCGCGTGATACGCAGCAACGCCCCGCTCGCCAGCTATCGTCTGGCGGTGGTGACCACCGGCATGCTCGATGAGCTCGATGCCACCGTGGCGCGCGCCTTTGCGCACACGCTGCAGGTGCTCTACGCGGCTGGCGCCCGCATCGAGGAAATCCCGCTGGCCGCCCTGCGCGATCTCGGCGCGATCCAGTCCACTGGCGGCTTCTCCGCGGCGGAAAGCTACAGCTGGCACCGGCCCCTGCTGGAGCGCCGGGCAAGCGGATACGACCCCCGCGTGGTGACCCGAATCCAGCGCGGCGCCGCCATGAAGGCGTATGAATACATCGATCTGATGCAGGCCAGGCGCCGCTGGATCGCGGGCATGGAGACGGCGCTGCAGGGTTTCGACGCCGTGCTCTCGCCCACCGTACCCATCGTCGCCCCATTGATTGCCGACGTGGCCCCGGCCCAGGGTCTGGACGCCGCGCTGGATGCGGCGCGCGATGCCGAGTTCTTTCGCGTCAACGCGCTACTGCTGCGCAATACCAGCGCGGTCAACATGCTGGACGGCTGCGCCATCTCGATACCCTGCCACGGGCGGGACGAACTGCCCGTGGGCCTGATGCTCTGGCACGGTGCACTGCGTGACGATACCGTGCTGAATATTGCGCTGCAGGCCGAACAATCGCTCCTGTATCAATAGCATATACTGAATATTCACCAAGGGCTCAAGTCGCTTTTTATGCATAAACCCGCACGCCAGCGGGCGGATGACCTGCTTTCTGTGCGGCGCATGGCCCGGCACGGGCCGCGGCCGGCGTCGCGCCGCAACGGCGGAACGCCGGCTGACGTCAGGGCCAAGCCAGTCGTATATCCTCGGCACCTGCCCTGCGGGCCGCAGCCCGCTCTTTCGACCACTCCACTCCATGAAAATCGCGATCATCGGCGCCGGCATCATCGGCGTCACCACGGCCTATGAGCTGGCCGCCGACGGCCATGAAGTCACCGTGTTCGAGCGCCATGCTGCCGCCGCCGAGGAAGCCAGCTTTGCCAACGCCGGTGTGGTCGCGCCCGGCTACGTCACGCCCTGGGCCGCGCCGGGCATGCCGGGCAAGGTCCTGCGCTCGCTGCTGCGCCGTCACACGGCGGTGCGGATCGGACGGCCCCTGTCCGGCGCCGAGCTGTCCTGGATGTGGCAGTGGTGGCGGGCCTGCAAGCTGGAGACCTACCTGGCCAATCGCGCGCGGCTGCAGCGCCTGGCCTTTTACAGCGCCGCACGGCTGCGCCAGCTCAGCACTGAACTGCCTTTGAGCTACGACCGCAGCGTGGGCTATATGGTGCTGCTGCGCTCCGGCAAGGACCAGCAACTGGTGCAGCCGGGACTGCAGGTGCTGCGCGACGCCGGCGTGGTGTTCAAGGAGATCGACGCCGCACAGGCGCGCCGGATCGAGCCCGCGCTCAACCCCGACACCGCGCTCGCGGGCGCCATCCACCTGCCTCAGGACGAGGTCGGCAACTGCCGCCAGTTCGCCATGGGGCTCAAGATCGGGGCCCAGCTGCGCGGCGCCGATTTTCAGTTCAATACCACCGTGGCCCGCATCAGCAGATCGCCACCCGCTTCACTTTACATAGCGGGCGAGACCCAGCGCCGACGTTTCGACGCGCTCGTGCTGTGCGCCGGCGTGGCATCAAACGCACTGCTCAAACCGTTGGGCCTGTCGCTTCCCCTGGCACCCGTGTATGGCTATTCGATCAGCGCGCACATTCGCGAGCCGCTCAATGCGCCGCGCAGCGCCGTCATGGACGAGCGCTTCAAGGTCGCCATCTCGCGCCTGGGCCAGCGCGTGCGCGTGGCCGGCAGCGCCGAGATCGGCGGATCGCCACGCCACAAGCGCGCCGCCTCGCTGCAGACTCTCTACAAGGTGCTGCATGACTGGTTTCCCGGCGCGGCCCAATTGTCCAACGGCGTGCAGGAATGGAAGGGCGCGCGCCCCATGCTGCCCGACGGGCCGCCGGCGCTGGGCGCCAGTGGTGTGCCGGGCCTGTGGCTGAACCTCGGCCATGGCTCCAGCGGCTGGGCGCTGAGTTGCGGCAGCGCGCGCGTTGTGGCAGATTTGATCGCGGGCCAGGCTCCTGCAATCGACCTCGAAGGGCTGGGGATCGAACGCCTATCGCGCTGACACTCAAGCCGGCGGTGGTACACGCACGGCTGGAAGCGACTCGGGGCAGCCCATCGCCGCGTTGGGCACAATCAGGACATGCTTCGCATCACCTCCGATCGCTCGCACGCGCTGTTCGATATTGCCGCGACCCGCCGGCTTGAACAATCGGCCGCGGCCGCCTTGCCGGCGCACACGCTGATGCAGCGCGCGGGACTGGCCACGGCCCGGCTGGCGCTGGCGCTGGCGCCGCACGCGCGCACGGTCTGGGTCGCCTGCGGCCCGGGTAACAACGGCGGCGACGGGCTGGAGGCCGCCGCGCATCTGCAGCGCTGGGGCAAGCAGACGGTGGTGACCTGGCTCGGTGACGAGGCCGGCGCACCGCCAGACAGCCTGGCCGCGCTGGCGCAGGCGCGACAGGCAGGCGTGCACTTCGCCGCAGAGCCGCCAGCGGGCCTGGCGCCACAGGACCTGTGCATCGACGCCCTGCTCGGCATCGGCGCGACTCGCGCACCGCAGGGCCGCATGGCGCAGTGGATCGATGCGCTGCGCTGGAGCGCCGCGACGGTACTGGCCGTGGATGTGCCCTCCGGCCTGAATGCCGACACGGGCACGGTTGCTACGGCTCCCGTAGCAGACTCCGAAGTATCCATAAGGGCTACAAGCCATTTTCATGCCCAACATACGCTGAGCCTGCTGACCCTCAAGCCCGGCCTGTTCACCGACCAGGGGCGCGACGCCGCAGGCCAGGTCTGGTTTGACGATCTGGACGTGGCCAGCGCCGGCGAAACGCCCGCCGCCATGCTGTCAGCTCCAGCCGAGACCAGAGCGCGTTTGCACGCCACGCACAAGGGCAGCTATGGCGATGTGGCCGTGATCGGCGGCGCGCCCGGCATGACGGGGGCCGCACTACTCGCGGGTTCCAGTGCGCTGCACGGCGGCGCGGGGCGGGTCTTTGTCGCGCTGCTGGACCCGGCCGCGCCATCGGTCGACATGCAGCAGCCGGAACTCATGCTGCGCCCAGTCGCGTCGCTCGAACTGAAGTCCATGACGGTAGTCTGCGGCTGCGGCGGCGGGGACGCCGTGCGCCGCGAACTTCCCAGGGTGATATCGACCGCCGCCCATGCGGTGCTCGATGCGGACGCTCTCAATGCGATAGCGATCGACACCCAACTACAAACCCTGTTGCGCGCGCGGGCCCGGCGCGCTGGCGCGCAGGCCAGCACGGTGCTGACCCCGCATCCGCTGGAAGCCGCGCGGCTGCTGGGCATCAAAGCCGCCCAGGTGCAGGCCGACCGGCTGGGTGCCGCGCGGCAACTGGTGGAACGCTTCGAATGCGTGGTGGTCCTCAAGGGGTCGGGCACGGTGATCGCCGCTCCCGGGCAGATCGCCGCCATCAACCCGACCGGCAACGCACGGCTGGCCACGGCCGGCACCGGTGATGTGCTGGCCGGCATGGTCGGCGCACGACTGGCCGCAGGCCGGCCCGCGTTTGCGGCGGCTTGCGAAGCCGTGTACCAGCATGGACTGGCAGCGGACCACTGGCCAGAGGACCGTGCCCTGACGGCTGCGGACCTGGCCGAAGCCGTCAGTCGTTGACGGGTCAGCCGCGCCCGGCGAACGGCATCCTGGTGGCCATCACGGTGTGGAACATCACATTGGCCGTCAGGGGCAGGCTCGCCATGTAGACCACCGACTGCCCGACGATATTCACGTCCATCAGCGGTTCGACCGCGATCTCGCCATTGGCCTGCAAAATACCGGTCGCCATGCGCTGCGCCATCTCGGTGGCTGCGTTGCCGATGTCGATCTGGCCCACCGCGATGTCGTACTTGCGCCCGTCCAGTGACGCGGTCTTGGTCAGGCCCGACACGCCATGCTTGGTGGCCGTGTAGGCAATCGAATTCGGGCGTGGCGTGGTGGCCGAAATCGAGCCGTTGTTGATGATGCGCCCGCCCCGGGGCGACTGCGCCTTCATGGTGCGAAACGCCGCCTGGATGCACAGGAACATGCCGGTGAGGTTGATGTCCACCACGTTTTGCCACTGCGCCAGCGTCAGGTCTTCCAGCGGCACGGGCGGCGCGCCCACGCCGGCGTTGTTGAACAGCACGTCGACCCGGCCGAAGGCCCGGGCGGTGGCGTCGAACAGCGCCTGCACCGAAGCGGGGTCGGACACGTCGGTCGGCACCGCCAGGGCGCGCGCGCCGGCGCCGGACTCGGCAATCACCTGCTCCAGCGGCGCCACGCGGCGCCCGGCCAGCGCGACGCGGTAGCCGTCCTGGAGCAGCGCCAAGGCGGCGGCCTTGCCGATGCCGCTGCCGGCGCCGGTCACGATGGCGACTTTGTTATGGGTGTTCATCTCGAAGATTCTCCTGCAAATTGAGCCAGATGATGGGTCCAGGCCGATTAGCGCGCGGGTTTTCGGCCTTTGGCTTGGGCCTTTCTGGCCACGGACTTGTTGGGTCTGTTGACGACGCGCTTGCCGGACACTGGCCCCGCCCGTTCCAGCGCCGCCACCTGACTGGTTCCCTCGCGCGCCACGCCCTTGTCCTTCATCGCGCGCGGCAGCAGTTCTTCGTCGTCCTGCACCAGCCGGAAATCGATGCGCCGGCCGTCCAGATCGACCCGGCTGACCTGCACCCGCACGCGCGTACCAATGGCATAACGGATGCCGGTCCGTTCGCCGCGCAGCTCCTGCCTGATCTCGTCGAAGCGGAAATACTCACCGCCAAGCTCCGTGATGTGCACCAGGCCTTCCACGTACATGGCGTCCAGCGTGACAAAGATGCCAAAGCTGGTCGCTGCGGTGACCACGCCGCCATACTCCTCGCCCAGATGCTCGCGCATGTATTTGCACTTGAGCCATGCTTCCACATCGCGGCTGGCCTCGTCGGCACGCCGTTCGTTGGCGCTGCAGTGCAGTCCCGCAGCCTGCCAGGCCAGCATCTCGTGACTGAGCTTTTGCGGCTTGTGATCGGGTTCGCCGGCCTGCTTCGGGATGCGCGAGGCCTGCCCTTTTTGCAGGCGCCTGGCCAGCTTGGCGTGTGCATCGCCAGGCGTGGGCAGCGCCGGCAACTGGTATTTGGTGTGCCTCAGAATCGCCTTGATGACCCGGTGCACCAACAGATCGGGATAACGCCGGATCGGGCTCGTGAAGTGCGTGTAGGCGTCGTACGCCAGTCCGAAGTGGCCACTGTTGACGGGCGTATAGATCGCCTGCTGCATGGAGCGCAGCAGCATGGAGTGGATTTGCTGGGCGTCGGGGCGATCCTTGGTGGCGTTCGCAATCGCCTGGAATTCGCCCGGCGTGGGGTCGTCGCTGATGCTCAGCCCGGCGCCCAGCGCCTTGAGGTAGTTGCGCAGGATCTCCTGCTTCTCCAGCGTCGGGCCTTCGTGCACGCGAAACAGTCCCGGGTGCTTGTTTTGCGCGATGTAGTCGGCACTGCATACGTTGGCCGCGAGCATCGCCTCTTCGATCAGGCGGTGCGCCTCGTTGCGGGTGCGCGGCACGATCTTTTCGATACGGCCATTGTCGTCGCAGATGATCTGCGTCTCGGTGGTCTCGAAGTCGACCGCGCCGCGCACGTTGCGCGCCGCGAGCAGGGCGCGGTACACGTCATGCAGGTTCAGCAGGTCGGCCACTCGTTCTTTGCGGTGCAGCGCCTCGGGGCCGCGCGTGTTGCCCAGGATGGCCGCCACCTCGGTGTAGGTGAAGCGCGCATGGCTGAACATCACGGCCGGGTAGAACTGGTACGCATGCACGTCGCCCTTGGCCGTCACCAGCATGTCGCACACCATACACAGGCGCTCGACGTCGGGGTTCAGCGAGCACAGTCCGTTGGAGAGCTTCTCGGGCAGCATCGGGATCACGCGACGCGGAAAGTACACGCTGGTGGCGCGGTCGTAGGCGTCGATGTCGATGGCGCTGCCGGTCTCCACATAGTGGCTCACGTCGGCAATCGCCACCAGCAGGCGCCAGCCCTTGCCACGACCGACCCTGGCCGGCTCGCAATACACGGCATCGTCGAAGTCGCGTGCGTCTTCCCCGTCGATGGTTACCAGCGGCACATCGGTCAAATCGACCCGATGCTGCTTGTCCTGCGCGCGCACCTTGTCGGGGAGCATGCGCGCCTGCGCAATGCAGGCTTCGGAAAACTCGTGCGGCACGCTGTACTTGCGCACCGCAATTTCTATCTCCATGCCGGGGTCGTCGACCTCGCCCAGCACCTCGCGCACGCGGCCCACCGGCTGGCCGAACAGGGCCGGCGGCTCGGTCAGCTCCACCACCACAACCTGGCCTGGTTTGGCGGTACCGGTCGCCCCTTTCGGGATCAACACGTCCTGGCCATAACGCTTGTCTTCGGGCGCCACCAGCCAGACACCGCTCTCTTGCAAGAGTCGGCCAATGATGGGTTGTTTGGGCCGCTCGACAATTTCAACCACGCGGCCTTCGGGCCTTCCCTTGCGGTCGCTGCGCACGATGCGCGCCTTGACGCGGTCCTTGTGCAGCACTGCACGCATCTCGTTCGGAGGCAGATAAATGTCGGACTCGCCATCGTCGCGAATCACGAATCCGTGGCCATCGCGATGACCCTGGATGGTTCCTTCAACTTCGTCCAGCAGGCCGCTGGTCTGGCTTATATTTTTGATACAATCGCTCTCTTTCCTGAGATGCCCAGGTGGCGGAATTGGTAGACGCACTAGTTTCAGGTACTAGCGAGTAACTTCGTGGGGGTTCGAGTCCCTTCCTGGG
>SCRR01000202.1 GCA_004322085.1 Burkholderiaceae bacterium
CGCCCCGAGCTGCTCTCCATCAGCGAATTCGTGCACTTTGCCTGCACCAGCGAGGACATCAACAACACCAGCCACGCACTGCAGCTCAAGGCCGCGCGCGAGCAGGTCATCCTGCCGGCGCTGGACGCGCTCCTTGCCAAGCTGCGCGAGATGGCGCATGCCTACGCCGACGTGGCCATGCTCAGCCGCACGCACGGTCAGACCGCCAGTCCGACCACGGTTGGCAAGGAGGTCGCCAACGTGGTGGTGCGGCTGGCCACTGTGCGCGAGAAGATCGCCGGCATCAAGCTGATGGGCAAGATGAACGGCGCGGTCGGCAACTACAACGCGCACCTGGCGGCCTGGCCCGACTTCGATTGGGAGGCCTTTGCGCGCAAGGTGGTGGAAACGCCCACGCCGCTCGGGCTCGGGCTCACGTTCCAGCCCTACAGCATCCAGATCGAGCCGCACGACTACATGGCCGAGCTGTTCGACGCATTGGCGCGCGCCAACACCATCCTGATCGACTGGTCGCGCGATGTCTGGGGCTACGTCAGCGTGGGCTATTTCAGGCAGCGCCTCAAAGACGGCGAAATCGGCTCCTCGACCATGCCGCACAAGGTCAATCCGATCGATTTCGAAAACGCCGAGGGCAACCTGGGCCTGGCCAACGCGCTGCTCAAACACCTGAGCGAAAAGCTGCCCATCAGCCGCTGGCAGCGTGACCTGAGCGACTCCACCGTGCTGCGCAACACGGGCGTGGCGCTCGGTTACGCGGTGCTGGCCTGGAACTCGCTGCTGGCCGGGCTGAACAAGCTGGAGATCAACGCCGAGGCGCTGGCCGCCGACCTGGACCGCTCGTGGGAAGTGCTGGCCGAGCCGATCCAGACCGTGATGCGGCGCTACGGGCTGCGCGGCGGCTATGAACAGCTCAAGGAAGTCACGCGTGGCAAGAGCGTGAGCGCGCAGGCGCTGCATGGCCTGATCCGCTCGCTGGCGATTCCCGACGCCGAAAAGGAGCGCCTGCTCGCGCTCACGCCGGCCAGCTACACCGGCAAGGCGGCCGAGCTGGCGCGGCGAGTGTGAGCTGGCACACCCCCAGGCTGCGCGCACTTCGTGTCGCTGCGCCAACCCCCTTGCAGGGGGCAACACCGGCGGCCCGGCCAAGCCGGTTCCGCGGTGTTTCTGGAATGGGTCCGCTTGCCAGCATGCATCCCTGTCGTCTGGAGCGATTGACGTGGCGCTGAAATCCACGATTTTCAAGGCGAACCTGCAGATCGCCGACATCGACCACGGCTACTACGCGGACCATGCGCTGACGCTGGCGCGGCACCCGAGCGAAACCGACGAACGCATGATGATCCGGCTGGTCGCACTGGCGCTGCAGGCCTACAAGCTGCAAAGCGTCTGCGCCGGCGACGGCCTGCTTGCATTCGGCGCGGGGCTGTCCAGCCCCGACGAGCCCGACGTGTTCCTGCGTGACTTCACGGGCCAGACGCGGCTGTGGATCGAGGTGGGCCAGCCCGAGGACAAGCCGCTCCTGCGTGCCTGCGGCAAGGCCGACGAGGTGGTGCTGTACTGCTTTTCGCGCGCGGCCGACATCTGGTGGCGCACGATGCGGGACAAGCTGGCACGCGCGCAAAACCTCAGCGTGTACCGCGTGCCGGGCGCCACCGCGCAGGCGCTGGGACAGCTGGCGCAGCGCAACATGCAGTTGCAGGCTACCGTGCAGGAAGGCGCACTGATGCTGGGGGACGGCGCGCACAGCATCGACGTCGAGTGCTTGCGCTGGAAATAACAGTGTTTCAGGTCGTTTGACCTTATCCAGTCTGCATATTTCACTACATTTTCAATAGTAAGCGGCCGCTCAGGCCGGCCGCGGCCGGCCGCAATTCCAGCATTGCTCGAAGCCGCCTTCCACCAGTTCGCCACATTCGCAATACCAGCGCCGCTGCGGCAGATGCTGAAACGCCTCCAGCAGGCTGCGCGCCTCGGCCTCCTGCGCGGCGTCCATCAGCCAGACTTCAGGCAGGCATTGGTCGGGCGGCAAATCACCGGCGCCCGAACTCAGGTAATAGCGCTGCATCGACGCGTCGAACCCGGCCTGGCGCAGCACGTCGACCCACAGCGTTGCAATCGCGGCGTTTGGAGCTTGGGCCAGGCGCAGCATGGCGGACGAATCGCCTCAGGCCGGCACGCCTGCGGGCGCTGCCGCTGCCGGGCGGACCCAGCCCTCGGCAGCGCGTTCGGCATAGCGGTTGAAGCGCCAGGCGGTGTTTTCCTGCGTGATGCGACGCCAGGTGCAGCGCTTTTCGGCCGCGCTCATGTCGGTCCAGTGCTGCACTTCGGCGAAGGTGCGCCCGCAGCCCTTGCACACGGCGTCGCCCTGACTGGTCGAGCAGATGGCGATGCAGGGGGTGTCGGGCATGCTGTCGTACCAGCGGCGCCAGGCGGCCAGCGCGCGCGGCGGGAACGACGCCTCATCGGCCTCGTCCTCATGGTAGAAAACCATCAGCGCATAGACCTCGGCCAGCGCGCGCAACTCAAAGCCGAGCGTGACACCATCGGGTGACGGCGCGGCGTCCCGCCAATAGTTGATGGCGGCTTCGATGTCAAGGATGTGAATTCCGGCCATGGGGAGCGGTAGAGCCAGGCTCGATGATAGCGCCGCGCCCGTGCCTCTGCGCCCGCTGGGTATCGGTGATCAGGACAGGCAAAGCCTTGCGGATCGTGGGGTCTGTGCGTTCAATGGTCCAATTCGGCCCCAGAAGGGGAGTAGCTCCCTGTTGGTGCATCGTCAACACGAAGGACTGCGCAGCAGTTCATCCGGTGCGCCAGATCGAGCCCGCGCGCGGGCCTGATCGAGCAAGACCTTCGCCCTGCACTCACCGTGCAGCGCGAAGGCCGCCCCTCTCTTGGGGCGCCATGCGTTGCCCTTCGAGTATTGTCCGACTCAACAATACGACTGATTTTTCCATGGAATTCTTCTCCACAGCGTGGTGGTCCGCCCTTCTCGCCATCGTCCTCATCGATCTGGTGCTCGCGGGCGACAACGCCATCGTCATCGCGCTGGCGGCGCGCAGCCTGCCCAAGGCGCTGCAGCGCCGCGCCATCGTCTGGGGCACGATCGGCGCCATCGCGGTGCGCTCGCTCATGACGGTGGGCGTGGTCTGGCTGCTCAAATTCCCGGGCCTGATGCTGCTGGGCGGGCTGGCACTGCTCTGGATCGCCTATCAGCTGCTGGCCAACGGCGACGGCAACGCACACGACGGGCCCGTCGTCGATACCTTCTGGGGTGCCATGAAGACGATCGTGATCGCCGACGCGCTGATGGGCGTGGACAACGTGCTGGGCGTGGCTGGCGCGGCGCATGGCTCGTTCGCGCTGGTCGTGATCGGCCTGCTGGTGAGCGTGCCGATCGTGGTGTTCGGCAGCACGCTGGTGCTCAAACTGGTGGAGCGTTTTCCCATCATCATCCAGGCGGGAGCCGCCGTGCTGGCGTTCACGGCCGCCAAAATGATTGTGAGCGAGCCGCTGCTGCGCGCCGTGTTCAGCGATCCGGGGATCGTCCATACCGCGGCGCGCTGGGGCCTGTACGCCGCCGCCGTGGCCGGCGTGCTCGGTGCCGGCTGGTGGCGTCGGCGATGATGTAGCCCCCACGCTCCCCCACTGCGTTTGGGTCGCTGTACGTGCCACCGCCAGACGCGGTGGCTCTTCGGCCCGTCCGAGCCTGCGCAGGCAGGCTCGGAGCCGCGGGCCTCAGCCCCGAGGGGGCCGCATTTCGCCTTGGGGCGGCCCGGCGGCGAAACCTCCCCGCGATTGCGCCCGCGCCCGGGCCTGGAAACCTCGGGTGCTATGCTGCGCGCCATGAAACTCATCCTCAAATGGCTGCTGCACGCGGTGGCCCTACTGGCGGTGGCGGGTCTTTACAGCGGCGTGCAGGTCAAGAGCTTCACCGCCGCGCTGATTGCGGCCTTCGTGATCGGCCTGCTCAACACCATCGTGCGCCCGGTGCTGGTGGTGCTCACGCTGCCGGTCACGCTGATCACGCTGGGGCTGTTCCTGTTCGTCATCAACGCGCTCATGTTCTGGGCCGCCTCCGGCCTGCTGGGCGGCTTTCACGTGACCGGATTCGGCGCTGCACTGATCGGCTCGCTGATCTACTCGCTCCTGGGCGTGCTGATCGACTCAGTGCTGCAAAGTCTGTTCCTTAAGAAGTAGCTGCACCTGGCGCAGCCGAGCGTCGATGATCGACGCCTCGATGTGGTCCACCGGCTGACCGGCCGCAATCCGCTTGCGCACCAGATCCTGCGCCGCCCTGAAACGGTCCACCGCGGCGGCGTAGTCGAGCATGGCAACTTGCGCCTCGGCCTCGGCTCGGATGGCGCGCAAGGTCTCGCCCTGCGCGCCATCCGCGCTGGCCAGCAGCTGCCAGGCGCTGGCGTCGCGCGGATACAGGGCGACCCAGGTCTGCAGGCGCTGCGCCGCCTGTTGTGCCTGGCCGGTGCGAATGCGCGCCTCGCTGGTCAGCACCAGCTCCGGGCGCCCCGGCGCGGCTGGATTCACCAGCGCCAGCACACGCTGGGCATCGCCCGCGTCCCACGCCACTTCGGCCGCCAGCAGGTTGGCCAGTCGCGCGGCGGGCGCATCGCCGGCCACCAGCGGCGTGAGCTGCTGGAGCAGCTCACGCGCCGGCCCGAAATGGCGCTGCTTCACGTTCGCCAGTACGCCTGCGTAGAGAGCGCCGGCCCGGTGCGCGGGCGACTTGCCTGCCAGCGCCGCAGTTTGTGCGCCCTCGACGGCGGCGCGCAACGCGTCCACACCGGGGTTCGACAGCACCTGCGCGCGCGCCGTGATCATGGCCTGCTGCAGCGTCAGCACGGGCAGCGGCGGCCCCGCGCTGAGCTGCGCGCGCGCCTGCATGTCGGCGATGCGCTGGGTCGTGAGCGGGTGTGTGCGCAGGTACGGAAACGAGCCATCGTCGTTCAGCCGCGAGGCCTGCTGCAGCTTCTCGAACATCGTGACAAAGGCCTGCGGCGCGTAGCCCGCCTGCGTCATCACGCCGTAGCCGACGCGGTCGGCCTCGCGCTCCATGTCGCGCGAGAAATTGAGCTGCCCCTGAATGGCCGCGGCCTGCCCGCCGGTGATCATGGCGCCGCCCAGGTCCGGGCTCTTGCTGGCGGCCAGCACGCCCAGGATCATGGCCCCGATCATGAGTGGCGTCATGCGGCTTTGCTGCGCCATCAGGCGCGAGATGTGGCGCTGCGTGACGTGGCTGAGCTCGTGCGCCAGCACCGACGCGAGCTCGTCCGGGCTGTCGATGATGGCGATCAGCCCGAGCTGCAGCCCCAGGTAGCCGCCCGGCAGCGCGAAGGCGTTGATCTCGCGGTCGCGCCCGAGGATGATCTGCCAGGCGTAGCGGTCGTCCATCTCGGACGTGATCTCGCCGCGCACGCGCGCCGCCGCCAGCAGCCGCGTCCAGATGGTCTGCACATACTCGGCCAGCACCGGATCGTCGATGTAGTCGGGGTCGCGGTACATCTCGCGCGCGATGCGCTCACCGAGCTGCCGTTCCGCACTCGTGGTGACCTCGCCGCCGTCGCCCAGCGTAGGCAATTGCGCATACGACGTGAGCGGAGAAAGCAGCAGGGGCACGGCCAGCACGGCCGCGAGCAGCGCGCGTGCGAGCACATTGATGCGATGAGCCATGGCCGTATGATGCTTGAAAGAAACAGCCGTTCTGTAAATGGTTTTTACCAAGCCCCCGCGTACCCGATGAGCACCCCCAACACCCCGCCCGCCACGGCCCTGACCCACTTCGACGCGCAAGGCCAGGCGCACATGGTCGATGTAGGGGCCAAGACCGCCACGCACCGCATTGCCGTGGCCGGCGGGCGCATCACCATGCGACCCGAGACGCTCGCGCTGATCGAGGCCGGCACCGCCAAAAAGGGCGACGTGCTGGGCGTGGCGCGCATCGCCGGGATCATGGCGGCAAAAAAGACCAGCGGGCTGATTCCGCTGTGCCATCCGCTCGCGCTGACCCGAGTCGCTATTGATTTCGAAGTACGCCAAGGAGATGCGACGAGGGCTGCGGCCGTATTTTGTACTGCAACGGTGGAAACCGTGGGCCCCACCGGGGTGGAAATGGAGGCCCTCACGGCCGTGCAGGTCGCGCTGCTGACGATCTACGACATGGTCAAGGCGGTGGACCGCGGCATGACCATGACCGATGTGCGCGTGCTGGAGAAGCACGGCGGCAAATCGGGCAGTTTCGTGAACCCATAGAGCCCACTCCTGGCCCTTCGCGGCGTTCGCATCTGTCTCACGGCGTCAGCGGGTGCAGTGGCAGCAGCAGGCGCGCGTTGTCCGCAGTCCATTGCGCATAGTCTTGCGGAAACGCCGCCCGAAAGCGCGCCAGGTGGAACAGCGCATCCTCGTTGTGGCTCAGCAGCAGATCGGCCTTGATCAGCTTTTCGATCACGCGCGGCTCGGGCGAGTAGTGTAGCAGCCCACCCGCCAGCGCGCGCATGTGCTCCGCATTGCCGGGCGTGAGTTCGGTAATGGTGAGTTCGGCAAATCGCGCGGGATCGGCAAACAGCCACGAAGCGCGCGCCTGGTCCAGCGTGTCGCTGCGATAGGCGGCATCGCGCTGCTCGGGGGGCAGGTAGATCTGGCTCACACGGTGGTAGTCCCAGGCGACGTAAGCGAGCGCGACCAGCACGGCGACGACTACTGAAACAATAGCTGTCTGTGTAGATTCATCAATGGTTACAGGCACATTTGATGAAGAATCCTGGCGTTGCCCGGCCAGCCACAACCACGCCAGGCACAGCGCAAACGCGATCTGGAACGGCCCATACCACAGCGGGTATTCGAGCAGGCTGTGCAGCCCGATCACGGCCACCACGGCCCACGCCAAGCGCCGGGTCGGATCCCCCTCACGCCAGGGCCGCTGGCGCAGCACCCACCACGCAAAGCCGCCACACACGACCAGCGCAACCGGAATGCCGAGCGTTACCGCCAGCTGCAGCGGCAGGTTGTGCGCGTTGTCCAGGATGGCACAAAAGCGCGGGCCGTCGAACAAGGTGATGTAGTGCGCATAAGCGAGCTGGCCCCAGCCCCAACCCAGCCACGGGTGCTTCGCGATCAGCTGCAGCACGTTGGACCACAGCGTGAGGCGGCTGGCGCAAAGCTGGTCACCGGCGCGCAACCGCGCGAACGCGTCGTGCCCGAACCACCCGAAACCGGCCAGCCACGGCAGCAGCAGCGCCGCCAGCGCATACGCCAGCAGCGCCGCCAGCAGCACGCGCCGCACGGGCGGCTTGCGCCAGCCGCCCCAGAGCCAGGCCAGCCCGCACAGCAGCACGAGTTCCAACAGCCCGGTGCGCGACGAGGACGCGGCATTGCCCGCCATCAAGAGCGCCGCCGCGCCCCACGCGAACCACGGCCTGCGCCCGACATTGCGCCCGGTCGTTACCAACCACAGGAGCGCTGCCAGCGCCACGTTGGTCAGCGTGGCGAACTGGTTGCGCTGGCGCAGGTTGGCAAAGGCCTCGCCCAGCTCGGTCTGGTTCACCCACGGCAGCAGGCTGGCGCCCGCGCCGAGGTACTGGCACAGGCCCATCACGCTGCTGAGCAGGCCGGCGGCGAGCCAGGCCCACGCGGCGATGGCGACGAGGCGCCCGCAAAACTCCCGGTACGAGAGGCGGCTGCACAGCGCCAGCAGGCCGGCGGCGCAGGCCCACGAGAACATCAGCGGCACGGCGGCCGGCGACGGCCCGGGCGCGAACGGATCGAGCCAGGGCAGGGCGATCAACAGGAAAACCGCAACGGATTGCATACACCCCAAGTGTGCCGCAGGCGCCGCGCTGGGGATAATCGGGCATGAAGAAAGCCCAACCATGACCGCGCAGATCCTCATCACCGGCGGCGCCGGCTACATCGGCTCGCACACCGCCACCGCGCTGATGGAGGCGGGGCACAAGGTCGTCATCGTCGACAACCTGAGCAACGCCAGCGCGCGCGTGCTGGAGCGGCTGCGCCGGCTGTGCGGCGACGGCTTCGAGTTCGTGCAGGCCGACATGCGCGACGGCGCCGCGCTGGACGCCGTCTTCGCGCGCCATGCGGTCGCCAGCGTGATCCACTTCGCGGGCCTCAAGGCCGTGGGCGAGTCGGTCGCGCAGCCGCTGCGCTACTTCGACAACAACGTCGGCGGCACGATCAGCCTGCTGCAGGCGATGGAGAGGGCGGGCGTGCGCCGCCTGGTGTTCAGCTCATCGGCCACCGTGTATGGCGAGCCGCAGCAGGTGCCGATTCCCGAGAGCGCGCCGCTCTGCGCCACCAACCCCTACGGCCGCACCAAGCTCGTATGTGAAGACCTGCTGCGCGAGCTGCTGGCGTGTGATGCGCGCTGGCAGGTCGCGATCCTGCGCTACTTCAACCCGGTCGGCGCGCACGCCAGCGGCCTGATCGGCGAGGCGCCCAGCGGCGTG
>SCRR01000203.1 GCA_004322085.1 Burkholderiaceae bacterium
GGGCTGCAGCAGATAGTGGCCCATGAAGTTGCTGGCCGGGTGCATCACGATGGCGGCAATCTTTTTGGGGCCGGCCGGTGCCGCATGGGCGCCGTAAATGCGCGGACGCAGCATTTGCAGCCCCGATTGGCTTTCCAGCGCAGCGCCGGGCCGCACATCGATCACGGCTAATTGAAGTTCAGTCATCGGGCCTCCTCGAATCAATTCCGGGCGAACCAACGGTTGTACCCTACTGCACGAACAGGTCGACCAGCGTCTGGCGCAGCCAGCGATTGCCCGGATCGACCTCGAAGCGCCGGCTCCAGTGCAGCGACACGGTGAAATCGCGCAGCGGAAACCTGGGCTCGAGAATCGCATAGCCCCCTCCGACATTGAATTCACGCGCAATATTGCGCGGCATCACGACTCCCAGGTCGGTGGCCCTGACAACGGCCGGCAACACCAGGTAATGGGTCGTGGTCATGCGCAATTGCCCTTCCAGTTTGAGCATTTTCAAAATACGCAGGGTATCGCTATGGGAACGCGCCGCGACGAGTTCAACGCGCCGCAACTCGGCCATCGAGGGCGGCCTGCCGCGGCTGGACTTTACCAGCGGATGGCCCGCACGCAGCAGCAGCACGTAGCGGTCGTCGAGCAGGCGCTCACGTCTGGTTTCGGTGACGGTGGGCAAGAAGCCAACCGCGAAGTTCAGATGCCCGCTGTCGAGTTCGGACAGCACCCGCTGAGGCTCAAGTTGCACCATCTCAAATCGCAGACCGGGCGCGACCTTCATGACGCGTTGCATCAGCGGCGGCATGAACACACGCTCTCCGATGTCGCTCATGTGCAGACGAACCAGGCGCCGGGAATTTGCGGGGTCGAACTGCTCGTCTTCTGTCAGCGCCCGCTCGATGGCGGACAGCGCGAGCTGCACTGCAGCGGCCAGTTTGTCGGCGCGCGGGGTCGGTTTGACACCTCCCGGCGCACGCTCGAACAGCGGATCCTTGAGCAGCAGGCGCAGACGGGTCAGGCCCTGGCTGGCAGCCGGCTGCGTGAGGTCGAGCAGTTCGGCCGCGCGACTGACATTGCGCGTGCGAAAGACGGTCTCAAACAGGCGCAGCAGGTTCAGGTCAATGTCCTTGATATGCATTTTGCTAATACTGAATAGTTTTTTTATTTTATTGATTTATACGAACACTACGATGAAGATCGGCGGATGCCTATGGCCAGCAAAACATCCTCCGGCGCGTCAGCGTTACCAGAAAAGGCAAGGGTTCGCGAAGCCGTGCTGGACTTGCTGCGCGGCTTCAACATCACGACCCTGTTCGGCAATCCGGGCTCCACCGAATTGCCGTTGTTCCTCGATTTCCCTGCTGATTTCCGGTACGTGCTGGGTTTGCAGGAATCCGTGGTGGTGGGCATGGCGGACGGTTATGCGCAGGCCACGCGCAACGCGTCATTCGTGAACCTGCATTCCGCTGTGGGCGTTGGCCATGCGATGGGCAATATCTTCACAGCCCACAAGAACCGCACTCCCATGATCATCACGGCGGGCCAGCAAGCGCGCGCTATCCTGCCGTTCGATCCATTCCTGTTCTCCAGCCAGGCGACCGAACTGCCCAAGCCTTATGTCAAATGGAGTTGCGAGCCGGCGCGTGCGGAAGACGTGCCGCTGGCCATCGCCCGGGCCTACTACATCGCCATGCAGGAGCCGCGCGGGCCAGTGCTGGTATCCGTCCCGGCGGACGACTGGGAGAAACCCACCGAGCGGGTGCAGCCGCGCGTGGTGAGCACGGAGTCGCGGCCCGAACCGAAGGTGCTGCAGCAAATCGGTGCTGCGCTCGATGCCTGCGCGCATCCCGCCTTCGTCGTTGGCGCGGCGGTGGACCGGGGCAATGCCTGGGACGAGATGCTGCGATTGGCCGAACGCCACAACGCGCGCGTCTGGGCGGCGCCGATGTCGGGGCGCTGCGGCTTTCCCGAAGACCACCGCCTGTTCGCCGGCTTCCTGCCGGCGATGCGCGAGGCCATCGTGAGCCGGCTCGCCGGTCACGACGCGATTTTTGTCGTCGGTGCGCCCGCTTTTACCTACCACGTGGAAGGCAGCGGCCCGCATGTACCCATCGGCGCCACGCTGTACCAGTTGATCGACGACCCGGCGATCGCCGCCTGGATCCCGGTCGGCACTTCGGCCGTGGGCAGCATCCGCCTCGGGTTGTCCGATTTGCTGGCCCGGCCCGCACCAGCGCCGCGCGCTGCGCCGCTCCTGCGCAGCAACCCGGCGCGGGCCGAAGCTTCGGCGCCGATGTCGACGGCCTACGTGCTGCAAACACTGGCCGAGGTGCGCGATCCAGCATCGATCGTGGTGGAGGAAGCGCCCAGCGCGCGCGCAGCCCTGCACGACTACCTGCCCATTTTGCGCAGCGAGACCTTCTACACCATGTGCAGTGGCGGTCTCGGCCACGCAATGCCGGCAGCCGTGGGCGTGGCATTGGCCAAGCCCGGGGCCCGGGTGATCGGTCTGGTGGGCGATGGCTCCGCCATGTACTCGATCCAGGCCTTGTGGAGTGCGGCGCAACTGCGGCTACCGATCACCTTCATCATCCTGAAGAATCGCCGTTACGCCGCTTTGCAGGAGTTTGCTCCGGCGTTCGGCTTCCAGATCGACGATCCTCTGGAGGGCACGGACCTGCCCGACCTCGACTTCGTTTCGCTGGCGAAAGGCCACGGCTGCGCTGCGCTGCGTGTGAGCGACGCGGCCCGGCTGCGCAAGGCCTTACGGCAGGCGTTGCAATCCACGGGCCCGATTGTGGTTGAGGTCGACGTGGCCTGAACGCCAACCCCGAAATCGCCGGAAATGCATGCGGCCTCCGACTTTGCCAAGGTTTCCCCGCTTGTCCAATGCCGGGAACCACGTTAAAAATCCAGCCACCGGCTGTTCGCCGAGCAATTATTTCACTCGATCCGAACTGACTTTGGCCCCCGTATTTGGTTTCGATCTTTCCCTTGTACCGCAATTGGCGGAAATTACAACCAGGAGACACGACATGCGTAACAGCCCACTGAACTCTGCCCTCGCAAAAGCCCGGGGCCATGCAGGCCACCTCGCATTGGCCGGGGTCGCGGCGCTGATGCTGTTCGGTACCGGCGCGCAGGCGCAGGACAAGCCCGTGCAGCTCAAATTGTCCAGTTGGGTGCCACCGCAGCATCCGCTGAACCCCTCGCTGGTCGCATGGGCCAAAGACATCGAAAAAGAGTCCGGAGGCAGCATCACGGCCACGCTGTATCCGTCCGAGCAGCTCGGCAAGGCCTTCGACCACTACGACATGGCGCGCGACGGCATCGCGGACTTCTCTTACGTGAACCCGGGCTACCAGCCGGGGCGCTTCCCGGTGATGGCCGGCGCAGGCCTGCCGTTCCTGTTTTCCAACGCCAAGGGTGGCTCGGCCGCCATCGACGCGTGGTACCGCCCGTACGCAGCCAAGGAAATGAAGGACGTGCATTTCTGCTTTGCCTTCGTGCACGACCCGGGCACGTTCCATTCGCACAAGAAGATCGTGCTGCCATCCGACATCAAGGACATGAAAATCCGTCCGGCCACCAGCACCATCGGCCAGCTCGTCACCTCCCTGGGCGGCACCAATGTGCAGGCATCGGCGCCCGCCGCGCGCGATGCGCTGGCGCGCGGCGTGGCCGACGCCATTACATTCCCGTGGGGTTCCATCGTCCTGTTCGGCATCGACAAGGTGGTGAACTACCACATGGACGTGGCGCTCTACACAACGCCGTTCGTGTGGGTGATGAACAAGGACAAGTACAACGCCATGTCGCCCGCGCAGAAGAAAGTCATTGACGACCACTGCACCACAGCATGGGCCGAGAAGGTCGCCTCACCGTGGGCCGACTTCGAGCGCGCCGGCCAGGCCAAGATCGCGGCGGAACCCGGGCACGAAATCTACAAACTGACACCGGAGCAGCTCGCCGCCTGGCACAAGGCGGTTGTTCCGGTCGAGGCCGAATGGGCCAAGAGCGTGCGCAAGGCCGGCTACGACCCCAAGGTGGTAATGGACTCCCTCAAGCAGGAACTGGTGAAATACGGGGCAGCAGAGTAACGCCCGAACCGATGCTGGACAAGGGTTTCGTGCATGGATGACAGTCGGCAGGGGGCAGCGCCAGCGGTCATGAAACGCGATTTCATGGACCGCATCATCGACACCATCGAATGGCTCGCGGCGCTGTTCATCGGCATTGTCGCGCTCGACATCTTTGTGTCGGTGGTGCTGCGCAAGTTCTTCGACACTTCGATCCCCGACAGCTACGACTTCGGCAAGCTCCTGCTGGGCACGCTGATCTTCTGGGGTATCGCCGCCACCAGCTACCGCGGCACCCACATTACCGTGGATCTGGTGTGGAGCAGCGCAAGCGCACGCAGCAAGCGCTACATCGATGTCTTTGCAACGCTGGTGCTGCTTTTTGTCGTGACGGTGCACACCTTCGCCATTTTCGACAAGGTACGCGGCACCTACCACGACCACGTGCAGACGTTCGACCTGAATCTGCCTGTGTGGCCTCTCTACGCGCTGGCCTGGGTTGGCGATGCGGCAGCGGTGATCCTGATCGCCATCCGCACCTGGCAGTTGATCTTCCGGCCGGATCGGCTCGCCGAGCTGGAGCGCGGCAGGGAAGTTGAATGAGCATTACCGCATGACGATCCGCGTTGCCCCCGGAGGCCTAGCATGAGCAACGACATGGTGGCCCTCATCGGCTTCGCTGTGCTGTTCCTGCTGATGCTCGCGCGCGTACCGGTGGGCATGGCGATGGGCCTGGTGGGAGTCACCGGCTACAGTTATATCGTGGGCAGTGGCCCCGCCATGAAGCTGGTCAGCCTGACGTCGATGCGGACCGTGACCGACTACACCTTTGGCGTGATTCCGATGTTCATGCTGATGGGCGCGTTCGTCTCCACCTCGGGTTTGTCCAAGGAGATGTTCCGGGCGGCCGACGCCTTCATCGGGCACCTGCGCGGCGGCCTGGGGATCGCCACCATCGTCGCCTGTGGCGGCTTCGCGGCAATTTGCGGGTCTTCCGTGGCAACCGCGGCCACCTTCTCGGTGGTTGCGTACCCGGAGATGCGCCGATTTGGTTACCCGAAATCCTTTTCAACCGGCGTGATCGCCGCTGGCGGCACCTTGGGCGCCATGCTGCCACCGTCGACCGTACTGGTGGTCTACGCCATCCTGACCGAACAGGATATCGGCAAACTCTTCATGGCCGGCATCCTGCCCGGCCTGCTGGCCATGGCGATGTACGTCATCACCATCAATCTCATCGTCAAATTCAAGCCTGACCTGTTGCCCGCTGGTGAGCGCGAGCCTTGGCGAGAGCGGGTCCACGCGCTCAAGACGGTCTGGGCGCCGCTGACCTTGTTTATCTTCGTCATCGGCGGCCTGTACGGCGGCTTCTTCACGCCCACCGAGGCGGGTGGCGTGGGAGCGAGCGGCGCTTACCTGCTCGGGGTGATGCGGGGCAAACTCGACCGCAAGAAGACGCGCCAGGCACTGTTGCAGGCCACGCGCACCACGGCGGCCGTATTCACCGTGCTGATCGGCGCGCTGCTGTTCGGATACTTCCTCACGATCACGCAGGCACCTCAGAAACTCACGGAATTCCTTACCGGACTCGGCATCGGCCGATACGGTGTGCTGGCGCTGATGATGGTCACGTTTCTGATCCTGGGCAGCCTGATGGACGCGATGGCCATGATCATCCTGACGGTGCCCATCGTCTTCCCGGTCATCACGGCAATGGGGTTCGATCCAATCTGGTTCGGCATCATCATTGTGATGACAGTGGAACTGGGGCTGATTCACCCGCCCGTGGGCATGAACGTGTTCGTGATCAAGAGCGTGGTGAAGGAAGTGAGCTTCAGCACCATTTTCAAAGGGGTGCTGCCGTTCATCATCACCGACATCCTGCGCCTGGTCATCCTGATCGCGTTCCCGATCATCGCGCTGTGGCTGCCGCAGCATATGGGCTGAGGGTTGACCGCACCGGGCGGATGCCCCTCGTCGATTCGCGCCCTTATTGGGTTTTCGCGCCGGCGTTGAACCAGCTAGCAAACTCGGCACGCTCCTGATCGGTTATGCCAGTCGCATTGTTCAGGGGCATGGCCTTGGTCACGACGACTTGCTGGTACATGTCCTGCGCGTGTTCCTTGATCTGCGCGGGAGAGTCGAACCGAATTCCCTTCATCTGCACGGCCGCGCCGTGGCACATATAGCAGCGCTGTTCCACGATCTTTTGCACTTGTTGGAAGGAAACTTCGGCCGTCGCCCCCGCGGCAGCTGCGTTGGCCGCTACAGGAGTGGTAGCGGCCGGACGAATCCAGGCGATCACGCCGGCGATCACCACGATACCGACCAGGGCGTAGGGCAGCGGATTGCCGTTGCGCCCCAGCTTGAAACCGTGGCGCATCACAAAGTACTGGCGGATGGCGGCGCCGGCGAACATCATGAGGATCAGAACGATCCAGTTGTGCGGGTCGCTGTAGGTGAAGCTGTAGTGATTGGACAGCATGGCAAATATCACCGGCAGCGTGAAGTAGGTGTTGTGCACGCTGCGCTGCTTGCCACGCTTGCCGTGGATCGGATCCACTGGCTGGCCCGCCTTGATGGACGCGACGACCTTGCGCTGGCCGGGGATGATCCAGAAAAACACGTTCGCGCTCATCGAGGTGGCCAGCATGGCCCCCATCAGCAAGAAGGCGGCCCGCCCGGCAAACAGGTGGCAGGCCAGCCAGGACGCGACGCACACCAGCACCAGCACCAGCGCACCCACGATGGCATCGCCATTCTTGCGCGCGCCGAACACGCGGCAGATACCGTCGTACAGGAGCCAGAACACCACCAGGAAGGCCAACGCCGCCACGATGGCCGCGGCCGGGGACCAGTCCATGAGCGACTTGTCGATCAGGTAGATGTTCGCGCTCCAGAGGTAGGAGACGGTGAACAGGCTGAAGCCGGTCAGCCAGGTGGTATAGCTTTCCCAATAAAACCAGTGCAGATGGTCCGGCAGTTTGGGCGGCGAGACGTTGAACTTGACGGGATGGTAGAAGCCGCCGCCGTGCAGCGCCCAAAGCTCGCCGCTGACGCCCTGCTTCTTCAGGTCCTCGTCGATCGGCGGCGTCAGGCTGCTGTCGAGAAAGACGAAATAAAACGAGGAGCCGACCCAGGCGATGGCAGTAATGACGTGGACCCAGCGCAACAACAGGTTGGCCCAGTCGAGATAGTAACTTTGCATGTCTCTCAACCTTGCGGCGCGTCGCCGCGTTTTTGTCAACCTGCTCACCACTGCGGGCGCTCTGAGCAGAAATCTGGCCGCGAACACGGGCACCCTGATGTTGCCCGGCTCCGCTGCGACCTGTCCACCAAAGTGTATACACTTTGGCAACCCGAAACCAGCCCCTTGCCACGCCAGTAGCTAAGTGTTAACCCTAGTCTCCGATTTGCAGCAGTTGCGCGGCGACCGCCACGGCGATCACCTCCGGTTCCTTGCTGGAGATGCCGGACACGCCGATCGGGCTGGTGATGTGCGCAAGCTCTGCGGCCGTGAACCCGCGTGCCTGCAGCCGGTGTCGGAATGTGGCCCATTTGGTCTTGCTGCCGATCAGACCGATGTAAGGCAGGTCGGCCTGTGCGCGCTGGCGCTGCAGGCAGGCCGCCACGATGTCGAGATCCTCCGCATGACTGAAACTCATGATGAGCACGCGCGAGTGCGGCAGCAGATCCCTGACCGCCGCCTGCACCGGGTCAGAGTATTCGCACGCAACGTCGGCAGGCACGTCGTCCGGGAAAATCCCGTCACGACTGTCGATCCAGGTCAGCGCGAACGGCAGCATGGCGATGACGCGCGCCAGCGCCGCGCCCACATGGCCGCCGCCGAACAGCGCCACCGGCTGCAGATCGGGTGCCAGTCGTTCGCGCAGCGCCGCAACGTCAGGCGTCGTCACACACTCGAAGCGCAGGTGCACAACGCCGCCGCAGCACTGGCCCAGGCTGGGCCCCAGCGCGTAGCGCAGCAACGGCTCACCCGGAGCGCCCGCCAGGCGCGCCCGTGCGACATCCAGGGCCTGGAACTCCAGATGGCCACCGCCGATCGTACCGATCACCTCGTGGGGAAATACCGCCATCCAGGCACCGCATTCACGCGGTGCCGAGCCTTTCGTTGAGGCCACGCTGACCAGCACCGCGTTTTCAAGCGCGAGCCGGGACAAGAAAATTTCTGCCTTATTCACAAACCGATATCTTTATGCGAGCTGGTCGCGCCTGTCGAACGATTTTCAGCAAAGTATGCTCGGGGTCGCTCGAAACCCTTGCAAAGGCCACGTGCCCGCAATGAACATGAACCACTTGCCCTCCCTTCGCCGTCGAAAAACGTCTTCGGCACCCGCGCTCAAGCGCCGCACACTGCTGACCAGTGGCTGCGCCGCAGCGGCAGCGGCCCTGATCGCAGGCTGCACGACGCCACCGAGCCTGACGCCCGCAGCACCCACGGCCCCCGCCGTCCCGCGCACGGCGCCGCCGGACATTTCCATGGCGACCACGGCCCGCGCCTATCGCCTGGACGCAGCGCGCCACCTCTACGCGCTCAACGCCGGCAGGATCTACAAGGGCAAGATGCCACCCATGTTGTACGCGGTCGCGGTGCTGCAGGTGGACATCGACAAGCGTGGCCAGGTGCTGGCAACACGCTGGATGCGCGCACCCACCCAAGCCCCCGACGCCATGGCAGAAATCCTGCACATCGTGCGCCAGGCCGCGCCGTTCCCGATACCCCAGCGGCTCGGTCAGGTGACCTACACCGATGTCTGGCTGTGGGACAAAAGCGGACGCTTCCAGCTCGACACGCTGACCGAGGGGCAGCTCGGGGAAGAATCGCCGTAATCCGGTGCGGCGACTCAGGAACCGCGATAAGTCGAGTAGCTCCATGGGCTCACCAGCAACGGCACGTGATAGTGCTGATCGGTGTGGGCCACACCGAAGTCCAGGCTGACCCGGTTCAGAAACTGGGGCTCGGGCAATGGCACACCAAGAGCGCGAAAATAACCCGCAACGTCAAACACCAGGCGATAGGTTCCCTTGCGCAGGCTGTTGTTGTCAAACAGAGGGCTGTCCGTGCGGCCATCGCTGTTGAGGGTCAGCTTGCGCACGAGGGTGGCCGTCTCGCCCTGTGTGGTGTAGAACTCGACCGCCATGCCTGCCGCGGGACAGCCATTCATGGTGTCCAGTACGTGAGTGCTCAAGCCCATGAGGTATTCCTTGATAAGGGGGTAAACCGTTAAATGCCCGGTTGGTCGACAGAAGTGTATACACTTTTTTGAAATCAGGCTATCATTCCTGAATGAAACCGTCGACCACCAGCTTTATCGTTGAGGCGCTGACCCGGGCCATCGTGGAGCACCGCCTGCAACCCGGGGCCAAACTGGCCGAGCAAAAGCTCGCGAACCACTTCGGCGTATCGCGCACGCTGGTGCGCCAGGCGCTGTTCCAGCTGTCCCAGAACCGGCTGGTCAGAATGGAGCCGGCGCGTGGCGCATTCGTCGCGGCGCCGCCCGTCAATGAAGCGAAGCAGGTTTTTGCAGTGCGCCGCATGCTCGAGGCCGAGATGACGCGGGCCTTTGTGCGCGACGTGACGCCGGCCAAGATCAAGGCGCTGCGGGAACATGTGGTGCAAGAGAAGGCGGCGGTCGCGCGCGAAGACGTGGCCGGACGCACCGAACTGCTGGGCGACTTCCACGTTCGCATGGCCGAGCTCATGGACAACCAGGTGCTGGCCCAGATCCTGGGCAAGTTGATTGCGCGCTGCGCGCTGATCACGCTGATGTACCAGAGCACGAGTGCCGCCGAACACTCCAACGACGAACACGCCGAAATCGTCAAGGCGCTGGCCGCGCGCGACGAGGAGCGTGCCGTGCGCCTGATGACCGAGCACCTGCAGCATGTGGAAGAGAACCTGACCTTCGACCGCAGGGTGCCCACCAACGACATTTCAATGGCTTTGTCCTGACCTGCTTATCAACCATGAACACCTACGACAGCACCCTCCCCTATCCCCGCGACCTGGCCGGCTACGGCCGCAAACCGCCCCATGCCCAATGGCCCGGCAACGCGCGCATCGCCGTGCAGTTCGTTCTCAACTACGAAGAAGGGGGCGAGAACTGCGTGCTGCACGGCGATGCGGGCTCCGAGCAGTTCCTCTCCGAGATGTTCAATCCGGCAAGCTATCCCGAGCGCCACATCAGCATGGAAGGCATTTACGAATACGGCTCGCGTGCGGGTGTGTGGCGCATCTTGCGCGAATTCGAAAAGCGCGGGCTGCCGCTCACGATATTCGGTGTTGGCGCGGCGCTGCAGCGCTATCCCGAAGTCGCCACCGCGGTCAAGGATCTGGGCCACGAAATCGCTTGCCACGGCTGGCGCTGGATCCACTATCAGGGCGTTGACGAGGCCACCGAGCGCGAGCATATGCGTCTGGCCATGCAGGCTATCGAGCAGCTCACTGGCGAGCGCCCGCTGGGCTGGTACACCGGGCGCGACAGCCCGCGCACACGGCGGCTGGTGGCCGACTACGGGGGCTTCGAATACGACAGCGACTACTATGGCGACGACCTGCCGTTCTGGATGAAAGTGCGCAAGACCGACGATTCGGTGGCGCCGCAGCTCATCGTGCCCTACACGCTCGATTGCAACGACATGCGCTTTGCGCTGCCGCAGGGTTACTCGCACGCCGAGCCGTTCTACCAGTACATGAGGGACAGCTTCGATGCGCTGTACGCCGAAGGCGACCCGCAGGGTGAAGACCGGCCCAAGATGATGAGTATCGGCATGCACTGCCGCATGCTGGGGCACCCGGGGCGCATCGTCGCACTGCAGCGCTTCCTTGACCATATCGGCAAGCATGACCGCGTCTGGGTATGCCGGCGCATTGATATTGCACGTCACTGGAAGCAAACCCACCCGTACCAAGGATGATCATGGCCATCACACTTCCCGAACTCAATGCGGCATCAAAGGGCGACGCCCTCAGGATGCTCGACGGCTTGTACGAGCATTCCCCGTGGATTGCCGAACAGGCGCTCAGGGCACGGCCCTTTCGCTCGCTGGCTCAACTCAAGCATGCGATGGCCCAGGTGGTCGCCAAGGCCGGCCGGGAGGCACAGATTGCACTGGTACGGGCCCACCCCGAGCTTGCCGGCAAGGCCATGGTCGCCAAGGCCCTCACGGCCGAATCGGCGAACGAGCAGAGCAAGGCCGGACTGACCGATTGCACGCCCGAGGAGTTCGCGAAGATCCAGCAGCTCAACACCGCCTACAACACCCGCTTCGGCTTCCCGTTCGTGCTTGCGGTGCGCGGGCCGCGCGGCACGGGGCTGGGCAAGCAGGGCATCATCAACACTTTCGAGCGACGGCTGGACAACCACCCGGATTTCGAGCTTGCCGAGTGCCTGCGCAACATCCACCGCATTGCCGAGATTCGCATTCAGGACAAGTTCGCAGAGTCGCTTGAGCTCGGCAACCAGGTATGGGACTGGGCCGAACGCCTGAGCACCCACAGCGACCCCGGCTATGCCGAGCGCGGCGAGCTGACCGTCACCTACCTGACTGATGCGCACCGCGCCTGCGCGCAGCGCCTGTCGCACTGGATGCGTGAGGAATGCGGCTTCGACGAGGTCGCGATCGACGCGGTCGGCAATGTGGTCGGCATCTACCACGGCAGCGACCCGGCTGCGAAACGCCTGCTCACCGGCAGCCACTACGACACCGTGCGCAACGGCGGCAAATACGACGGGCGCCTGGGCATCTTCGTGCCGATGGCCTGCGTGCGCGAACTGCATCGCCAGGGGCGGCGCCTGCCGTACGGCTTCGAGGTCGTCGGCTTTGCCGAGGAGGAAGGACAGCGCTACAAGGCGGTGTTTCTCGGCTCGGGCGCGCTGACCGGCCAATTCGACATGAACTGGCTCGACCAGAAGGACGCCGACGGCGTCACGATGCGCGCCGCGATCGAGCATGCGGGCCTGTGCATCGACGATATCCCCAAACTCAAGCGCGACGTATCGAAGTATCTCGGCTTCGTCGAGGTGCATATCGAGCAGGGGCCGGTACTCAATGAGCTCGACCTGCCGCTGGGTATCGTGACATCGATCAATGGCAGCGTGCGCTACATCTGTGAAATCATCGGCATGGCGAGCCACGCGGGCACCACACCGATGGACCGACGCCGCGACGCCGCCGCCGCGGCGGCGGAGCTGCTGCTGTACATGGAAAAACGTGGTGGCGCGGTGCCGCATCTGGTCGCCACCGTCGGCATGCTCGAAGTACCCAACGGCTCGATGAATGTGGTGCCCGGGCGCTGCAAGTCCAGCCTCGACATCCGCGCCACCACGAATGAAATACGCGATGCCTGCATCAGCGACGTTCGCGCCGAACTGGAGCGCATCTGCGAGCGGCGCGGCGTGCACTTCAAGCTGGAGGAAACCGTGCGCGCCGCCGCCGCACCGAGCGCTCCCGCCTGGCAGCAGCGCTGGGAGCGCGCGGTGGACGCGCTGGGCGTGCCGATATACCGCATGCCCAGCGGCGCCGGCCACGACGCCATGAAGCTGCACGAAGTGATGCCGCAAGCCATGCTGTTCGTGCGCGGCGAAAACGCCGGCATCAGCCACAACCCCCTGGAGAGCACGACCAGCGCCGACATGCAGCTCGCCGTCGAAGCCTTCCAGCGCCTTCTTGACAACCTTGCCGCAGAATCGAAATGACCGACTACAACCAACTTGACGCCTGGATCGACGCCCACTTCGACGCGGAGGTGCGCTTCCTGCAGGAACTGATCCGCGTCCCCACGGACACCCCACCGGGCAACAACGCGCCGCACGCCGAGCGCACGGCCGAGCTGCTCAAGGGCTTTGGCTTCGAGGTCGAGAAACACGCCGTGCCGCAGGCCGACGTGAAGGCCTATGGCATGGAATCGATCACCAACCTGATCGTGCGCCGCCCCTATGGCGAGGGCCGCACGATCGCGCTCAACGCCCACGGTGACGTGGTGCCGCCCGGCGAAGGCTGGACCAAGGAGCCCTATGGCGGTCAGATCGAGGGCGGCAAGATCTATGGCCGGGCCTCGGCCGTCAGCAAATGCGACTTCGCGACCTTCACCTTCGCCGTGCGCGCCCTCGAAGCCCTGCAAGCGAAGCTGCATGGCACAGTGGAGCTGCATTTCACCTACGACGAGGAATTCGGCGGCGAGATGGGGCCGGGCTGGCTGCTCCGGCACAAGCTCACGAAGCCCGATCTGTTGATTGCCGCCGGGTTCAGCTACGAGGTCGTGACAGCGCACAACGGCTGCCTGCAGCTCGAAGTCACCGTGCACGGCAAGATGGCGCACGCCGCCGTGCCCGACACGGGCGTGGATGCACTGCACGGTGCGGTGCAGATCCTCAATGCGCTCTATCTGCAGAACACGCTATACCAGCAGGTGTCCTCCAAGGTCGTGGGCATCAACCACCCCTACCTCAATGTCGGTCGCATCGAGGGTGGCACCAACACCAATGTGGTCCCCGGCAAGGTCATCTTCAAACTCGACCGGCGCATGATCCCCGAAGAGAACCCGGCGCAGGTCGAAGCGGCGGTGCGCCAGGTCATCACGGACGCCGCGGCCAAGCTGCCCGGCATCAGCGTGGACATCCGGCGGATATTGCTCGCCAACGCGATGAAGCCATTGCCCGGCAACCAGCCGCTGGTGGCGGCGATCCAGAAGCACGGTGAGCAGGTTTTCGGGCAGGCGATTCCCGCCATGGGAACGCCGCTGTACACCGACGTGCGCCTGTACGCCGAGGCCGGCATTCCCGGCGTGATCTACGGCGCTGGCCCGCGCACAGTGCTCGAGTCGCACGCCAAGCGTTCGGACGAGCGCCTCGAACTGGAAGACCTGCGCCGCGCCACCAAGGTGATTGCGCGCACGCTGCGTGACCTGCTCGCCTGACAGGCTGGAGCCCGGGCGTTTCAACGCCCGGGCGGGTTTCGCATCGGCCGCGCGCCTCCCATCATGTGCGGCCAAATCCAAACTGTTTTGACTTGAGGGTGGGTAATAACCCGGGGAAACCCTGAATACAGCTCGCCGTTACTTGTCTACATTATTTGTATGCAAGATTTGTATTTGATTCTTGCATACACAAGCCCCTCCATGGAGACCGCGATGCAAAAGTTTTTCAAGTCACTGTTCGGCCAGGTTGTACTGGCCCTGGTGATCGGCGTCATCATCGGCGTCGTCTGGCCACAATTCGCCATCCAACTCAAGCCGCTGGGCGACGGATTCATCAAGTTGATCAAGATGATCATCCCGCTGCTGGTGTTCTGCGTGGTGGTGCACGGCATCGCCGGAGCCGGTGACCTCAAACGAGTCGGCCGCGTCGGCGTCAAGGCGCTGGTCTATTTCGAACTCGTCACCACCGTTGCGCTGGCGCTGGGCCTGCTGGTTGCCTTCGTGTTCCAGCCCGGTGTTGGCATGAATGTCAATCCAAACGCCCTGGACGCGTCGGCCCTGAGCGCCTATACCGAGACAGCCAGCAAACTCACCGGCGGCGGTACGGTCGAATTCCTGATGAGATTGATCCCCACCACCGTCGGCAACGCGTTCTCTACCGGCGACGTGCTGCAGGTTCTGCTGTTCGCCATCCTGTTTGGCTGCGCGGTTTCGCTGCTGGGCGAGCGTGGTGCGCCCATCACGAACTTCATTGAATCGCTCTCGCATGTGATCTTCAAGATCATGGGCATCCTCATCAAGCTCGCGCCGCTCGGCGTGCTCGGCGCCATCGCCTTCACCGTCGGCAAATATGGCGTTGGCTCGCTCAAGCAGCTGGGCCTGCTGGTCGTGCTGTACTACGCCACTGTCGTCGTCTTCGTCTTTGTGGTCCTGGGCGCAATCCTGCGGTTAGCGGGCTTCAACATATTCAAATTACTGAAGTACCTGCGCGAGGAGTTGATGATCGTGCTGGCCACCACCTCGTCGGATGCCGTCCTGCCGCAAATCATGTCCAAACTCAAGCGCATGGGTATCCGTGATTCGACGGTCGGCCTGGTCGTCCCCACGGGCTACTCGTTCAATCTGGACGCCTTCTCGATCTACATCACGCTGGCTGCCGTGTTCATCGCACAGGCTACCAACACGCACATCACGATGGGCCACCTGCTGACCATCCTGGCAGTTGCACTAATCACGTCCAAGGGCGCGCACGGCGTGCCGGGCTCGGCCATCGTCGTGCTGGCTGCCACACTGCAGGCGATTCCCGATATCCCCGCCATCGGCTTGGTGATGGTGCTGTCGGTCGACTGGTTCATGGGTATTGCGCGCGCACTGGGCAACCTGACCGGCAACTGCGTCGCCACCGTCGTGGTGGCCGCCTGGGAGGGTGACATTGACCGCGAGCGGGCCCACGCCGTGCTCGACGGCCGGCAGGTGCCCGCCACCGCCGACGACATCGACGTCGAGATCGGCCAACTGCCCGTCCAGGCCTGATCGTCCACAGTCGCAATCCAGATCGTCGCATCCCATGGCCAGTCAATCGGAAATCGCCCGGCAGGTTGTTGAATCCATTCTGTCCCAGCGCCTCGCGCCGGGTGAGCGTCTGGGGGAGCAGGAGCTGGCTGACCTGTTTGGCGTCAGCCGCACCCTGATCCGCGAGGCGCTGATGCAGCTGCAGGCACGTGGCTTTGTCGAAGTTCGCTCGCGCCGGGGCTGGTATGTGGTGGAGCCTTCGCTCGACGAGGCGAAGGACGCCTTTTCGGCCCGCCGCATTGTCGAGGCGGGAATCCTCTCGGCAGCGAAGGACGCTTACTCCGACGGAAAGCCGTTGCAGTCCGCCGTACGAACATTGCGCCGGCACATCGCACAGGAAGAACAGGCCATTGCCGACACCGATGCCGCCACCCGCGCCTTTTTGCTGGCCGACTTCCACGTCTGCCTGGCCGAATGCATGGGTCATCGCATGCTGTGCGACGTACTGCGCGATCTGACGGCGCACACCACGCTGGTGGCCACGCTGTACCAGTCCGAACACGACGCACGCCAGTCATGCGCCGAGCATTCGGAAATCGTCACGGCACTGGAAGCCGGCAACTTTGCACTGGCGCGTCAACGCATGCTGACCCACATCGGCCACGTGGAAGACGCATTGAACCCGGGCGCGCCGCCGGTTCAGGGGCATCTTCAGGCCGCGCTCACCCCCATGCCATCGCGCAAGGCGCGCGCCACGCGCTGACGGGGCGCGTCCCGCAGAAAAGCGGATCGAGACGGGGGCATTACATTCAAAACAGTAAAAACTGAATCATCCTTGGGCGCCTCGCGGATCAGGGTTTACCACCATACGTGAATCGTTCTAAGGTGTATACAGTCTGGTGCACACCTTCACCTTGCACCACAGGATCCACCATGACCGATACCACCGTGTTGATACCGCCAACATCCGATGCCCAAAATACCGTCGACGAGGTGCTGCCGGCGGGCAGGCTCGCGGCGTTGGGCATACAGCATGTACTGGTGATGTACGCCGGCGCTGTTGCCGTGCCCCTCATCGTCGGCAATGTGCTCAAGCTCAGCCCCGAGCATGTCGCCATGCTGGTTTCGGCCGACCTGTTTGTTTGCGGCATCGTCACAATGATCCAGTCGCTGGGCGCCACGCGCTGGTTCGGCATCAAGCTGCCGGTCATGATGGGTGTCACCTTCGCCGCCGTCTCGCCGATGGTCGCCATCGCCGCCGAAAACGGCGGTCCTGCGGGAGCCCGGATCCTCTTTGGTGCCATCATCGGCGCGGGCATTTTCGCCATCGTGGTCGCGCCGTTCGTGAGCCGCATGCTGCGGTTCTTTCCACCGGTGGTGACGGGCACCATCATCGCGATCATCGGCATCACGCTGATGCGCGTGGGCATCGACTGGATTTTCGGTCTGCCGTTCGGCCCGACCGCGCCGAAGATCGTGGACCCGACCTATGCCAAGTGGCTGGCCGACGTAGCCGCGCCCGGTTCGGCCCTGCCGGCCGTACCCAAGGGATTTGCCATCATCCCGACCATTCCCAATCCAAAATACGCCGACCTCACCGGCGTCGGCGTGGCCGCCATCGTGCTCGCCACGATCTTGCTGATCTCCCGCTTCTTCAAGGGCTTCCTCGCCAATATCTCGGTGCTGCTTGGCATCGTGGTCGGCGGCATCGTCACCACCGCCACAGGCATGATGCACTTCGACAAGGTTGCCAAGGCCCCCTGGTTCGACATCGTGCTGCCGTTCCAGTTCGGCATGCCCGACTTCCGGCTGGTGCCGATTCTGACCATGTCATTGATCATGATCGTGGTCATGATCGAGTCCACCGGCATGTTCCTGGCGCTGGGCGAGATGACGGATCGCAAGATCGGGCAGCCCGACCTGGCGCGCGGCCTGCGCACCGACGGGCTGGGCACGCTGATCGGCGGCATCTTCAACACCTTCCCCTACACCAGCTTCTCACAGAACGTCGGTCTGGTCGCCGTCACGGGCGTGCGCAGCCGCTACGTCTGCGTGTTCGGGGGTGCGGTCATGATCGTCCTGGGTCTGCTGCCGAAGATGGGCGCGCTGGTCGAGTCGCTGCCCACGGTGGTGTTGGGCGGCGCCGGCCTGGTGATGTTCGGCATGGTCGCCGCCACCGGCATCCGCATCCTCGCAGGCGTGGATTTCAAGACCAACCGGTTCAACTCGCTGATCGTCGCCATCGCTATCGGCGTCGGCATGATCCCGCTGGTGGCTCCCAACTTCAAGGAATGGATGCCGCATGCCATCCATCCGCTGGTCGACTCCGGCATCTTGCTGACGTCGGTTGCTGCGGTACTGCTGAACGTATTCTTCAACGGCGCCCCGCATAACACTGAAGCGACGGTTGCCGCCGCCCGCCAGGCCGATGCGCACTGACGGGTTTTGTGAAAATACTATAAATTAAATAACTAATAGCCAATAAAGGCCCTGCATTCCAGGGCCTTTTCTCATGAAAAACCGGGTCGTCCCTTCTTGAGCAACGAAATTTTGGACTGCACGCAAGGACGAGCCTGGTGACGATCTTTTTCCATTTCGCAAGCCCATAAGCGTGAAAGACGGGGCGCTTTGCGGTAGCCTGTTTTCCGTAGGACAAAAACTGGAGGCACTCATGACCGACCCGATTTCCCCCGCCGAAACAGCACTGCGCGATGCCGCCCGCGAATACCACAGCAGTCCGGTACGCGGCAAGATTTCCATCACACCGACCAAGCCACTGTCGAACCAGCGCGACCTGTCGCTGGCCTACTCGCCGGGCGTTGCCTACCCTTGCCTGGACATCGAGGCCAACCCTGCGCTGGCAGCCGAATACACCTCGCGCGCCAACCTGGTGGGCGTGGTGACCAACGGCACGGCCGTGCTCGGTCTGGGCAACATCGGCCCGCTCGCCGCCAAGCCGGTGATGGAAGGCAAGGCCTGTCTGTTCAAGAAGTTTGCCGGCATCGACGTGTTCGACATCGAGCTGGCGGAACGCGACCCGGACAAGCTGGTCGACATCATCGCGGCGCTGGAGCCGACGCTGGGCGGCATCAACCTCGAAGACATCAAGGCGCCGGAGTGCTTCTACATCGAGAAAAAGCTGCGCGAGCGCATGAAGATTCCGGTGTTCCATGACGACCAGCACGGCACCGCGATCATTTCCGCCGCCGCCATGCTGAACGGGCTGGAACTGGTCGGCAAGAAGATCGGGGAGGTCAAGATCGCCGTCTCGGGCGCGGGCGCTGCGGCGCTGGCCTGCCTGGACGTGATGGTCGGGCTGGGCGCGCAGGCCAAAAACATTTACGCGTGCGACTCCAAGGGCCTGATCTACCAGGGCCGTCCGGGCGGCTTCGATGAGTCGAAGGCGCGCTACGCGCAAAAGGACACCGGCACGCGCACGCTGGCCGACGTGTTCCACGGCGCGGACGTGTTCCTGGGCTGCTCGGCGGCGGGCGTGGTGACGCAGGAAATGATGAAGACCATGGCGCCCAGGCCCATCATCCTGGCGCTGGCCAACCCCGAGCCCGAGATCCGGCCCGAGCTGGCCAAGGCCGTGCGCCCCGACTGCATCATTGCCACCGGCCGCTCGGACTACCCGAACCAGGTCAACAACGTCCTGTGCTTTCCCTATATCTTCCGCGGTGCGCTCGACTGCGGCGCTACCATCATCAACGAAGCCATGAAGCTGGCCTGCGTGCGCCAGATTGCGGACCTGACCAAGGCCGACATCAGCGAGGAAGTCGCGCACGCCTACGTGGGTCAAGAGCTGGTGTTCGGCCCCGACTACATCATCCCCAAACCGTTTGATTCGCGCCTGATCCTGCGCATCGCACCCGCGGTGGCGCAGGCCGCGCAGGACTCCGGCGTGGCGACCCGGCCGATCACCGACATGCGCGCCTACCGCCAGCAGCTGACGCGCCATGTGTATTCCACCGGCCTGGTGATGCAGCCCGTGTTCAACGCCGCACGCGCCGTGCCCGACGCGAAAAAGCGCGTGGCCTATGCCGAGGGCGAAGACGAGCGCGTGCTGCGCGCGGTGCAGCTGGTGCTCGACGACGAGCTGGCGCGACCGATCGTGATCGGCCGCCCGGCCGTGATCGAGGCGCGCATCGCCAAGGCCGGCCTGCGCCTGAAGCTCGGGCGCGACGTGGAATGCGTGAACCCCGAGGACGATCACCGCTTTCGCCAGTACTGGGAAACCTACCACCACCTCATGGGCCGGCGCGGTGTCTCGCCCGAGGCCGCCAAGGCGGCGGTGCGCCGCTCCACCACCACCATCGGCTCGCTCATGGTCAAGCTGGGAGACGCCGATGCCATGCTGTGCGGCCTGCTGGGGCGCTTCGACACGCACCTGGAACACGTGCGCGACATCATCGGGCTCAAGGAGGGCGCGTCCAACTTCGCCACCGTGAACGCGCTGATGCTGGACACGCATACGCTTTTCATCGCCGACACCTTCGTCAACGAAGACCCGAGCGCCGAGCAGCTGGCACGCATCGCGCTGATGGCGGTCGAGGAAACACGGCGCTTCGGCATCCTGCCCAAGGTGGCCTTCCTGTCGCACTCCAACTATGGCTCGTCGAACCGCGCCTCGGCGCGCAAAATGCGGCTGGCGCACGAGCTGTTCGCGAAGATGGCGCCCGGCGTCGAGTCCGACGGCGAGCTGCACGGCGACGCGGCGCTGTCCGAAGAAGTGCGGCGCACCTCGCTCATGGATACGCGGCTGTCGGGCGAGGCCAACATCCTGATCTGTCCGAACCTGGATGCCGCCAACATCCTGTTCAACGTGCTCAAGATGACGGGTGGGCACGGCGTCACGGTCGGGCCCGTGCTGTTGGGCGCGGCCGCGACGGTGCATGTACTCACGCCATCGTCCACCGTGCGGCGCGTGGTGAACATGACGGCGCTGGCGGTGGCCACGTCGGCCGCCGAGCGCTGAAACAGCACACCCTCGAAGCGCCTTTGTATGCCCGGGGCCACCGCCGGAGGCAGTGGCTCTTCGGGGCCGTCCAGACCTGCGCTGGCAGGTCTGGAGCCGCGGCCCTCAGCCCCTCAAGGGGGCAACACCGGCGCTCTGGGGAAGTTTTTTGTCCGCGGTGTTGGAAATAACCGACACCATGGTTTTTTTGGCGGTGCTACCTTCACTCGGCCATGACGGTACCTGCAATCGTGAGAACACCATGACTACCTTGACAGACTGTCGGCAGCTCGACGCGCAGGACCTCTTGCGCCCTCTGCGCGACCAATTTTCCATTCCCGAAGGCGTGATCTACCTCGACGGCAACTCGCTCGGCGTGCTGCCCAGGACGACCGCGGCGCGCGTCGCCGAGGTCGTGGCGCAGGAATGGGGCAGCGGCCTGATCCGTGCGTGGAACAGCGCCGGCTGGTTCGAGTTGCCGCAGCGACTGGGCGACAAGATCGCGCGGCTGATCGGCGCCGCGCCGGGCGAGGTGGTCGCGACCGACAGCACCTCGATCAACCTGTACAAGGTGCTGAGCGCCGCGCTGAACATCGCGGCGCAGGACGCGCCGCAGCGCAGGGTGATCGTGAGCGAGCGCAGCAACTTTCCGACCGACCTCTACATCGCGCAGGCGCTGTGCGCCGAGCGCGGCCTGCGCCTGCAACTGGTCGAGCCGGAAGAAATATCAGCCGCCGTCACGCGCGATGTCGCCGTGCTGATGCTGACGCATGTGAACTACCGCACTGGCGCGATGCACGACATGACCGCGGTCACCGCCGCAGCGCATGCGGCCGGCGCGCTCACGGTCTGGGATCTGGCGCACAGCGCGGGCGCCGTGCCGGTGGACCTGAACGCTGCGGGCGCCGACTTCAGCATCGGCTGCGGCTACAAATACCTCAACGGCGGGCCGGGCGCGCCGGCCTTCGTCTGGGTCCACCCGAAACATGCTGAACGCTTCTGGCAGCCGCTGGCGGGCTGGTGGGGCCACGCCGCGCCATTCGAGTTCACGCCCGAGTACCGGCCGGCACCGGGCATCGCACGCTATCTGTGCGGCACCCAGCCCATGCTGAGCCTGGCGGCGCTGGAATGCGGCCTCGACACCGTGCTGGCGGCCGAACCGTTGGGCGGCATGGCGGCCCTGCGTGCCAAGTCGCTGGCCTTGAGCGATCTGTTCATCGAACTGGCTTTGGCGCGCTGCGCCGGTCACGGCTTGGGTCTGGCCACACCGCGCGCGCACGCGCAGCGCGGCTCGCAGGTGTGCCTGACGCGCACGAATCCGAAGGAACCCGGCGGTACCTCGGGCGCCTACGCCATCGTGCAGGCTTTGACAGCGCGCGGCGTGATCGGCGACTTCCGCGCCGGCGATGGCGCCCGGCATCCGGACATCCTGCGCTTCGGCCTGACGCCCCTGTATCTCGGCTTCGAAGACGTCTGGAACGCGGTGGAGCAACTGCGCCAGGTGCTCGAGACCGGTGAATGGCGGCGGCCCGAATTCAACCAGAAAATGGCGGTGACGTGATGAGCAATGAACAAATCGTGATCGAGGAAAAAGCCCAACTGGACTTCAGCCAGTCCATGAGCTACAGCGACTACCTGAGCCTGGACCAGATCCTGAATGCGCAAAAGCCGCTGTCGCCGGCGCACGACGAGATGCTGTTCATCATCCAGCACCAGACCAGCGAGCTGTGGATGAAGCTGATGCTGCACGAGTTGCACGCAGCCACCGCCTGCGTGGTGACGGGCGATCTGCCCAGCGCCTTCAAGATGCTGGCGC
>SCRR01000425.1 GCA_004322085.1 Burkholderiaceae bacterium
CCGCATACGCCACTTCCCCGTATTCTTTGCGGTTGCCGTTTTCATCCAACGCCAGCGGGAAGGCTGACGCGCCTTCCCGAATGCCCGTTGCAGCCAGGCGCAACAGACGCACCATGCGATCCACGCCCTCCGGCGTGCTCGTCAGCGCCTCGCCGGTGTTGTCGAGCACCAGTCGCACCGAGCCGGGTGGCGGGGCGCCCGAGGGATCGCTGTCGACCGGTTTCATGTCGACCACGGCGATGCGGCCGACCTTGTTGCCATTCAAGTCGAATAGGATGATGCCATCGGGATCGGAACGTAGCGACACCTTCTGCGCCGCATCGTCCAGGATGCGGGCGATTTCGTGCTCTCGACCACCACCGTCGGTAAAGGCAGCGTTCCCAGTTTGGTCGATCCGAAGCATGACGAACGACGGTTCGTCCTTCGGCTCCCTCTTGATGTCCGCATGCGCCGTCCAGAAATCCACCTTCGCCAGAGCGCGGTAGCCGTTCCTGGTCACCGGCACCTTCCACGAGCCGCTCAGGCTGTTGGAGGCGCCATCCGCGAAGACGATGCCCGTCGTCTCGCCCCGCGGGTCGTACAGAAATTTCGCGCCGGACACACCCGGCACGTCCGCGAGCAGATCGCTGAACTGCTGCTCGATCGCATCGCGCGCGCGCGACTGTGCGGCCGACAACCCATCCTTCAGATCGATCTCGCATAGCTTCTGGTGCTTGGCAGCAAGATCGGACAAGCCATGGACCAAAGTGATCGCTTGGGTACGGGTCAATACCCACACGTCATCGTTGCGATCCTGGGTCAACTTCGCCACCAGTGCCTGCTGGCCCTCAATCATCTGGTGCTTGCAGACAGCTTCGGCTACAGCGTCCAGTACGCCGTAGCCCGCGTGATGGAGCGCATCGAAGGGTTCTTCACGAAACGTCTCACCGCCCACCACTTTCAACACGATCTCGGTCGGCTTCCCCGGGCCCGTGAAGTGCGTGGCAATGCTCTGGGCATCCACGTGCTCGACGCCGCGCTCATCCTTCCACCACGCCATCGTGACGCCTTCCGGCTTGAATGGCGCAGCTGTCAGAGCTTCGGCGTAGGACAGAGTAAGCTCCACCACCCGCCCTTTCTGATCCAGGGCATGGATCGCATCGTCGGCGCCCAAGTCGATGGACTCCGATGTATTAAAGAAGCTGTCGTCAACTTCCAGTTCACCGAACTTGCCGTGCATGATCACAGTCAAGGGCTGGTTCGTGGTGCTCATGCGCATCTACCTTTCAGGTTCTTGGAAATCGTCAAGCCGCTTTCGCGCGGCAAAATGGGACGATCACCCGAACGCCGATGGGCACCACGCTGCACTGCCCTGCCACGCGGTGCCCATCGGCGGGGGCTACGTCACCTTCCCTGGACCCACCATGAAAAACATTCAGCGGGAGCACCGCCGTGCCGCATTCCGTGGTACACGCTACGTCGCCAGGGGATTACGCGCAGCATGCTCTGCCCCGACACCACGATGCTCCTGCTGAATCCGTTCACGCGCCCGTCGTGGGCGCGTTGATCTCTTCGCCAGCCAGAATCGACGCGAACTGCGTGAGCGCGCGATCCAGTCCGGCGCGCTGCTCCGCCGTCACGTACTCGTCGAAGTTCAGCGAGGGCGTCGGCTCGGACATGCAGTTCAGTTCCGATTCGTCGTTTTCCAAGACGAGAATCGCCTGGAGCACGGGAATCGCCGACTCGCCGTTGCGCTCCAGCAGGCCGAACTCGATCACATCCTCGTAGTCACGCACGCTGGCTTCCAGGCCGTTCACGGCATCGCCGTGAACCAGCCACTTATGCGTGAAACCGATCTCGCCATCGTTGGCCGAAGGATTCCGGAGATCCGCCTGCACCGCCTGCGGCACGGGCAGCGTCGCCAGAAAGCCATGCACCGATCGACGAAGGGTTTGTGCTTGCACATTCAGCATGGCCGCTCTCCGTTACGCCTTCGCGGGCAGCAGGCGATCCCAGTCGAACGCGGTCTCGTCGCCAACCTGCGCCTCGATGTTCTGGAAACGCGTCTCGACCGGATGAAGTTCCATCCACGAGGCGCGCGCATGGTATTGCTCGATATCCGCCACGAGGGCGTCCACCGTTTCGAACTGGGCATGACGCAGCGCTCCCAGCGTCACCAGCTCGATCGGCAGGCCGCGCTGGTACAGCGCCTTGATGGTCGCCTCGGATGCGCCAGAGGCAGCCTGCGCCTCCGTGTGGGTCTTGCCGACCACCACCGGGTTCATATCCTTGTAGATCAGAAAGCCGCGGCTGGTATCGGCACCGATGGACATGCCCTCGCAGCCGAAGGCCTCGATGTCGTCGAAGTGATAGCGCACCACGCGGCCCAGCAGCGCACGGCCGAGGCCGTTGCGGGCATACTCGGGCAAGTCCACCAGAACCAGGCTCTGGTGCTCCATATCCACCAGCTGACGATCCGGGTCCACGAAGTTGCCGAAGGTCGTGGTCTTGGCGGCGATGAAACCCGTCTTTGCGTCGTATTTGCTCATTGCGGTTTACCCCGGGTGCTTGTGGCGAGTCTACGCCACACCATAGACGAAATCAATTTTTCGATGGGTTATATTACCCCGATGTTAGAATTACATCGTCATGGTTTTTTGTCAATGGGTCATTCCCATGCCGTGCTCTGCCCGGTGCGCCGGCTCGAAATCGAAAGGCTCTCGCTTGGGCATGATCGTCTTCGACGGATCGCGGGATTGGATGTACTTATTTGGAGCCTTCGCGATCTCCACTACGTGGGCCATCAAGGCACGCCCCACCTCCGTTGACCTGCCGCCAACCTGCTCCACGTGAATGGCGTCGATGCCCCTCTGCATCATGCGAGCCGCTTCCTGGGCTGCGGGCTTACCCACCAGGCTTTCGAGGTTGCCAATCACCGACGACATTCGGGCCATAGAGACGTAGGCATTGCGTGCGAGCCAGTCGAGATTAGGCTTCTCGCCGTTGGCCAATGCTTTCTTCAGGTACTCACCCAGCTCCTG
>SCRR01000204.1 GCA_004322085.1 Burkholderiaceae bacterium
CCGCTGGCTTGGGCATGGCTGAACAGGCTCGCGTACGCGGGGCTCGCGCGATCGGCGAAGGCGGTGAGGACGAGGGCGCCGCACTGGCTCAGGTCGCTCTCTTTCAGCCAGCGCGACTTGCCGGTGTCGTTGTCCATGAACACCAGGGGCTCGGGGCGCAGGTGCAGCGCCACGTTGCCACCGGTCCAGGTGTCGGAGACAACCAGCCGCAGCGGGCCGCTTTCGTGCGCACGCCAGATGGCTGCCGCCTGGTTGGCCAGTTGCTGGCTGGGAAAGTTGAAGCGTGCATTGCGCCCCACGATTTCCGGCACGATGGCCGCGCCTGCGAAGAAGATCACGAGGATGCCGACGTGCGCCAGCGCGGCCAGCTTCCAGGTCCGGTTCAACAGCAACGGATGCTGCTTGCCGCGGAAAAAAAGATGCACCAGCAAGATGCCGGCCGGCAGGAAATACGCACTGACCCAGTTGCTGTCGAGCGAGTCGCCCTGCAGCAGCGCCGGCGCAATGGCCAGCAGCAAGGGCGTGCACAGGGTGACCAGCAGGTAGCGACGATCGAAGCGAGCCTGGGGCGAGGCGAACTGCGCCGGATCGGCACCGCGCATGCCGCCCCGGTACAGCAGCCATGCCACGAGTGCCATCACGCTGACGCGGCTGACCTGATTGATCAGGAAGCCCAGCAGCACCACGAAGCGGTTGGTCGATGACTCGAGTTGATGTTCGGCGTAGTGAATCGGTGGGTAGTTGTTGGTCACCAGCCAGTACACATGCGGCGCGAGGATGACGGCGAAGACCGCCAGACTGAGCGCGAGGCCCCGCAGCACCCGCGCGTCGGCCCACAGGCGCTGCACGATGACAAAGACAAACAGGCTGGACAGCGCCAGCACGGCGCTGTACTTGGTCAGCATGGCCAAGCCGGCGACCAGGCCCAGCAGCAGCCAGTGCGAGCGTTTGCCGCTGACCACGCCACGGTAAAAATGGTAGAACGCGGCCGCCGTGAATGGTAGCGACACCGTGTTGTGGTTCAGGGTGAGCGCATTGATGGTGTGGTACGAGAGCAGGGACGTCAGCACAACGGCCACAATGGCGAGCCTGGGCCGCACCATCTGGCGCGCCAGCAACCATACGTAGATCATGGCCACCACGCTGCAGCCTTGTGCGGCAAAGGCGGTCAGCGCTTGCGATGGTCCGCCCAATACCAGGTTCAGCGCATGCATCAGCGCGCTGGGCAACGGGGGGTGCTTGTAATAGCCCCATTGCCAGCTCTGCGACCAGACCACCTGCTCGATGCTGTCGATGTGCATGGCGCGCGGGATGAGCGCCGCGCAGAGGGTCCACAACGCCAGGTAGATCAGCCCGAACAGAAACAGCTGCCGTCCCGCGCTGGACGCCGTCATGGGACGGACAGGGGCGGGTACGGGTATTTCAACGGTGTTCATGGACCGTTTTGCCTTCGGGCGGCATGTTGTTTCTCCGGATGAATTAGGATGCGTTGACCCCATCATTATCCTGCCGCAAACCGCGATCATCGATGCCATGAGTGAACCTACGCTGAACTACGTCGCCTGTGCGGATGCCCATGGCGGCCATCGCATGGCCTATTGGGAATGGGGCGATCCCGCCAATCCGCATGTGGTGGTGTGCGGCCATGGCCTGTCACGCCAGGGCCGCGATTTCGACGTGCTCGCCGCCGCTCTGTGCGACCGGGTGCGTGTCGTTTGCCCCGACGTTGCGGGACGCGGCGAGAGCGACTGGCTGAAAGATCCCATGGAGTATCAGATCCCGGTTTACGCCGCCGACATGCTGGCCTTGCTGGTGCACCTCAGGCCCGTCACGCTGGACTGGGTCGGCACCAGCATGGGTGGGCTGATTGGCATGGTGCTGGCCGGTCAACCGGACTTGCCGTTGCCTGTGCCCGTGCGCCGGCTTGTGCTCAACGATGTTGGCCCGGCCCTCCAGTGGCAGGCGCTCGAGCGCATTGGCCTGTATCTTGGCGATACCGGGCGATTCGAAACCTTGCAGCAGGCCGCGGACGCTATGTGGGCTACCTCCACCAGTTTTGGGCCGCACACCCCGGCGCAATGGCTGGCCCTGTCGACCCACATGGTCAAGCCTCTTGCCGGCAACGCGCAGGGCGCATTGACCCTGCATTACGACCCCGCGATCGCGGTGCCGTTTGGCACACTCACACAGGAAGCAGCCGCGCAGGGAGAGGCGGCGATGTGGCAGCTCTATGACGGCATCACGGCCGACACACTGCTGCTGCGCGGCGTCCAGTCCGACCTGCTGACCCGCGAGACGGCGTTGGCCATGATGCAGCGGGGCCCCAAGGCGCGGTTGGTGGAGTTCGATGGGGTCGGGCATGCACCGACCCTGGTTGCAGCAGATCAGGTCGAGGCGGTGAGCTCATTCCTGTTGGGGTGAGTGCAAGCCCTGCGGCGCGCCATGGACGTTACGAAAGCCCCGCAAACCGGCTCGCCCCTGCGAGCCGAGCCTGTCCCCGAGGTGATCACGGTGACCGGCAGGAGCCTGTCAGAGCCGCCCGATGTGCTGGCGCGCGCGCGCGCGTTCGCCGAACCGCTGATCGCCGGCGAGGCGATGGACACGGGCGAGAACACGCTGGCGCATGCCGATGCCGTGGCGGCCATCCTGCGCGCCATCGGCGGTTCGTCCGCCATGCAGGCGGCGAGTTACCTGGTGCACGCCTGTGACTCGCTGAACAAGCCGCAGGAAATCATCGCCAAGGCCTTTGGCGACAGCTTTGCCACGCTGGCGGTCGAGACCACCAAGCTGATGCACGTGCAAAAGCGCTCGCGCGGCGCGGATGCGTCGGCGCAACTGGTGGTCGACCCGGCGGTGCAGACCGAGAACGTGCGCAAGATGCTGCTGGCTTTCTCGCGTGACCTGCGCGTCGTGATGCTGCGTCTGGCGTCACGGCTGCAGACGCTGCGTTATTTCGCGGCCAGCAAAAGGCCGGTATCGCCCAGTCTGGCGCGGGAGTCGCTGCAGGTGTTTGCACCACTGGCGAACCGGCTCGGCATCTGGCAGATCAAGTGGGAAATGGAAGACCTGTCGTTTCGTTTTCTCGAGCCGGCGACGTACCGGGAAGTGGCGCTGTTGCTCGATCAAAAGCGGGCCGAGCGCGAAGTCTATGTGCAGCAATTGCGAACCCAGCTGGAGTCCGAGCTGAGGGCGCAGGGTATTCGAGCCACGGTTCAGGGCAGGCCCAAGCATATCTACAGCATTGTCAAGAAGATGCGCGGCAAGTCGCTGGATTTTGACCAGGTGTTCGACATTCGCGCCTTGCGCGTGGTGGTGCCGCAGGTGCGCGACTGCTACGCGGCGCTGAGCTGGGTGCATTCGCGCTTTACGCCCATGACGGAGGAGTTCGACGACTACATTGCCAAGCCCAAGGCGAATGGCTATCAGTCGCTGCACACCGTGGTCACCGATGCGGCGGGGCTGCCGATCGAGGTCCAGATTCGTACCCAAGCCATGCACAACCATGCCGAGCACGGCGTGGCCGCGCACTGGGCCTACAAGGAAGCGGGCGCCAAGGGCTATGCCGGGGTGACCGCTGCCGGTGAGTACGACGCCAAGATCGCGGTGCTGCGCCAGTTGCTGGCATGGGAGCGTGAGCTCTCGGGCACGGCGCAGCGCCACGGGCTGTTCGAGGACCGCATCTATGTGCTGACGCCCGAGGCCGCGGTGGTGGAACTGCCGCAAGGCGCCACGCCCGTCGATTTTGCCTACAGCGTGCATACTAGCCTGGGTCACCGCTGCCGTGGCGCGCGCGTCGACGGCGCGATGGTGCCGCTGAACACACCGCTGCAGAACGGCCAGACGGTCGAGGTCACCGTGGCCAAGGAAGGGGGCCCGTCGCGCGACTGGTTGAACGCCGAACTGGGCTACCTCGTGAGCCCGCGGGCCCGCGCCAAGGCGCGCGCCTGGTTCAACGCCCTGGCGATGCACGAGACCGTGGCACGGGGCCGTGAGGCCGTGGAAAAACTGCTGCAGCGCGAAGGCAGGACGGCCATGAAGCTGGACGATCTGGCGTCCCAGCTGGGCTTCAAGGGCGCCGACGATCTGTTCGAGGTGGTGGGCAAGGACGAATTCTCTCTGCGTAACATCGAGATGCTGTTGCGTCCGCCCGAGCCACCAGCGCCGCCCGACGATGTGTTGTTGAAAAAGCCACGCAGCACCGAAAAAGTCGCCAAGGGTGGCGTGCTGGTGGTGGGCGTCGACTCGCTCATGACGCAGCTGGCGAAGTGCTGCAAGCCGGCGCCACCCGATGAGATTCGCGGCTTTGTCACGCGTGGCAAGGGCGTCAGTGTGCACCGTGCCGATTGCAGCAACTTCCGCGAGATGGCGGCGCGCAATGGGGAACGCGTCATCGAAGTGGAGTGGGGCACTCCCAAGTCGGTCGACGCAGCGGTTTATCCCGTGGATGTGGCCGTCGAAGCTGCCGACCGGCAGGGCTTGCTGCGTGACATTTCGGAAGTCTTTACAAAAGACAAGATGAACGTCATTGGTGTGCAGACGCGGTCGGTCAAGGGCACGGCCTGGATGACATTCACGGTGGAAACATCGGATTCGGGGCGGCTGAACAAGGTGCTTGGCGTGGTCGCCGAGGTGGCTGGCGTCCGGTCGGCCCGGCGACACTGAAAATCCGCTGCGCCAGGGCGAACCAGCCGGTGGCAGTGCTTCTTGCTGCTACAATCAGCCCTCTCGAACACCCTTAGGCGCGTAGCTCAGCTGGTTAGAGCACCACCTTGACATGGTGGGGGTCGTTGGTTCGAGTCCAATCGCGCCTACCAATTTCCGTCTCTTCACAAGTCATCCTCAGGGTAAACCTTGGGGGATTGGCCCGAGTGGCTCACTAAAATGGGTTGTGGTGCATTGAATTTTGCACATTGAGCCAAACGAAGGGATTCACGCAGTGCAAAACAAGAAAACCGGCAGCGCCAGGCAGGCCGTGCCGGAACCGCGCATCATCAAGAAATACCCGAACCGGCGACTGTACGACACTGACACCTCGACCTACATCACGTTGGCTGAGGTCAAGCATCTTGTGATGGATTCCGAGGTTTTCGTGGTGCGCGATGCCAAGACCAACGAAGACCTGACACGCAGCATCCTGCTGCAAATCATCCTGGAGGCCGAAGCCGGCGGCGCGCCCATGTTCACCGAGGCCGTGTTGGCCAATATCATCCGCTTCTACGGCAACGCAATGCAGGGCTTCATGGGGACGTACCTCGAGAAGAACGTACAGGCCTTCATGGACTTGCAAGCCCGGATGCGCGAGCAGTCCAAGGGTTTGACGCCCGAGATGCTGACCCAGCTCATGAACGTGCAGTCACCCATGATGCAGGCCCTGATGGGCAGCTATGTCGAGCAGTCCAGGAACATGTTTGTCCAGATGCAGGAGCAGATGCAGAAGCAGACGGAGCAGATGCTCGGGGCCCTGGGGTTGAAGCGTTGACCCGGGACCCTCCAGCGCAGCCCGCGAGCCCGGGAACTGGGACAATAGCGGGATGAGCGAAGTCATATCTCCCGTACGCCCGTCATCGGCTGCCCCGAAAGTAGGATTCGTCAGCCTGGGGTGCCCCAAGGCCCTGACCGATTCCGAATTGATCCTCACCCAACTCAGCGCCGAGGGTTACCAGACCTCCAAAACCTTCGAAGGTGCGGACCTGGTGATCGTCAATACCTGCGGCTTCATTGATGACGCCATCAAGGAAAGCCTGGACACCATCGGCGAAGCATTGGCGGAGAACGGTCGGGTCATTGTCACGGGTTGCCTCGGTGCCAAAAAGATCGCGGGCAAGGCGGGCGGGGGTGATGTCAACCTGGTGCGCCAGATGCATCCCAGCGTGCTGGCCGTGACGGGCCCGCACGCTACCCAGGAGGTCATGGATGCGGTGCATCTGAACCTGCCCAAGCCGCACAATCCGTTCGTGGACCTGATCCCGAATTCGTTCGGCATCGCGGGCATCAAGCTCACGCCGAGGCATTACGCGTACCTGAAGATCAGCGAAGGCTGCAATCACCGCTGCACGTTTTGCATCATTCCGTCGATGCGCGGTGATCTGGTTTCCCGGCCTATCGGTGATGTTTTGAGCGAGGCGCGCGCGCTGTTCGAGGGTGGCGTGAAGGAATTGCTGGTCATCAGCCAGGACACCTCGGCCTATGGCGTCGACGTGAAGTACCGCACCGGGTTTTGGGACGGCAAGCCGGTCAAGACCCGCACGCTGGAGCTGGTCCAGGCGCTGGGCGAGATTGCGCAGCCGTATGGCGCCTGGGTCCGGCTGCACTATGTGTACCCGTATCCGAGCGTGGACAGCGTGATTTCGGTAATGGCGACTGGCAGCGTGCTGCCTTACCTGGACGTGCCGTTCCAGCACAGCCACCCAGACGTGCTGCACCGTATGAAGCGCCCGGCCAGCGGTGAAAAAAACCTGGAGCGACTCGCGCGCTGGCGCGAGATGTGCCCCGAGATCGTGGTGCGCAGCACCTTTATCGCCGGTTTTCCGGGCGAGACCGAGGAAGAGTTCGGGCACCTGCTGGACTTCATGCGCGAGGCACAGATCGATCGCGCGGGCTGCTTTGCCTACAGCCCGGTGCAGGGTGCGGCGGCCAACGATATTCCGGGCATGTTGCCGTTGGAGCTGCGCGAGGAGCGGCGCGCACGCTTCATGGCGGTGGCCGAGGCCGTGTCGGCGGCCAAGCTGCAAAAGCGCGTGGGCGCGACCATGCAGGTGCTGGTCGATTCGGCGCCGGGCCTGGGCAAAAAAGGCGGCGTGGGCCGGACCTACGCCGACGCGCCCGAGATCGACGGCACGGTGAAGTTGCTGCCGCCCGAGAAGATCAGCAAGACGATGAAGGTCGGGGAATTCACCAAGGCGCGGATTGTCGCGGCACAAGGGCATGACCTCGTTGCCGTGCCTTTTTGAGCGTCATCCAGGCAACAAAAAGCCACTGAATTCCCAGTGGCTTGAATGCATCAAAGTTAATTTATATTGGTGCCCAGGAAGGGACTCGAACCCCCACGAAGTTACTCGCTAGTACCTGAAACTAGTGCGTCTACCAATTCCGCCACCTGGGCATCTCAGGAAAGAGAGCGATTG
>SCRR01000426.1 GCA_004322085.1 Burkholderiaceae bacterium
GGATGTTGCAGGGCGCTACCGGCAACGTCAAAAAGACTTGACGATACGTTTCTAACAGCGGACAATCGCGCTGTCAGATTGGTGTTTCTTTGCATGCGCGTATAGTCGCACCATGCAGGCCTCGCCCTTCTTTGCGCTGAAAGACTCATCCATCGAGTCCGAGGCAACCGAGCAGCCCCGTCCAACCGTTTCCTACTGGAACATCGAGGCACCAATGATCGAGACACACGTGATCCCATTCCTTCCCGTGCCCCTGCACGATTTGGAAATGGCTCCATCAGGTCAACCGGTGACCTTCTTGTTCACGTCGCCGGATTGCCAGCACCACTCCAGGGCCATGGGAGGCAAGTCGGCTGGTTGCACGATCCGTGGCTTGCCTGGGCACAGCAGCAAAGCTAGGGAGGGCTGACGATGGCCGACGGCAACCGTAGTTTCGATTTCGGGCATGAGTTGGTTGTCGACCTGTTCGCGGGCGCCGGTGGTGCGAGCGCAGGCATCGAGGATGAATATCGGGCGCCCGATGTCGCGGTGAACCACAATCCCATTGCGATCGCCGTGCACAAAGCCAATCACCCGAACACGCGCCACTACATGGCGGACGTGTTCGAGGTAGACCCTCTTGAAGCCACCGGCGGCCAACCAGTAGGCCTACTTTGGAGCAGTCCCGATTGCCGCCACCATTCGAAAGCTGCGGGACGAAAGCCCCGTAGCCGCAAGATTCGCGGCCTGGCGTGGGTCATGGTGCGGTGGGCCTATGCCACACGCCCACGCATGATCTTCATGGAGAACGTCGAGGAGTTTCGTGAATGGGGTCCGTTGGGTGCCGACGACATGCCTCTCAAGGCGCTTCGCGGACGTACCTTCGAGGCATTCCGAGCCGTCATGACCACCGGACTGCCAGCCGACCATCCCGACATGCCCGAGATCCTTGCTGCGATCGGCGCCCATGTACCGAAAGCGGCGCTGGTGCGCGGCCTGGGCTACAAGGCTGACTTCCGCGAGCTGGTCGCAGCCAACTACAAGACCCCGACGATCCGCAAACGCCTGTACGGCGTCATGCGTTGCGATGGCCGACCGATCGTCTGGCCGGAAGTAGAAGCCTTCAAGCAAGCGCCCACGCCGGAGAAACGCTGGCGCTGGGCCGCCGAGTGCATCGACTTCACTGATCTCGGCAAGAGCATCTTCGAACGCCGCAAGCCGCTGGCCGACGCCAGTCAGCGACGCATCGCCCGCGGCTGCTGGCGTCATGTGCTCACGGCGCCGAAGCCTTTCATCGTTCCGCAAAGCGGATCGGTGGTGGCGCCGATTCTCACCGAGTTCGCGAACGCCAGCAGCCAGCGCACGTTCCGCGTCGACGAGGCCCTGCGAACACAGGTGGCCCAGGTGAAGGGCGGCCACTTCGCGCTCGCCGCTGCCCATCTGGTGACCAACACCACGGGACACAGTGGCGCCTCGATGATGTCGCCGACGCCGACAGTGGCAACCGGCGGTCATCATGCTCTGGCCGCAAGCCACATCGTGAAGTTCCGCGGCGACAGCATTGGCCATGCTATGGATGGACCCATGCCTACCGTCACTGCAGGTGGTGACATGGCGCGCCCGGCGGGCGCCGCACATGCGCTCGGCATGGCGTCGATGTTCCTGGAGCAGGCGAACGGCGGCTTCTACGACGGCGCCGGCCGCAGCCTGCGTGAACCGGTCAGCACCATCGTCGGCAGCGGCAGCCAGCAGCGCCTGGTGAGTGCCTACCTGGTGAAGTATTACCGCGATGGCGGGCAACTGCAGGGGCTCGATGAGCCCATGCACACGCTGCCGACGAAGGGGCGCATGGGCTTGGTGCAGGTGGTGCAGGTACCCGCCGATCTGCTCCCGCCCGAGCTGATGGTCAAGGCCAAGCGCTGCGCCGATTTCCTGCGCCGCTGGCTTCCCGAACACTTTCCGGACTCGGCCGATCTGGTGCTGGTGGGTGACCACGTTCTGGTCGACATCACCCTGCGCATGTTGCAGCCGAAGGAGCTGAAACGCGCGCAGGGCTTCCGCCCCGACTACATCCTTGACCGCGGCCTCTTCTTCAACCCGGCCACGGGTCAGGAGGAATGGCGACCTATCACGAAGACGGATCAGGTGAAGCTGATTGGCAACAGCGTCTGCCGCCAGGTGGCGGCCGCACTGGTACGGGCCAACGCTGCGGATCTGATCGACCTGTACCACCGCATCGCGGCTTGAAGGATGTACCGATGAACCGTGTATTTGTGGATATGGATGGCGTGATCGTGGACTTCGACAAGTTCCGCGACGAGCGCGGGCTGACGGGCGATCAGGTGAAGGCCATGCCG
>SCRR01000205.1 GCA_004322085.1 Burkholderiaceae bacterium
CCCACGGACTATACGCAGATGGCTACGGAAAAAGTAGCGACCGACGGTGCGGCCCGGACCCCTGGGTGGGAGCGCGCGACGCTGGAAAAGCTGGCTTTCGCAGCACTCAATGAGCAAAAGTCCTCGCGCCGCTGGAAAACTTTCATCCGCCTCGCGTGGCTGGCGTTTTTTGTCTTTCTCTTGTGGGCCGTCATGAACCGCGGCAGTGTCAGCACCGACAAGAGCACAGCCCACACCGCCGTCGTCGACATCAAGGGCGAGATCGCCGCGGGCGGCGAAACCAGTGCCGACGCCGTGGTGGCGGCCCTGCGCAGCGCGTTCGAGGACGACGGCGCCAAGGCCGTGGTGCTGCTGTGTAATTCGCCGGGTGGCAGCCCGGTGCAGGCCGGAATCATGAATGACGAAATCTACCGTCTGAAAGCGAAATACAAAAAACCGGTGTACGCGGTGGTGGAGGAGTCTTGCGCCTCGGCGGCGTACTACACCGTGGTGGCGGCCGACAAGATCTTTGTAGACAAGGCCAGCATCGTGGGCAGCATTGGTGTGTTGATGGACGGTTTCGGTTTCACCGGTCTGATGGACAAGCTGGGCATCGAGCGCCGACTGCTGGTGGCGGGTGCGAACAAGGGGTTCCTGGACCCGTTCAGCCCGCAAAGCGATGCGCAGCGCGCCTATGCCCAGACCATGCTTGACCAGATCCACCAGCAGTTCATTGCCGTGGTGAAGAAAGGGCGCGGCACGCGCCTGAAGGAAACACCCGAAACCTTCAGCGGCTTGTTCTGGACCGGCCAGCAAGCTGTCGATATGGGGTTGGCGGACCAGCTCGGCAGTCTCGACTATGTGGCGCGCGACGTCGTCAAGGCGAAAGACATTGTCGACTATACCGAGCGAGCCAATGTGGCAGAGCGGCTGGCCAGGCGGTTTGGCGCGTCGATCGGTGAAGGTGCGGTGCGGGCCCTCGAGGCGATTCCGCAGGTGCACTGATCGGCCCCGGCTCGGTCGTACGGGCGGCTTCGTCGGGCTCAGCGCCCGATGGCGAACACGGCCGGCGTCTGGTTGTCTGGGCCGGCGCTGCGCTGGCGCCACTGTTTGACCGACTCACTGCGCGTGATGGCGCTGTCCAGCGTCAGGCCGCTGCTGACGGCCAGCCGGGTGTTCTGCTGCAATGTCTGCAGCAGCGCCTGTAACAGCGCGGCATTGCGGTACGGGGTTTCGATGAAGAGCTGGGACTGGCCTGTTCGCAGCGCCAGCGATTCGAGCGCGCGGATCTGGCTGGCGCGTTGCACCGCATCCTGCGGCAGGTAGCCGACAAACGCAAAATTCTGCCCGTTCAGGCCGCTCGCGGCCAGTGCCAGCAGCAGCGAGACCGGGCCGACCAGCGGCAGGACCACCAGCCCCATGTCGTGCGCCGCCCGCACCACGGAGGAGCCCGGATCGGCCACGGCCGGCATGCCTGCCTCGCTGACCAGGCCCATGTCGTGCCCTTGCAGGGCCGGTGCCAGCAAGGGCCGCGCGTCAAAGTGGCCGCTGTGGTCGCCCTTCTTGTGCACCTCGCGCGGCAACTCCTGGATTTGTAGCGCCTGAAGCTGATGCGACAATGGCTGCAGCTCATTAACGCGTTTCAGATAGGCGCGCAGCGTTTTCGCGTTTTCGCACACCCAGTGCTCCAGCTGCGCCGCGACCTGCAGCGTACCGGCCGGCATCACCTGTTGCAGCGCGGTTTGCCGGTCGCAGCCAAAATCCAGTGGCGCCGGGACGAGGTACACCCTGCCCGGGCGGGTCGCGGCGGCCTGCGTCATCCCAGGACTTTCACCCCGGCCGCGCGGATCATGCGGCAGGTGCGGATCAGTGGCAGGCCGACCAGCGCCGTCGGGTCGTCGCTCTCGATCGCGTCAAGCAGGGCGATGCCGAGCCCTTCACTTTTCGCGCTGCCCGCGCAGTCGAAGGGCTGCTCGGCCTGCAAATAGGCTTCGATTTCACGGTCGCTCAGGTCGCGAAACTTCACCTTGACCGGGGCCAGTTCCAGTTGGCTGAAGCCGCTGTCAAGGCAGACCACCGCCACCGCAGTCTGGAAAATGACCGTGCGGGCGCGCATCTGGCGCAATTGCAGGGTGGCGCGTGCATGCGTGCCGGGCTTGCCCAGCGGCTCGCCGTCCAGGTCCGCCACCTGATCCGATCCGATCACCACGGCACGCGGAAACTGGCGCGCCACGGCCTGAGCCTTGGCCAGCGCCAGACGCCGTGCCAGATCGGCAGGAGCCTCGCCCGGTCGCGGCGTCTCGTCGACCTGTGGCGCGGCCACTTCGAAGGGTATTTGCAGGCGCTGCAGCAGTTCGCGCCGGTAGCGCGAGGTCGAACCGAGCACCAGCGCGCGCGACACCCGGGGCGGCAATTGGGCAAAAACTTGAGACATGCGGGGATTCTCTTACACTGACACCATGAAAACCGGGTTTGTTGTCCATCGCCTCGACGTGAGGGCCTTCGCGCAGGTGGCCGGGCAGTTGTCCGGGCACGATGAGCTCCGGAAATATGAGCGCCTGTTGCAGGAGGCTAAAGGGCTGGGGCCTGATTCTCCTGTCAACTGGACGGCCATCGGTGAGTTGCGCCCCGTGCCTGGCGAAGCCGACCAGATTTGGCTGCACCTGAAGATAGACGCCACCTTGCCAATGACTTGCCAGCGCTGCCTCGGCCCCGTCGATGTGCGCACCACGGTGGATCGTGCTTTCCGCTTTGTGGCCGACGAAGAAACCGCTGCCGCTCAGGACGATGATTGTGAAGAAGACCTGCTGGCGGTGAGCCACGACTTCGACCTTGCCGCGTTGGTCGAGGATGAGGTGCTGATGGAACTGCCCGTTGTGCCCATGCACGCGGTGTGCCCGGTCGCCGTGAAGTTAGCGGTCGCTGACGAAGCGTTCGGGGACGAGACCCCGGCCAAGCCCAATCCATTCGCGGTGCTGGCCGGACTCAAGCGGCATAAAGCCAGTTAAATCAAGCAGTTCGGCTATAATCGCAGGCTCCGCGCAGGCTTTGGGCGTTGCCCCACATGCGCATTGATACAAATTCCCAGTTATCTGAATTAATTCCAGGAGCCGATCATGGCCGTCCAGCAGAACAAAAAGTCACCTTCCAAGCGCGGCATGCACCGTTCGCACAACGCTTTGGATGTGCCCGGCATCGCGGTGGAACCCACTACCGGCGAGACACACCTGCGTCACCACATCAGCCCGAACGGCTTCTACCGTGGCCGCCAGGTGCTCAAAAACAAGTCCGAAGCCTGATAGCACCAACATGCCTGGGCCCGGCGCTACAGTCTAAGTAGCATCGGGCCTTTGTTTTGATGCCTGTCGTTTCCGGCTATCCAGTGCGCAACCGCCGCTCCGGCGGAACGAGCGGTTCATGATCACCCTTGCGGTCGACTGCATGGGGGGCGATCACGGCCCGGGCGTCACGCTGCCCGCGTGCCGGAATTTTCTGGAGCGCCACCTCGACGCCAACCTCCTGCTGGTGGGCCTTTCCGAGAGCCTGGCCTCGTTCGCGCACGAGCGGGCCCGGCTGGTCGCCGCGACCGAAGTGGTGGGCATGGACGACCCGATCGAGGTCGCGCTGCGCCGGAAAAAGGATTCTTCCATGCGCGTGGCCATTGCCCAGGTGAAAGACGGCGCAGCGCAGGCCGCGGTGTCCGCCGGCAACACCGGTGCGCTGATGGCGATTGCGCGTTATCTGCTCAAGACGCTTGATGGTATCGATCGGCCGGCCATCGCCGCGCAGATCCCGAATGCCAAGGGGACCGGCACCACCGTGCTGGACCTGGGTGCCAATGTGGATTGCAGTGCCGAACACCTGTTCCAGTTTGCGGTGATGGGTTCGGCGCTGGTTTCCGTGCTGAACAGCAACGACGGCCCGACCGTCGGCTTGCTCAATATTGGCGAAGAGGCGATCAAGGGCAGCGACACCATCAAGCTGGCGGCGGAGTTGCTGCGCGCAGCGGCCAGTCAGGGTGATTTGAACTTTTACGGAAACGTCGAGGGCAACGACATTTTCAAGGGCACGACCGACATCGTGGTGTGCGACGGTTTTGTCGGCAACGTGGCACTCAAGACGAGTGAAGGCCTGGCGACCATGATGGGCAACTTCATCAAACTTGAGTTTTCGCGAAACTTCCTCACAAAAATCGCGGGTATGGCGGCCTATCCTGTTTTAAAGGCCTTCAAGAATCGCATGGACCACCGGTGTTACAACGGCGCCGCGCTACTGGGCCTGCGCGGCCTGGTGTTCAAGAGCCACGGCTCGGCCGATGTGTTTGCCTTCGGGCAGGCACTGAACCGCGCGTATGATGCCGTTCAACACAATTTGCTGGACCGCGTTCAGGCCCGAATTGCGCATGCGGCGCCACTGCTGACGCCCGCCCAACCGATTGCCGAGCCTTCCGCGACGGCATTGACACACTAGAGTTCAATGAAACGATACTCCCGCATCACGGGCACCGGCAGCTATCTGCCGCCACGCCGGCTCAGCAATGACGATCTGGTGGCGGAGCTGGCCGCCAAGGGTGTTGAAACCTCGGACCAATGGATTGTCGAACGCACCGGCATCCGCGCGCGCCATTTCTGCGATCTTGGCGTGACCTGCAGCGATCTGGCACTGGAAGCGGCCCGAAATGCGCTGCAGGCCGCCGCCGTGCAAGCCGCCGACATCGACCTGATCATCGTCGCGACGTCCACTCCCGACATGGTGTTTCCGTCCAGCGCCTGCATCCTGCAGCACAAACTGGGCATCGCGGGTTGCCCGGCATTCGACGTGCAGGCGGTGTGCAGCGGCTTCGTGTATGCGCTGGCCGTGGCCGACGCCATGATCCAGAACGGCACTGCCAGCCGCGCACTGGTGATTGGCGCCGAAGTGTTCTCGCGCATCCTCGATTTCACCGACCGCACCACCTGCGTGCTGTTTGGCGACGGCGCCGGTGCCGTGGTGCTGGAGGCGTCCGACACGCCCGGCATTCTGGCCACCGACCTGCATGCCGATGGCAAGCATGTCGGCATCCTGTGCGTGCCCGGCACCGT
>SCRR01000421.1 GCA_004322085.1 Burkholderiaceae bacterium
AGGGGTTCATCGCCACCGCCTGCATCTATGCCTCCCTGCCGCATTCGGAGATCGAGGGGGCGTTCTTCAAGCGCAAGTCCAATACGCACACGACTACCATCCTCGTCGATCCGGATATCGGTCTGCCTTACGGCAAGATCCCGCGTGTGATGACTGCGTTCTTATGCACCGAGGCGAAACGCACCGAGGAGCCGCGGATCTACCTTGGCCGCTCCCAGGCCGAATTCGCGAACAAGCTGGGACTCACCTCATCGGGCGGCCACCGCGGCGACATGACGCGCTTGAAGGATCAGGCAACGAGGCTCTTCACCTCCCACATCACACTGGTCGGCACGCCGGGCTCCGAATTCCACTGGCAGAACGTGAACCTCACCAGCCGAGGCATGCTGCTCTGGAATCCCCACGATCCGGAACAACGGATGCCGTGGAACAGCTGGCTCGACCTCTCGGCCGAGTTCTTCAAGGAATGCTGTGATCATGCGGTGCCGATCCAGATGGATATCGTGCACGCGTTGCGTTCACCGCTCGCGATCGACATCTACATCTGGCTGACCTACCGATACAACGCGATCACACGTCCCACGCCCATTACGTGGACCCAGCTTAAGTGGCAGTTCGGCGCCAACTATTCAGATGATCCGAACGGCCTGGCCGCCTTCAAGTACAACTTCCTGAAACAACTGCGCGTCGTCAGTGCAGCCTGGCCACAGGCCAAAGTCGCCCACGACGCAAACAAGCTGACCCTACTTCCAAGCCCCACGCACATCGCCAAGCGCACTTGACGCCGCGTGTGCATGTGATGCCGTTCGTGTTTCGAAGGGAGCCTTCAGGAACTGGCTCGGAGAACATCCAGACCAACGCCCCAGGCTTGCAGTGAAATGGTGAGGGATACGCCCAGCCGATTGGCGGTTGGCAACGTCGCAAAGCCCTCTGCGTGATCCGGTTGGCCACTGCATCACGCGCCTGAAGACTCCCTTCGAAACACGAACTCTCAGGCACCTCGCCGACCTCGCGAGCGCGAAGGCGCCGCCGCTCAAAAACGTGCATTCGCTGATGTCCCCGCACTCGACCAGGCGTTGTGCCTCCGTCGCGCGGGCGTACACGACTGCGGGTGTGCCCATCGCGCTACATGCATTTGCCCGAGAGGTGTACGGCCACGGGCAATCAGGGTGGATGCCCGGTCGGCTACAGGCAACGACGTCGCCACTCTGTGGATAAGCCTGGGGATGGCCAGAGTTATCCACGCTGAAACGCTAATGTCGGTTTTTGTGTTCCAAGTCCATGAATTGCAGAAGGTATTAGTGTTTCAGCGCGAGTTATCCACGCTGAAACACTAATAAATAAGTGCGCTGAAACACTAATCTGGACACCACGCTGAAACACTAAGATGACCGACTAATCCGGGTCTTTCAGGCATAGCCACTCCGCCCCAAGTAGTTAATAGAAATACAAGTATCTCTATACAAGTAGCTGGGCTTCGCCCCTCGGTGGATAACCCACCCACCCACCGGCGCTATCGCGCCCGTGGATGGTCGCGCTACGCGCGATCCGTGGGTTATCCACCGACCTGTCGGCACTCCGTGGACAACGCTTCGCGTTGCCCACCGTGCGCCTCCTCCTGCCCGGTTTGACAGAGAAGGGAAGCGGAAAAACCGCGAGCAGAAACACCCCTCGGGCGATGGATGTTGCAGGGCGCTACCGGCAACGT
>SCRR01000206.1 GCA_004322085.1 Burkholderiaceae bacterium
GTCAACTACAGTTGACCTTTCTCGCCGACAGCTTACCGTTGTAAGCCAAGGAGTCTGGCATGCAGAGACCAAAGCCATCATGCCCGGCGTGGTCTGAGCCACAGCTCATGGAGTTTGCCGGTGCCAGGGAAGGACTCGGCCGCCCGCCGCCACCGTGAGTGGCTGCCGCGACGGCGTCATGGCCGAGACCTTCTTCTGCAGCTTAGAGTGCAAATCGGACTCCCGCCATTCAAGACAGGCCAATCAGGTCGAGGCCTGTCCGTGGCAGGAGTCAAGGCTCCTGCGGCGGAACCTCACGGTCCGCCCGGGACTGACAATTAACGCGGGTCAGGCGTCATCCGCAGATACGGCTTCAGTTTCTTGACGCCCTTCGGGAACAGTTTCTCGGCGTCGGCGTCAGACACCGACGTGGAGATGGCGACATCGGTCCTGGCACCGTCAACCGACCAGTTTGCGGGCGTACCGACCTTGTGCTTGCGCGTCAACTGCAGGGCATCGAGTGCGCGCAGAATCTCGTTGAAGTTGCGCCCTACGCTCATCGGATAGATCAGGATCAGGCAAATCTTCTTGTCGGGGTCGATCAGGAAGACGTTGCGCACGGTCTGGTTATCCACCGGTGTGCGCTTGGAAACGTCACCCGAGGCGCCGGCGGGCAGCATGTTGTACAGCTTGGCGACCTTGAAGTCGGTGTCGGCAATGATGGGGTAGTTCGGCGCAGTCCCCTGGGTTTCGCCGATGTCCTTGGCCCAATTCTTGTGGTCTGCCACGGAGTCGACTGAAACCGCAAGGATCTTGGCGTTGCGCTTGTCGTATTCCGCCTTGGTGCCTGCCATGAACCCGAGTTCAGTGGTGCAGATCGGCGTGAAATCCTTGGGGTGCGAGAACAGCACACCCCAAGAGTCGCCCAGCCACTTGTGAAAGCTGATCTTGCCTTCGGTGGTTTCGGCTTCAAAGTCGGGGGCGACGTCGCCCAATCGTAGTGACATGATGAATTCCTTCCAAAATAGAGTGCGACGCATGACGTACGCTGCACGCTGAATGCGTACCCTTCATATTGTGGTGAGCGAAAGAGAAATTTCAAACTACAGTATTTTTATATAACGAATTTTTCACTCAACGTCCGTAATAGCCCCGCCCTCTGTAGTAGCCATGACCGTAATATCCGGGGGTCACGACTACGGCAGGACCATAGGCGCCGTAGGGGCCAACCGGCACAATCGCACAGCCCGTGAGGGAGGCAGCAAGCGCAGCAACCAGGATCGCGATTCTCATGGGGATTCTCCAAAGGATGATTCCTGATTAACGCCTGAACCGGGCCGCAGAAGCACCCTCCCACCGTGAAGCCCTGTAAAGCTCCGTGAAGAATGTTGCGGGCCGATACCTTTCCCCGATGCCGGTCACCGGCGCGGCAAGTTGTCTCCGAGGAAATCCAGAAATGCCCGCACTGCGGGCAGCAAGCCGCGGCGCGACGGGAACACCGCATACACGACAGCGGGAGGTGGCTGCCAGCCCGGCAACACGGGCACGAGCCGGCCCGCATCGAGTTCGTCATGGCACATGTAATCGGGCAGCACGCACGAACCCATACCCGCCAGCACGGCAAATTTGAGTGTAAGCAGGTCGTCGGCGACAAAGCGCGGCTGATGCTGGAACAAGTGTTCCAGGCCACCGGGACCCAGCAGCTTCCAGCTCGCTCGCCCATCGATGGCGGACATGGCCACCGTGTCGAGTCGCGCCAGATCGGCAGGTACCGCGGGCCGCTGCTGGCGCTCCAGCAGCGCCGGGCTGGCCACCAGCAGGCTTTGGGTCGTGTCCAGATGCTTGACGACCAGGCTGCCGCTATCGGCTGTCGACGGCCGCACGCGAAGTGCCACGTCCACGCCGTCTTCGATCAGATCGACCACGCGATTACTGACTTCCATGGCGACGTTCACCAGCGGATACCTGGCCCCAAAGGTCGGCAGGAGCGGGCCCAACACGGTCTGCGCCAGCGTCACTGGGCAAGTCACGCGGATGATGCCGCGCGGCTCGGTCTGCGCCTGCGCCATGGCGTCGTCGGCCGCCCGAGCCTCGTCGCACATGGCCACGCAATGGCGGTGGTACAACTCGCCCGCCGCCGTCAGCGAAAGCTTGCGGGTGGTGCGCTGCAGCAGGCGCACGCCAAGCCGCGCCTCCAGCGCGGCAACGCGCCTCGACAGCCGCGACTTCGTGACACCCAGCGTGCGCCCTGCCGCGGCAAATCCACCCGAGTCCACCACCTCGGTGAAGTACAGCATGTCGTTCAAGTCTTGCATTGAAACTTTATCGTCCTACTGATAGGACAATTTATCGCAATATGACCTACTTATCAATGAATAGATTCATCCACACAATCTATCCATGGCGTTTGACGTGATTTCCACCCGGCAAACCGCAGCCACTCAGCCATCCGATCCACCTTCAAGATTTCAAGGAACCGTCATCATGAAACTGCTTCACATCGACTCCAGCGTTCTGGGAAACAACTCGGTTTCGCGTCAGTTGACCCGCCAAATCGTCACCGAATGGCTCGCGGTCCACCCCGGCACGCGCATCGACTATCTGGACCTGGCCACGAGCGCGCCCAGCCACCTGTCGATGGACTCGTTGGGTTTTCGCCTCGGCCCGCAGGGCGAGAGCCTGACAGACGTGCAAAAGCGTGAGAACGCCACGTCGGAAGCGCTGGTCACTCAATTCCTCGCCGCCGACATAGTTGTCGTGGGTGCACCGCTGTACAACTTCTCCATCCCGAGCCAGCTCAAGGCCTGGATCGACCGCGTCGCGCAAGCGGGACGCACCTTCACTTACACGGACAAGGGTGCTGTCGGCCTCGCCACTGGCAAGACTGTGATCGTGGCGTCCAGCCGCGGTGGCGTGTATTCCACCAGCGACGCGGGCCGCGCGCTGGAACATCAGGAAAGCTACCTGCAGACTGTCTTCGGTTTCTTCGGCATTACCGACGTGCGTTTCGTGCGCGCCGAAGGTGTCGCCATGGGCGATGCACAGAAACTCGCGGCGCTGGTTGCCGCCGACCGCGACATCAAGACGACTGTGGCCGAAGCGGCGAACCAGCCGCAGGCGGCCCTGGCGGCCTGACGCGGGGCCGGTAATACGGCCTAACAAAAAGCCCGCAATGCGGGCTTTTTTGCTGGAGCGCAGGCGACACGGCCGCGCGGGATCAGGCGTTATGGATTTTTACCCAGGCAGCAAACTTGTCCATCCAGCCCTGCAGGAATTTCTTTGTGTCTTCGATGCCAATGCCGCCGTCGGCACCGAACAAGCCTTCCCTGGCCTGCACAAAGGCTTCAGGCTGGCCGAGCGTGGGTACGTTCAGGTAGGCCAGCACGTTGCGCAGGTGCTGCTGCGCCATGGCCGTGCCAATGGCACCGACCGAGACGCCAATCACGCCCGCCGGCTTGCCCGCCCAAGCGCTCGCTCCATAGGGGCGCGACGCCTGATCGATGGCGTTCTTGAGCACGCCCGGTATCGAGCGGTTGTACTCCGGTGTGACAAACAACACGCCCTGGGCCGCCTGGATCTCCGATTTCAGGCGTTTCACGCTGGCCGCCTGATTCGCGTCGTCGTCCTGGTTGTACAAGGGCAGATCATCGATACGCGCGTGCGTGAACGTGAACTCCTTCGGCGCCATCAGAGTCAACGCGTGTGCGAGCTTTTTGTTGAACGAGTCCTTGCGCAGGCTGCCCACCACCAGGGCAATGTTGTATTGGTTCATGAGACATCCAGTTAAGAGTTGAACAGCGGATAAATTGCAGGGTCATTATGCGACGGCCGCAGCCCGCCTGCATCGGCAAGCCCGCCCAAATTGTCACGCGGATTTGCGCGGCACGTCGATCTCGGCGCCGTGCGACACCACCGCCTCCTCGCCAATCAGGCCGCGCGGACGAAACACCAGCATCAGCATCAGCACCAGCCCGATCAGGATGATCTGGGCGGCACCGCCCTTGACCTGCAACGTGGCGGGCAACAGCACCTGCGCGGCACTGCCACTGAGTGTCCAGACCGCCCACATCAGCACCGCGCCAAGAATGGCGCCCTTGTTGTTGCCGCTGCCGCCGACGATCAGCATGCTCCAGATCTGGAAGGTCAGAACCGGCAAAAAGTCCTCCGGACTGATGAATCCGATGAAACTGGCATACAGGGCCCCACCCAGTCCCATGATGGCCGAGCCGATGACGAAGGACTGCAGGCGAAAGTTGAAGGCATTCTTGCCGAGCGAGGCGGCGGCCTGCTCGTCCTCGCGAATGGCCTTGAGCACGCGGCCCCAGGGTGAGCGCACCATCGCCTCCAGCCCGCCAAAAAGTACCAACACGATGACGATCATGAGCCCAAGCATCAGCAGGTTGCGCTCAAATACCCCGGTGACCAGGGTGGGCAGCGGCCGCGGGATGCTCGTGACGCCGCGGCTGCCGCCCGTGAGCGCGCGCGCGTTGAGCGCGATCAACTGCAGGATGCTGCCGATGCCGATGGTGACAATGGCAAGGTAGTCCTCGCGCAGGCGCAGCGTCGGGATGCCCACAATGAAGGCCACGACGCCCGATGCCAGCACGCTGCCCACCAGCCCCACCAGGAACGGCTGACCATACCCGCCCAAATGACTCGCGTCGGGCGGTCCGCACAGGATTCCAAAGGCATAGGCGCCCACCAGAAAAAAGCCCGACACGCCGATATTGAACAGGCCGGTGTAGCCCCATTGCAGATTCAAGCCGAGGCAGACAACGGCGAAGATCAACGCCTGGATAAGGAAAAAAACGAGATAAGACGTGACGCCGGTCATGATTTCTCCCCCAGGATCCCCTTTGGGTACACCAGCAGGATCAGGAACATCAGCGCAAACGCCACCGCAGGTTTGTATTCGGCCCCTATCAGCGGCACCGACAGCGACTCGGCGAGCCCGATGATCAGGCCGCCGAGCACGGCGCCGTAGATACTGCCAATACCACCGAGAATGGCCGCCGCGAACATCGGCAAAATGAGATTGAAGCCCATCTCGGGCGCGATCTGCACCGTCAGGCCGAAGATCACGCCGGCCACGGAGGCCAACCCACCGCCAATGATCCAGGTCCAGCGCACGACCCGACGTACGTCGATGCCCGTGACCTGCGCCAGCGCGGGGTTGTCAGACACGGCCCGCATCTGCTTGCCCAGCGCGGTGCGGCTCAGGAACAGGTGCAACGCGAGCATCAGGAGCGCGGTCAGCACCACGGCGAAGATCTCGTTCGCGCTCACGCGTACACCGGGCACGATTTCGCGCGCGATTGCTATGGTGCGCGTGTAGTACTCCGGCTGTGAACCCCAGAAGAACACCACGACGTTGCGCAGCATCAATGATGCGCCGAATGACGCGATCACCAGCGCCACCGCCACGTCACTCTTGCGCAGCGGGCGGAACAGCAGCCAGTCCACGACTAGCGCGAGCAGCGCGGTGAGCACCACCGCACAGGCGATCGCGACCAGGAACCCCCAGCCGAACGTGAGCGGGCCCAGTGTCTGGCCGCCGGCCAGGAAGGAAACGAAGATCAGCGCGAAATAGGCACCGAAGGTCAGGAACTCGCCATGGGCGAAGTTGGCGAAGCGCAGGATGTTGTATGTCAGCGTAAGCCCGATCGCGCCCAGCGCCAGCGTGACGCCCAGCACGATACCGTCGGCCGCATATTGAGCGATCATGACAACCCCCGTCGCACACCAAGGTACAGCTCACCCACCTCGGGGTTGCTAAGCAACTCCTGCGCGTTGCCGCTGACCTGCTCGCGTCCTTGGGCCAGTATGTAACCACGGTCGGAAATGGCCAGCGCCGCCTTCGCGTTCTGCTCGACGATCAACATCGTCACGCCCAGCCCGCGCACCTCACGCACCTTGGCAAACACCACCCCCACCAGCTTTGGGGACAGGCCTGCCGACGGTTCGTCGAGCATCAGCATGGTGGGCCGCGACATCAGCGCGCGCGCCACCGCAACCATTTGCCGCTCGCCACCCGACAGCGTGCCGGCCGCCTGCCGGCGGCGCTCGCGCAGACGCGGAAACAACTCGTACATGCGCGCAAAGTCCTCGTCAATGCCGGCGTGGTCATGGCGTGCGCACGCCCCCATCTGCAGGTTCTCCTCGATCGACATGCGCGAGAAGATGTTGTTGGTCTGCGGTACATAGGCCAGGCCGCGCGAGACCATGCGATGTGCCGCAATGCCGACGAGGCTTTGCCCGTCCAGCATCACCTGGCCACTGCGCACCGGCACCAGACCGGCAATGGTCTTGATCAGGGTCGACTTGCCGGCGCCGTTGGGGCCCAACACGGTGACGATCTCGCCGCGGCGCACCTCGAGTCCGACGCCGCGCAGGATATCGACCTCTGGCGTGTAGCCGGATACCAGACCTTGCACCACGAGGGCCGGCTGCGAGGACCCGGCCTCGCCCGGCGCCGCTGCGGTGCCGGCCCGTGCTGGCGCAGTGGACGTTGTTGCATTCATGCCAGCGCCCCGCCCAGATACGCCTCGAGCACGCGCGGGTCGCTGCGCACCACGTCGGGCGGACCTTCGAGCAACAGTTGGCCTTGCGCCATGACCAGCACTGGATTGCACAGGTTCATGATCAGGTCCATATTGTGCTCGATGATCAGGAAGGTGATGCCGCGCGCATTGAGCTCGCGCAGCTTGTCCATGATCGTCACGAGCAGCGTTGGGTTGACCCCAGCGCCGGGCTCGTCGAGCAGGATCAGCTGCGGCTGTGCCATCAGCACGCGCGCCAGTTCGAGCAGTTTTTGCTGCCCGCCCGAGAGATTTTTCGCGTACTCGCCCGACAAGCGCTCAAGGCCAACGAAATCCAGTACCTCGCGTGCCCGTTCGCGCCCGGCACGCTCCTGCGTGCGTACCTGACCGCGCGCAAACCAGTTATTCCAGAAGCGCTCGCCGGCCTGGGCCACCGGCACCAGCATGGTGTTCTCCAGCACCGTCATGCCGGCGAACGGGCGCGGAATCTGGAAGGTGCGCACCAGGCCCGAATGAAAGATCCGGTGCGGCGGCAGGCCGCCAATTGGTTTGCCAAGAAACGTGATCGAGCCGGCGGTCGGCCGGAACACGCCGGCAATGGTGTTGAACAGCGTGGTCTTGCCCGCGCCGTTCGGTCCGATCAGGCCGGTGATGGTGCGCGGCTTGATGGTGAATGACACTCCGTCGACCGCATGCAAGCCGCCGAACTCCTTGACCAGATTGCCCACCTCCAGCA
>SCRR01000207.1 GCA_004322085.1 Burkholderiaceae bacterium
GTACCGGCCGCTGCGCGTCCTGCGTGTGGTGGAAGCCAGCGCGACCCCGGCCAGCGCCGGGCGGATGGTGATTTCCGGCCGCATGGCCGACGTGTGCGCCGAACTCGATCGTCTGGCCGCGAGCGAGGCCATCCTGCACTGAGCGTCTCAGACGTTGGCGCCCAGCAAGTAGTCGCGCTTGCCAATCTCCACGCCGTTATGGCGCAGGATGTCATAGGCGGTAGTGACGTGGAAGAACAGATTGGGCAAGACCCAACGCGTCAGGTAGGCCTCGCCCTTCATGGTGTGTGTTGCCCCGCGCCCGACCGGAAACGTGAAGTCCTTGTCTTCGGTCCCGTCCAGCGCACTGGCGGGCACCGTGGCCAGATAGTCCAGGGTCTTTTGAATCCGCGCCTTGAGTTCAGGAATGGTGGACTCGAAGTCGTCGAACTTGGGCGCCTGCGCGCCGGCCAGCCTGGCGACTCCGTTCTTTGCCGTGTCGCAGGCGATCTGGACTTGCTGCGTGAACGCCAGCATGTCGGGAGCCAGCCGGTACTGCGTCAGGATCGACGCATCGAACTTCTTTGCGTCGGCACAAGCTTGCGCCTTGTCCAGCAGATGGCTCAAGTTGTTCAGCATGGTTGTAAAAACCGGCAGGCTGGCGGATGACATGGATATAGACATGGTGATGGATCCTGGTAACGAATGGAAAGGTATGAAGCCAGCGGTGTGGGACCCGAGGCCACTGTAAGCCGGCGCGCGGGGAGCCAAGGCACAATGGCGAGATGAACATTGTGATTCTTGACGATTACCAGGACGCGGTTCGCAAGCTGCAGTGTGCCAGCAAACTCGATGCCTACGCCGCCAAGGTCTTTACAAATACCGTGAAGGGCATGGGCCAGTTGGCCGTGCGCCTCAAGGATGCCGACGTGATCGTGCTGATCCGCGAACGCACGCAGTTCAGCCGCCAGCTGATCGAGAAACTGCCCAAGCTCAAGCTGATTGCCCAGACCGGCAAGGTCGGCCGCCATATCGACGTCGCGGCGTGCACTGAACGGGGTATCGCCATCGCCGAAGGCGTGGGCTCGCCTCTTGCACCAGCCGAGTTGACGTGGGCGCTCATCATGACGGCGATGCGTCGCTTGCCGCAATACATCTCCAATCTCAAGCACGGCGCATGGCAGCAGTCCGGGCTCAAGACCGCATCCATGCCGCCGAACTTCGGCATCGGCAGCGTGCTGCACGGCAAGACACTCGGCATCTGGGGCTATGGCAAGATCGGGCGCATCATTGCCGGCTACGGCAAATGCTTCGGCATGCACGTCATGGTCTGGGGGAGCGACGCCTCGCGCAGCAAAGCCGTCAGCGATGGCCTGCTGGCGGCGGGTAGCCGGGAAGAATTATTTTCGAGTGCCGATGTGCTGTCGGTGCATCTGCGGCTGAATGACCAGACCGAGGGCATCGTCACGCTGGACGATTTGTCACGCATGCGGCCCACCGCGCTGTTCGTGAACACGGCCCGGGCCGAGCTGGTCGAACCGGACGCGCTGATCTGCGCCCTCAACCGGGGGCGCCCCGGCATGGCCGCCGTCGACGTCTTTGAGACCGAGCCGCCGCTGCAAGGACACGCCTTGCTGCGACTGGAAAACTGCATTTGCACGCCCCATATCGGCTACGTCGAGCAGGCAAGCTACGAGATGTACTTCAGTGCGGCGTTTGACAATGTCGTGAACTTCATCAAGGGCACGCCCACCAACATCGTCAATCCCGGCGCGCTGCAGGTGCACCGCTAGCGAAATCCCGCGAAACCGGGTGCGGCTCCGCGGGAATCTCAGAGGCTGGAGGGATCGCTCAAGTCGACATCGAGCCCCAGGCGTGGAGACGGCGGCGGCATGGTCGCCGGAGCCATGGTGTCCGGCCCGGTGGAGATGGCGCGGGCGGCGTCCATGCGCTGCTCGGTGCTGGGTGAGCCGGTCACCTCCTTGGCAATCGAGAACAACAGCAGCAGTTCGCGATAGGCCTCTGGATCAAACGCCTCTCCTTCAGCATCGCCCCCGCCGGGGTGACGAAAAATGGAGGCCTCGATGACGTCAAGAACCTCGATGGAGGGCCAGAGCAATCCGATGCGCGAGAGTGTGCCCGGGTAGGCTTCAAGCCCTTTGCTGACACCGGTAAACGCGTCAAACGGAGGCATCTGCACGTTGAAGGCCCGAGTGAAGTCGCCGCGAAGGCGCTCGTAGTCGCTTGCGAGGTTGAACTTGTGATAGATGCCAAGCAAGTCGAGGTAAGCCAGCGGACTGGTCGCAGCGTTGTCGTCGATATGCTGCTTGAGTAACTCGATGGCCTGCTCGTGCTGACCCAGAGAGACGAAGAAATCGGCCTGCTGCTGGATATCGAACAGCTCCTCGGCATTCACCGCGCGCACCGTCGGAGCCATACTGGGGGAGAAGTCCAAAGACGAGCCTGGCAACTCGACACGAGCGCCTTTCGCGAGTTGGCCATTCCCCGGCCTTTCAGTACGCCCGCGCTTCGTGATGTTCCCGCTGGAGGGCCTGCGCGGCGTTGCAGGCTCCAGAGGAAATTGGTCGCTCAGCGGGCTCACGATGGTGGCGCCGAGCGGGCCCAACGCATCGCCGTCGTGATCCACCCGATCGCGCCTATCGCCTATCCAAGGGCCCCTGTGTGTCCGCCCGGTCGCTCGCGTCTGCCACGCCAGGTACATCGCGACCGCGATAGCCGCCGCCAGTAAAGCCAACAGCGCGTACACCAGCGTATTGCTGAAGCGGCGTTCCTGCGTTCTCTGAAGTTGCGTGGAGAGCGCAAACAGACTGGCCTGGTTTTTCAGGCTCTGGGCGCGCAGAGCATCCATCTCGGACTCCAGCGCCTGCATTCGTGGCGCATCGCGCGGCTGGTCGTTGAGCGCACCTGATGCGGCCGTGACTTCGGCGCGTTGGGGGTCATTTCCAGCAGATGGTGCGCTCAGTGAACTGGAAAGCCTGAGATCGGCGGGCTTCTCTGCCAGCAGATCCACCGGAGCCAACTCGAGCCGCGCCCGGGGTGCCGGATCCTTTCGCGCGAGCCGGACAGGCGTCGGTGGCCGCACCTTGGCGAAAGCATGTCCATTGGCCGTATGTGGCCGGGTCGAGCGGTTGGCGCGCGCGCGTACAACCCGCCGCGACGCCGGGACAGCCTTTGTGCTCGGTTTGATGGCAGCCTGAGCGGCATGTGACGACGCGAGGCCCAGGTCCGGATTCGATTCGATCGGACTCGCGCGGCTGCCTTGATTGGGCGCGACGCTCGGCGCGGCAGCCGCCACAGGCAATGACACCACCGCGTTGCTCGGCGCATCGACCAGTAGCACATAGCGCCGTGCCATTGCATGCGCACATCCAGCGCGCAGGTTGATCGTCACGATGGGCTCATTCACCGCGACCGCCAATCGAATCCGCACCACGACCTGCCGATCGGGCGACGGCGCCTGTGCCGCGATGACGACCCGGCCGGCATCCACTCTGGTGTCGCCATACGAAACATCGCCGTCGAAGCACACGGATGATGCGCCTTCTCCCTCCTCCAATGAAACCGGCACCGAAACGTCGAGAGGCTGGCCGACTAGCGCAGTACCGCGCACTGGTCCCATGGTGATTGCGTAACTGCTCAGCGCAATGAGCAACAGGACACATCCAGCGGCAGAGTTACGCAAATTCAAAATCGGGCCCATCAATTTGCAACAATTTTGACACGCGCGCAACAAAATTTGCTGCGTGATAATGCCTCGCATGAAACCTGTTTATGCAATCGTGGGAATAGTGGGCGCCGGGGCGATGGGCCGGGGCATCGCGCAGATCGCGGCCCAGGCGGGCAGCATCGTCAAGCTGTTTGACACCCAGCCGGGCGCGGTGTCCAAAGCGCGCGACGCCATCTTCACCCAATGGGACAAGTTGCGCGATAAAGGCAGGATGGACGCGATGCAGGTGGAGGCTCAAAAAGGCCGCCTGCTGGTCGAAGACTCGATGGGCCAGCTGTCCGACTGCAATCTGGTCATCGAAGCAATCGTTGAACGGTTGGATGTCAAAAAAGCCCTGTTCACCGAACTCGAGGGCATCGTGGGCGCGGCGACGGTGCTGGCGACAAACACGTCATCGCTGTCCGTCACTGCCATTGCCGCAGGATTGAAGCGACCGCGGCAGTTTGCGGGCTACCATTTCTTCAATCCGGTTCCGTTGATGAAAGTCGTCGAGGTCATCGCCGGCCTCAAGACCGATCACGCGGTTTGCGCCGATTTGGCGGCCTTCGCCCGTCAGATGGGACACACACCCGTACAGGCGCAGGACACACCCGGTTTTATCGTGAATCACGCGGGGCGCGGCTACGGTACCGAAGCACTGCGCATCGTGAGTGAAGGCGTGGCCGATTTCGCCACGATCGACCGTATATTGCGCGACCAGATCGGCTTCAAGCTGGGGCCGTTCGAACTGATGGACTTGACGGCACTGGACGTCTCGCACCCGGTCATGGAGTCCATCTACCATCAATATTATGAGGAACCGCGCTACCGACCCAGCGTCATTACGGCGCAGCGGCTGGCCGCAGGCATCGTCGGCAAGAAAGCTGGCGAGGGCTTTTACCACTACGCGAACGGTGTCGCCCAAATCCCGCCCGAGCCTGCCGTGCCACAGGTAGACGAGATGCCGCCGGTATGGGTATCGCCGCGCGCGGCGCGGCGGGTCGAGCTGTTGCGGTTGCTCAAAACCCTGGGGGCTTCGATTGAAACGGCCCCAGCGCCCTCGCCTGCCGCGCTGACGCTGGTCGCGCCACTCGGATTCGATATCACCACGGTCTCGGTGGTCGAGCGCCTCGACCCGGCACGCACCATCGGCATCGACATGCTGGTGGACGATGCCGCCACGAAACGCCGCGTGCTCGCCACCAATCCCGCCACGCGCAGCGACATGCGCGATGCGGCCCATGCGCTGTTTGCCCGGGACGGCAAGCCAGTGAGCGTGATCCGCGACAGCGGCGGCTTTGTGTCGCAACGTGTCGTGGCCACCATCATCAACATCGCGGCCGACATCTGCCAGCAGCGCATCTGCTCGCCCAAAGACCTTGAAACCGCCGTCACACTGGGGTTGGGCTATCCCATCGGGCCTCTGGCCATGGGTGACCGCTACGGCCCCACCAACGTGCTGGAGGTGCTATTCAACATGCAGACCGTGTATGGCGACCCGCGCTATCGACCCAGCCCGTGGCTGCGCCGGCGCGGCGCGATCGGCCTGAGTCTTCTGCACGAAGAGGAGTAGACCGCGTATGCCCGCTGAACTCAAAAGCGCCAGCCACGGCCAGACCATGGTGCTCACCCTGAGCAACCCCGAGTACCGCAATGCGTTGGGACCGGACATCTACGCAGCCGGCATCGAGGCGCTGAACGTCGCGGAGTCCAATCCGGACATACGCAGCGTCGTCATCGTGGGCGAAGGCGCGATCTTCTGCGCCGGAGGCAACCTGCAGCGGCTGCTCGCCAACCGGCAGCAGCCGCCAAGCCATCAGGCGCAGAGCATCGAGGGCTTGCACAGCTGGATCGAGGCCATCCGCAGCTTTCCCAAACCTGTGATCGCTGCGGTCGAAGGCGCCGCCGCGGGTGCGGGTTTCTCACTGGCACTTGCCTGTGACTTCCTGGTCGCGGCCACCAACGCGGTATTTGTCATGGCCTACAGCAACATCGCCCTGTCACCCGACGGTGGCGGCAGCTGGAGCCTGAGCCGCGCGCTGCCGCGCCAGCTGGCCACGCAGTTGATGATGTGCGGCGAGCGGATCGGCGCGCAGCGACTACACGAGCTGGGGGTGGTGAACCGCCTGAGCGACGCAGGCAGCGCGTTGACCGATGCCTTGACGCTGTCGGCCGACCTGAACGCGCGCGCTCCCAATGCGCTGGCCAGCATCAAGGAGTTGGTCAACGAGGCGTCACACAACACGCTGAACAGTCAACTTGCGGCCGAGCGCGACCACTTTATCCGCAACCTGCACCATGCCAATGCCGGCATCGGGATCGCTGCTTTCCTGAGCAAGCAGAAACCCCGCTTCGACTAGTTTTCCGGATTTGCCTTGCCTTCGAATAAGGCAGACACTCAAGTGACATCCCTGATGCGGCCACCCGGTCCCGCACGCGACAATGGGTGCGTTACCAGTCACCCAAAAGACAGACCATGGACGACCCCATTCTTACTATCGAAGAACGTGAAGCGATCAATGCCGGTCGCTGGTTTTCATCCTTATCTCCGTCACTGCGACACGACATTCTTCGATGCACCTACGTCAAACGTTACAAGGACGGCGAGCTGATTGCTGCGCGCGGCGATCCGCCGGAAGAATGGATCGCCTGTGCCAAAGGCGCTGTGCGAGTAAGTTCCACCTCCATCTCGGGCAAGCAGATCACTCTGACCTACGTGGAGCCGGGAATCTGGTTTGGCGATGTGTCGATTTTCGACGGCGACCGGCGCACCCACGATGCCTATGCCCACGGGGAAACAACGATCCTGTGCGTGGCCAAAAACGACTTCAAGAAGATTCTCGCAGCGCATGTGGAATTGTACGAAGCCATGCTGCGCCTGCACGCCCGTCGCATTCGCCAGCTGTACGGCCTCGTGGAAGACCTCAACACACTCCCGCTGCGCGCGCGTCTGGCCAAACAGTTGCTGCACCTGATGCGCAGCTATGGCGTGCCAAGTCTCTCGGACAACAGCGAAGTGCGTATCGGTCTGCATCTGGCGCAGGAGGAGCTGGCCCAATTACTGGGCGCCTCGCGGCAGCGGGTCAACCAGGAACTCAAGGCCATGGAACGCGAGGAAGCCATCCGCATCGAGCCCGGTGGACTCATGATTCGCAACCGCGATGTTCTGATGCGCATCATTGAAGCCGACAACTGAAACCATACCCACCATGAGCGACTTTGATTACTTTGTCGGCACCCGCCCGGTCTCCGGGCAGCACGTGTTCGATGTGCCGGCCTTGACTGCCTGGCTCGACACGAATCTGCCCGGGTTTGCCGGCCCGCTGAGCGTCGAGATGTTCAAGGGCGGCCAGTCAAATCCCACCTACAAGCTGATCACGCCCGGGCAAAGTTATGTGATGCGCTCCAAACCCGGCCCGGTCGCCAGGTTGCTGCCGTCGGCTCATGCGGTAGAGCGCGAATTCAAGGTGATGAGCGGCCTGCATGGCACCGATGTGCCGGTGCCGCGCATGTACTGTCTGTGCGAGGACGAATCCGTCATCGGCCGGGCCTTCTACATCATGGAGTTCATGCAGGGCCGCGTGCTGTGGGATCAGGCCCTGCCCGATATGGACCGGACCGGACGCGGTGCCATCTACAACGAAATGAATCGCGTCATCTCTGCGTTGCACAAGGTCAAGTATGCAGAGCGGGGCCTTGCCAACTATGGCAAGGCTGGCAACTACTTCGAGCGCCAGATCGGTCGCTGGAGCAAGCAATATGTGGCTTCCATCACGCAGCCCATCCCGGAGATGGATCAGCTGATGCAGTGGCTGCCCACGCACATTCCGTCCAGCGCGCTCGATACGAGCAAAGTCAGCATCGTGCATGGCGACTTCCGGCTCGACAACCTGATGTTCCACCCCACGGAGCCGCGGGTGCTGGCGGTGCTGGACTGGGAGCTGTCCACCTTGGGCCATCCGCTGGCCGACTTCAGCTACCACTGCATGGCCTGGCACATTCCGCCGGGCTCATTTCGCGGTATCGGCGGGCTGGATGTCGCCAGCCTCGGTATTCCCACAGAAGATGAATACATCCGCCTGTACTGCGAGCGCACCGGGCTGACCACCCCTGACGCGCTCAAGGCCGACTGGAATTTCTACATGGCCTACAACCTGTTCCGGCTGGCGGCCATTTTGCAAGGAATTGCCAAACGCGTGGAGACGGGAACCGCATCCAGCGCGCAGGCCGCGAAATCGGCCAGCGGCGTCGTCCCGCTCGCGCAAATGGCCTGGAAATTTGCCCGCCAGGCCTGAATCCGGATCACTCAACGCAAACCCGATACACAAGGAGCCTCTTATGGATTTCGAACACACCCCCAAGGTCAAAGCCATGCAGGCGCGCCTGCTCAAATTCATGGACGAGCACATTTACCCCAATGAAGCCCGTTTTTTCAGCGAGATCGCCCAAAACCGGGCCAAGGGCAACGCCTGGATCCCGACGACGATCGTCGAAGAACTCAAGCCTAAGGCCCGCGCGGCCGGATTGTGGAACCTTTTCCTGCCGCACTCCGACCGGGCGCCCGAGGGCCTGTCCAACCTCGAATACGCACCGCTGTGCGAAATCATGGGCCGCGTACCTTTCGCGGCCGAGGTCTTCAACTGCTCGGCGCCCGATACCGGCAATATGGAAACCATCGAGCGTTACGGCTCGGAAGCGAACAAGGATCAGTGGCTGATGCCGCTGCTCAAAGGCGAGGTCCGATCGGCTTTCCTGATGACCGAGCCGGAGGTGGCGTCGTCCGACGCCACCAATATCCAGTGCAGCATCCGCCGCGATGGCGACGAGTACGTGATCAACGGGCGCAAGTGGTGGTCGTCGGGCGCCGGCGATCCGCGCTGCGCGGTTTATATCGTGATGGGCAAGACCAATCCCGACGCCGGTCGGCATGAGCAGCAGTCCATGATTCTCGTACCCGCCAACACCCCGGGTATCAAGGTGCTGCGCGCCCTTTCGGTATTTGGTTACGACGACGCGCCGCACGGTCACATGGAAGTGCTGCTGGAGAACGTGCGCGTGCCGGCGACCAACCTGCTGCTGGGCGAAGGCCGTGGATTCGAGATCGCCCAGGGGCGCCTTGGCCCGGGACGCATTCACCACTGCATGCGCTCGATCGGCGTTGCGGAGCGGGCGCTCGAACTGATGTGCCAGCGTCTGAACACACGCGTGGCATTTGGCCGCGAGATCGCGCGCCAGTCGGTCTGGCAGGAGCGCGTGGCCGAGGCCCGATGCATGATCGAGCAGGCGCGCCTGCTGACGTTCAAGGCCGCCTACATGATGGACACCGTGGGCAACAAGGTGGCGAAGGCCGAGATCGCGATGATCAAAATCGTCGGGCCCAACATGGCGTGCCAGATCGTCGACTGGGCCATCCAGGCCCACGGCGGCGGCGGCGTTTCCGGCGACTTTCCACTGGCCTACGCCTATGCGAACCAGCGCACGCTGCGCCTGGCCGACGGCCCGGACGAGGTGCACCGGGCCTCGCTGGCCAAACTTGAGTTTGCCAAGCATCTGCTGGTGCATGGCGACGTGCAAATGCCGATTACACGCGGCGGCTAGTCCGACGCCAGATTGCAAGTCGCAGGAGAATGGCTCCTTTGCAAAGGAGCTTCTCTGTGATCGACATTTTCTCCTGGGCGACGCCCAACGGCCACAAGGTGCACATCATGCTGGAGGAATGCGCCCTGCCCTATAAGGTCCATCCGGTCGACATCGGTGCCGGCGACCAGTTCGAGCCGGACTTCCTCAAAATCAGCCCCAACAACAAGATTCCGGCCCTGACCGACCCCGAGGGGCCGGACGGCGAGCCGATTTCGTTGTTCGAATCGGGCGCCATCCTGCTGTACCTGGCGGCGAAAACGGGCAAGTTTCTACCCCGAAGCGATCGGCAGAAATACGAAGCACTGCAGTGGCTGATGTTCCAGATGGGCAGCGTGGGCCCGATGCTCGGGCAAGCACATCACTTCAGGGCCTACGCCCCCGAAAAAATGGAGTACGCGATCAACCGCTACACCGACGAAGCCAGGCGTCTGTATGGTGTGATGAACAAGCAGTTGGCCAACACGCCCTACATTGCGGCCCGCCAGTACACGATCGCCGACATCGCCATCTTTCCCTGGCTGCGAAGCTGGCAGAGCCAGGGGATTGATTGGGCAGACTATCCGCACCTCAAAGCCTGGTTCGACAAGGTCGCTTCGCGCCCGGCCGTCAAGCGCGGTGTGCAGGTATTGGCCGATTTGCGCAGGCCCATTACCGGAGACAAAGCGCGGGAAATTCTGTTCGGGTCGACCCAATACCAGAAGAGGTAGCGGAGCTTACCGGACCACAGGCGTGCCCCAATACGGTTTCTCAGCCGATCAGCACCGACACCCAGTGGTTGATCAGTGCGCCGCCCATCACCAGCCAGCTGAACAGGATGGCTGCCAGCAGCAGCGGCTTGATGCCGGCCTTGCGGATGGCGCCCACATGGGTGGACAAGCCCAGGGCGGCCATCGCCATCGCCAGCAGCGCGGTATCGAGCTCGGTCACGGCTGCCACCACGGGCGTGGGCAGCCAATGCATCGAGTTGAACAGCACGACACCGACAAAGGCAAAGGCGAACCAGGGCACACTCACCTTGCGCGACGCCGTCGTAGCAGTGCCCGACCCGCCACGACGCGCATCGTCACGCGCCAGCCAGGCCGACAGCATGATCAGGAAGGGCGCCAGCATCATCACACGCACCAGCTTGGCAATCACCGCGGAGTCGGCCGCCTCGGGCCCGATCGAGCGCGCCGCGGCCACCACCTGTGCCACCTCATGGATGGTCGAGCCGGCGTAGATGCCGAAGGTGTGGGCGCCGCCTGGAATCACGTGCCAGTACTGGTTCAGGTCGAACAGCACCGGATACAGAAATATCCCCAGCGTGCCGAACACCACCACCGTGGCCACCGCCACCGTCACCTGCTCCGCGCGCGCGTGCACCACCGGCTCGGCTGCCATCACCGCGGCGGCGCCGCAGACCGAGCTGCCCGCACCGATCAGCATCGCCGTCTTGCGCTCCAGCCCGAGCCAGCGCGTACCGACAAAGCACGCCAGCGCAAAGGTCGAGCCCAACACCAGCGCATCGATGGCCACACCGGTGAGACCCACATGACCGATGTCCTGCATGGTCAGGCGCATGCCGTACAGCACCACGCCCAGGCGCAGCAGGTTCTGCTTGGAGAAGGTGACGCCGGCGCCGCTCACCGCGGCAAAGCGCGGATAGACCGTGTTGCCCACCAGCATCCCCAGCACGATGGCCAGGGTCAGTGCGCTGAAGCCGTGGCTCTGCAGCCAGTCGATACGCCCCAGCGCCATGCCTGCGGCAGCCAATACCGCACTGACACCCAGGCCCGGCAGCAGGCGCAGCAGTGCATTGGGCGCGGATGCGGGCGCGATGGCCCGTTGCGGTGAGGCGGCGATGGCAGTGGTGTTCATGTTTTTCTCTCGTTGATCTGACGCGTGATGAGGGCACTTTAGGGATATCCCCAACATTCGTCCAACGATTACTTTATGTAAGATATACCTACCCAATCGTTATAGAGAAGGCTTGGACCCATGGATGTGCTGCGCCTGACCCTGCGCCAGCTGCAGATTTTTGTGGCGGTGGCGCGCACTGGCAGCACCACCGCCGCAAGCGCGCAGATCGCCCTGTCCCAGTCGGCCACCAGCTCGGCCGTCAACGAGCTCGAGCGCGTGTTGTCACTGCGCCTGTTCGACCGCGCCGGCAAGCGCCTGCTGCTCAACGACAACGGGCGCGCGCTGCTGCCACGCGCTCTGGCACTGCTGGACGGTGCCGGCGGGGTTGAGCAAATGGCGCGCGACGGCAGTGCGCAGGCCCAGTCGCTGCGCATCGGCGCCAGCACGACCATCGGAAACTACGTGTTGCCAACACTATTGGGCCGCTTCTTCGCCCAACAACACCGCACGCCGGGTGCCGCCTGGCAATCAAAGGTGGCAATCGGCAACACCGCAGCCATTGCCGCGGCCGTGGCGGCGTTTGAACTGGACATCGGTCTGATCGAAGGGCCGTGCCACGAGGCAACGCTGGAGGTCACGCCCTGGCTTCAAGACGAGTTGGTGATCGTCGCGTCACCGACGCATCCACTCGTGCAGCCGCTGCAAGGCTTGGGGGCCGCCGTGCGCGTGCCCGTCAAGGCCTTGCGCGAGGCGCTGTGGCTGCTGCGCGAGCCCGGTTCGGGCACGCGCGAGACGACCGACCAGCTCATGCTGGGGCTGCTTCGGTCGTACCAGCGCAGCATCGAGCTGGGCAGCTCCGAGGCCATATCGCGCGCCGCAGCCCAGGGCTTGGGGCTGGCATGCCTCTCGCACTGGGCGGTTGACGATCTGATCGCGGCCGGGCGGCTGTGCCGCTTGCCCACGACCCTGCCCAAAATGCTGCGCCAATGCTATCTCGTGGTACACCGCAGCAAGCAGGTGACACCAGCACTTTCACGCTTTATCGAGTGTGTCTCGGCAAGGAGCCAGCCGGGCACATCGCCGCGACAATGACCGGGCGAAACGAAAGCGTCCCGCGCATCGGCCGCGGGTGACCCGATGGGATGCGAAGTCTCCCCGATGTACATCACGGTTAATAGCAGCCCACCCAGGACGCACAAGGGCCTGAGGCATATTACGTTCCGATTCTCGCTGGATGACAATCAACGCGCCCGGGCCGCGCGGCATTCAGGTTGCGACAACGCTTCTGGGCTCGTTGACAACCCGCTTGGCCATGACCGTTCCCACCGCGAACGCAAGACGCAAGGCCAGTGCGGGTTGGCGGGTGGCAAGGCCCATGAAGCGTGCCAGGCTCAGGCGCCACAGTTTGCAGGGGCCGGAGCCGATGGCATCCGATTTGCGCGTCATGCTTGAGAAGAACGCCCATTCACCGACCACCGATCCGGCACTGACCATCGCCAGATTCATCTGTCCGCTTTCATCAACATCATGCACGCTGAGCGTGCCTTGTTCGAGAAAGTACAGCGTGCGGTCCATCGTGCCCTGCTCGATCAGGATCTGGTCCCGTGCGAGCACGAAGGGCTGGAGATATCCGCCCAGCAGGTCCCATTCACCGGCCGTCAAGGCCAGATCGAGTGCGTCATAGTCCTGGTTCCGCGCAACGGCCCTTGCAAGGTCCTGCACGTTGAATTTATTGGAACTTGGCAAGTGAGATTTCATAAGGATCCAACGATAATCGGATACCTTTGAATTCACAAACAAAATCGAAATTGATTCAAAAGTATTAGGTCGAACCGTGAAATCCTGCTCAATTTGAGCCAGGACCCGCAGCACCGCCGCTAACCAATTTCACCAAAATTCGTGGGGCCGAGAGTGGTGTCCTCCTCAACCCGCGCACCGGCTTGGCCATGCCAACGACTTGGGGCCGGTCGCGCTCGCGAGACCGTCCTGGTCACGGCCTTACGGTCGTGAACGTCGGCCGAACGCCAGTACATTGACGTGACGACGATGGCGTGGCGTTCTCTCGCGAGGCGCTTGACCAGCGATTCAACGTCCATCTGGCGATTCGGGCCACCCCGCAAAGGCGTCGGGATGTCCAGCAGAACGGCGAACCTGTCCCCCTCCCGATTCAATGACAGCGCCTTGAATTTATAGCTGCCGGAAAGGACCTCTGACAGCAGCATCGCGTCACGTACGATCTTGACAACCAGCTCCCGATTCGTACGCATCCTCGCGCGCGCAGCAGCTTTTTGAGCCGGTTCGGACCGACGCGCCGCAGCGCCTCGCGCGGCACTGGAGTGCTCTGATTTCTTGTCGACTTTGGACGAGAGCTTGAAAAACAGATTGAACAAAGAAAGCAAAGATAGCTCCGAAAGCACGGGGCACGATCCCTGGTCGCGATCGTCCAGGTTGCGCCCCGGTTATTCTGGTTTGGAAAAGTGTACCAACACGATCCCAGCCAACAGCGTTTCACTGGCAATCAGAACGAAATTTAGCCCGCAACGTTGTACGGGCGCACCGGCATGTCGATCCCGTTAGCACCTTAGGGCTACGGTGAACAAGTAGCGCCGAATCGTTGACAGTGGTGCTCTTCGACCGAGTTTTCGAAGTTGGGGCCAAATCCGGCCCATTTTGTGGCCTGCTTGTTGGGCTCTGTTGCCC
>SCRR01000208.1 GCA_004322085.1 Burkholderiaceae bacterium
CCTTCGGGCGCCTGCCGCGGCGTGTTGACGCGGGTGCGCGGGATGATCATGGTGCCCAGGTAGGTCATGAGGTCGGCGAAGTGCCGGTTGCCCGTGGCGCGGGCGACTTCCATATGGAACTGGAAGTCCGCCGGCACCGCGTCCGAGTCCTGCTCGATGGAGTCCCGAAATGTCTGCAGCGCACTCTCCATGGCCTGAAGGTGAACCGCTGTTCTGCGCTGGGCGGCCAGTCCCGCCGCCTCGGTTTCCAGGCTGATGCGCAGCTCCAGCACGGAGATGACGTCGGCTACGGTCGCAAAATCGGCCGCCGCTATGTGGAAGTTTCCGGTGTCGGGACGTTCGATGACGAAAGTGCCGATGCCGTGGCGCGTTTCGACCAGTCCCGAGGCCTGCAGTTTCGAGATGGCTTCGCGAACTACCGTCCGGCTGACGTCGAAGCGTGCCATGATTTCGGTTTCGGTGGGCAGTTTCTCGCCGGTCTGCAACTGGCCTTCACGAATGGTGGCGGCGAGGCGTTCAACAATTTCACCGACCAGGCCGCGCGGCCTGCGCACGCGCGGCCGCCGCGCATCCGGGGAAATGAAGCCCAGGCCAGGCGTTGCAGAGGAAGAGTGTGACTGGGGTTCCATCGAATGGGTCTTGACAAGCAGGAACGGTGGATACAGAATTAACGTTATCAGACAACATATAACTTATGTTGTCAAGCTTCCTGTTTTCAAGTTGCCAATCGCTGAAAAACCACCCGCCACATGTTCAACCCCGGAACCAAAGCGGGCTAACCGGGGATGCTCATGAGAGGATCCAATGAGCAAGCCGCTGTATATCCGCATGCATGAGTGCGACAACGTTGCGATCGTCGCTAACGACGGGGGGTTGCCCACGGGCGCCGTTTTTGCCGACGGCCTGACGCTGCGCGAGCGTGTGCCGCAGGGTCACAAAGTGGCGCTGGTGGACCTGCCGCAAGGCAGTGCAGTGCTGCGCTACAACGTGGCTATCGGTTATGCCCTGAAGGACATTTCGGCCGGCAGCTGGGTGCATGAACGGCTGCTGGAAATGCCGGATGCGAGGAGCCTGGACAATTTGCCCGTCGCGACCGTAAAGCCCGAGCCCTTGCCGCCGCTGGAAGGCTATACCTTCGAGGGCTACCGCAACCCGGACGGCTCGGTCGGCAGCCGCAACATCCTGGCCATCACCACCACGGTGCAATGCGTTGCCGGCGTGGTCGAGTTCGCCGTCAAGCGCATCAAGGAAGAGCTGCTGCCGCGCTTCTCCAACGTGGATGACGTGGTCGGCCTCGAGCACAGCTATGGCTGCGGTGTGGCGATCGATGCACCCGACGCGATCATCCCGATCCGCACCGTGCGCAACATCTCGCTCAATCCGAACTTCGGCGGCGAGGTGATGGTGGTCAGCCTGGGCTGCGAAAAGCTGCAACCCGCGCGCCTGATGCCGCCGGGCACCATCCCCATCGTCGACGAGCGCAACGTCGCCGACGTCGGCGTCAATGCCGAAGCAAAGCTCGACGTGGTGACGCTGCAGTCCGAGCACCACGTCGGCTTCATGTCGATGGTCGATTCGATCATGCAGACGGCCCTGTTGCACCTGGAACGGCTTGACGCGCGTCGGCGTGAGACCGTGCCGGCGAGTGAACTGATCGTTGGTGTGCAGTGCGGCGGCAGCGATGCGTTTTCGGGCGTCACGGCCAATCCGGCCGTGGGATTTGCCACCGACCTGCTGGTGCGCGCGGGGGCCACTGTCATGTTCTCGGAAGTGACCGAGGTGCGCGATGGCATCGACCAGTTGACCTCGCGCGCCAGCAGTCCCGAGGTGGCGCAGGCGATGATCCGCGAGATGGCCTGGTACGACGCCTATCTGCAAAGAGGCCGCGTGGATCGCAGCGCCAACACCACGCCTGGCAACAAGCAAGGCGGTCTGTCCAACATCGTGGAAAAGGCGATGGGGTCGATCGTCAAATCGGGCAGCGCCACGATCAGCGGCGTGCTGTCGCCGGGCGAGAAGGTGAAGCAAAAGGGCCTGATCTACGCGGCCACGCCAGCCAGCGATTTCATCTGCGGCACGCTACAACTCGCGGCCGGCATGAATCTGCACGTCTTCACCACCGGACGTGGCACGCCCTACGGTCTGGCCGAGGTGCCCGTGATCAAGGTCGCCACGCGCACCGACCTGGCCCGGCGCTGGCACGACCTGATGGACGTCAACGCCGGGCGCATCGCCGACGGCGATGCCAGCATCGGGGACGTGGGCTGGGAGCTCTTCCACCTGATGCTGGAAGTGGCGAGCGGCCGCAAGAAAACCTGGGCCGAGCACTGGAAGCTGCACAACGCGCTGGTGCTGTTCAACCCCGCACCCATTACCTGAGCCCATCAACAAGCGAAACTCCCATGACACCAACGACACCTTACCAATCCTTTCCCAACAGTTTCAGGCGCGACCTGCTGGCCGGCAAGCGGCTCATCGGCTGCTGGTCCTCGTTGTCCAATGCCATCACCACCGAAGTCCTCGGAGTGGCCGGGTTCGACTGGATCCTGCTCGACGGCGAGCATTCCCCGAACGACGTGAGCACCTTCATCCCGCAGCTCATGGCGCTCAAGGACAGCGTCAGCGCGCCCGTGGTGCGGCCCTCGTCCAACAGCACGGTGGAGATCAAGCGGCTGCTGGACGCCGGTTTCTACAACTTCCTGGTTCCGTTCATCGAAAGTGCCGACGAGGCGCGGCGCGCGGTGGCTGCCACGCGTTACCCGCCGCAGGGCGTGCGGGGCGTGTCGGTGTCGCAGCGCAGCAATCGCTACGGCACGGTGGCGGACTACTTCAAGGGCGTCAATGACCAGATCTGCGTGATGGTGCAGATCGAGAGCCGCGCCGGCGTGGCGGCCGTGCGCGAGATTGCTGCGCTGGACGGGGTCGACTGCGTCTTCGTGGGGCCGTCCGACCTGGCTGCGGGCTTCGGCCACCTCGGCAATGCCGGCCACCCGGAAGTCCAGGCTGCGATTGCCAGCGTGTTTGCCGATGCCCGGGCCTGCGGCAAGCCCACGGGAATCCTGGCACCGGTGGAGGCCGACGCGCGCCGCTACATGGCCATGGGTGCCAGCTTTGTTGGGGTCGGCAGCGATCTGGGCGCATTCCGCGCCGCCACGCAGGCCTTGTGCGATCGCTACCGTAGTTGATTTTCAAGTGGCGCAGCGCGCCGACATCATCTTCATGATGCTGTTAGGCGAGTGCGGTGCGAGCGCAAGCCGGGTTCAAGAGCGCTCCTGAGTTGATAGCTATAAGCTCTCACCCTTCAACGACCAGAGCCCTATTTCTTTGATGAATCCTCAGTGATGCAGCGTCTGCAGCTTGCGTTCGCTCGCCGGACACAGGCTGTATCAGGTGCGCGGCCGCCGGATGGCACGTTCGATGATCTCGAACAGCACCTCGCTCAGCAGCGCCAGCACGGTGGCTGGCAGAGCGCCAGCCATGAGCAACTGGTCGTCATTCAGCGCCAGGCCGGTGACGATGCGTTCGCCGTAGCCACCGGCGCCTATGAAGGCGGCGATCGTGGCGGTGCCGATCGAGATCGAGGTGGCGATGCGCACACCGGCCAGGATGGTCGGCAGTGCCAGCGGCAACTCGATGTAGCGCATGCGCTGGCCCGCCGTCATGCCGAGCGCCTGGCCCGCCAGCCGCAGGCCCTGCGGCACTTCGCCAAGGCCAGTCGTGGTGTTGCGCATGATGGGCAGCAGCGCGTACAACATCAGCGCCACCAGCGCCGGCATCACGCCGATCACGCCCATCAGAGAAATCAGCGCGGCCAGCATCGCCAGCGAGGGCACGGTTTGCAGCAGGCCGGTGATGCCAAGAACGAGTTCGCGCGGGCGTGGATGCGGGAACACCAACACCGCGAGCGGGATCGCCAGCAGCGCAGCGACGCCCACCGAGACCACCACCAGTGTCAGATGCTGCCAGGTCAACCGCGCCAGGTCGGGCCCGAACAGCTTGGCCCAGAAGCCGCGCCCGGCGGCGTCCGGTGCCGCGACGCCCGCGCTCTTGGCGATGGCCGACGCGGTGGTGTTGACGGACGTCGACCCGCCCGTCAGGTGGTCGCGCGCGATCACATCAAACGGCACACCCTGCAGCGCGGCGCGTGCATTCATCGCAACCATCGCGTGCTCATCGATGCTGCCGGCCAGCGTCTGCAGCGCGGCCCACGCCTTCGGAAAGCGCTGGGGCACGTCCAGCCGGTACAGCACCACGGCGTCGTAGCGCGGGAAGTAATGAAGGTTGTCCTGCAGCACGCGCAGGCCCAGTTGCGCGATCTTGGCATCGGTCGTATAGATGTCGGTCACGTCGATCTGCTTTTTTGCCAGCGCGGTGTAGGCCAGGCCGTGGTCCAGACCAGTGGGCACCTGTTTGAAGCCGTAGCGCTGCGCCAGGCCCTTCCAGCCATCGGCGCGGCCGATGAATTCGTTCGACAGGCCCAGTTTCAACTCGGGGTGGTGTGCCAGGTCGCTCAGCGACGTGATGTGCAGACGCTGAGCCTGCGCATCGCGCATCGCGAGCGCGTAGCCGTCGTTGAAGCCCAGCGGAATGGCAACGCCCAAGCCCAGTGGTGCGAGAGCCTTGTTCATGGCGTCCATCGACATTGGCGTTTTGCTTTTGAGGATTTCCAGGCTGATGGTGCCGGTGTATTCCGGATACAGGTCGATGCTGCCCGAGCGCAGCGCCTCATAGACGATGGCCGTGTTACCCAGCCCCTGCAGTACCTCAGGCTTGGTTCCAGTGCGCGCCGCAACGGTTTGCGCCATCAGCTGCGCCAGGATGTACGACTCGGTGAAGCGCTTGGAGCCGATGCGCAGCGTATCGTGCGACGCGTCGGCAGCGACCGCGAACGTTCCTGTCAGCGCCAGCGCTAAGGCGGCGCAACCCGTTGCGAGCCTGCGCAGCCAACCGGAAGGAGGCTTGCCGCGGGGCGCGTCAGGTGGGTTGGTCATGCCGTAGTATCAACCTGCCGGCCTGCTGCGTCCATGCAGATTCAGGCCGTGCCCCACACCTCCTGCGCGGTCTCCACCACCAGCCGCAGCTTGGCGCGCTGCGCTTCCACCGCAATGTCGTTGCCATGCACGGTGCTGCTGAAGCCGCATTGCGGCGACAGCGCCAACTGCTCCAGCGGTGCGTAGCGTGCGGCGTCGTCGATGCGGCGCTTGAGGTCGTCCTTGTCTTCGAGCTTGCCGAACTTGGTGGTCACCAGGCCCAGCACCACGGTCTTGCCCTTGGGCAGGTAGCGCAGCGGCTTGAAGTCGCCGCTGCGGTCGTCGTCGTACTCCATGAAGTAGGCGTCCAGGTTCATTTCGCGCAGCAGGGCCTCGGCGACCGGCTCGTAGTTACCGGCGGCGGCGTGCGTGCTCTTGAAGTTGCCGCGGCACAGGTGCATGGCCAGCAGCATGCCCGCCGGCTTTTGCGCCACCACCTTGTTGATGAAGGCGGCGTAGCGATGCGGCAGCTCGTTGGGGTCGTCACCGCGCTGGCGTGCCGCTTCGCGCATTTTCTCGTCGCACAGGTAGGCCAGGTTGGTGTCGTCCATCTGCACGTAGGTGGCGCCCGCGGCCGCCAGCGAGCGCAGCTCGTCGCCGTAGGCATTTGCCACATCGTCGTAGAACGCCGGGTCGAGTTCCGGATAGGCCTCGCGGCTGATGCCCGCGCGGCCGCCGCGAAAGTGCAGCATGGTGGGCGAGGGGATGCTGACCTTGGGCGTGTTGCCTTTTGCGACCTGACTCTTGAGGTACTCAAAGGCGGCCCGCTGGATGTCCTTCACGTGCCGCACCTTGTCCACCACGCGCATCACGGGCGGGGCCAGTTCCTGCGTGCCGTCCGGTTTGACGATGGTGACGGGGATATCCGTCTTGACGCCGCCGAGCTGGTCCAGAAAGTCGATATGGAAGTAGGTGCGGCGGAACTCGCCGTCGGTGATGCTCTTCAGGCCCACGTCTTCCTGGAACTTGACGATCTCGGTGATGGCCTTGTCTTCGACCTTGCGCAATTGCGCGGGCGTGATCTCGCCTTTGGACTTTTGCTCACGTGCTTCGAGCAGGTATTTGGGGCGCAGAAAGCTGCCGACGTGGTCATAGCGGGCGGGGAGTTGGGTCATACCG
>SCRR01000209.1 GCA_004322085.1 Burkholderiaceae bacterium
GGTGGCGGGCATCTTCGCGGCCGTGCCGTACTGCATCGACCTGATCGGCGGGCCGTACCTGGAAACGAACGACGAAGTGTGCAAGGCCTTCCGGCCCAAGAGCGCGCTGCGCCCGGCGCGCGCATAGTCCGAAGCGGATTGCAGCACGGCGCCCGCGCGGGCCGCCTATTTACCCACCAGCTGGTTCAGCTTGTCGGCCTCGAACGCCTCGCGGCGCGCCGCATCGCCCGGGACACAGCTCTTGGTTTGCGGGGTGCTAGATAAGGTCTCGATGGCCTGCCACAGCAGCGCGATCTGGTGCTCGTGGGAGGAGGCGTTGTCGATCAGGCCCTTCATCGCCTGACTCAGCGGATCATCGTCCTGCGTGATGCCGTAGGCCGAGAACTTGGGCTCGTGCGTCGTCACGTCGGCGCTCTCGCCGTGCTTGGACGGAATGATGCGCGCCGGAATGCCAACCGCCGTGGCGCCTACCGGCACCGGCTTGATCACCACCGCGTTGCTGCCGATCTTGGCGCCGTCACCCACCACGAAGCCGCCCAGCACCTTGGCGCCTGCGCTCACGACCACGTCGCGCCCCAGTGTGGGATGGCGCTTCACGCCCTTGTACAGCGAAGTGCCACCCAGCGTGACACCCTGGTAGATGGTGCAGCCGTCGCCGACCTCGGCGGTCTCGCCGATCACCACGCCCATCGCGTGGTCGAAGAACACGCGCTCGCCGATTTTGGCACCGGGGTGAATCTCGATTCCGGTCAGGCCGCGCGAGATGTGCGACAGAAAGCGCCCCAGCCATTTATAGCCATGCTCCCAGCACCAGTGGGCGCGCCGGTGAAACACCAGCGCGTGCAGCCCGGGGTAGCAGGTCAGCACCTCCCAGGTGCTGCGCGCAGCCGGGTCACGTTCAAGAATGCATTGGATGTCGGAGCGAAGGCGGGAAAACATCGGAGAAGTCTATCGCCTCACCGGCATTTTTGCCGGCGCCGCTGCTGGCGCGGCCGTGTCAGCATTGGCGCCAGTGGCGGCTTTGGCATGCTCCGCCAGCTGCGCCACCGCCTTGGCGATGCCGCGCAGGATGTGGATTTCCTCCACCGTAATTTGCGCGCGATTGGCCAGCTGGTTGAGCCGCGGCATGAGTTTTTTGGGGGCCTCGGGGTCCAGAAAATCAATGGCCACGAGCACCTGCTGCCAGTGCTCCAGCATGCCGCTCACTTGCTGTGCATCCGCGTGCACCGGCGCGCTGGTCGCAGGCTGCACCCCAAACCCGCCCAGCGCGAGCCGCCATTCGTAGGCGATGACCTGGATCGCGGCGCCCAGATTGAGCGAGCCGAACGCGGGGTTGGTCGGGATGCTCAGGCACACATGGCAGCGGTACACGTCCTCGTTGCGCATGCCAAAGCGCTCGGAGCCGAACAGAAAGGCCACACCGGACCCCGGTTTCATGATGTTTTCGGCCTCCAGCCCTTTACCAGTAAAGACTGTTTGCTCTTTTTTTAGTAGTTTTTCGAAATGCTCGCGCGGCGCCACCGTGGGTGGTCCAAAGTCGCGCGGCGTCATCGCGGTGGCGCACAGGTGCGTCATGCCGTCCAAAGCCTCGTCCAGCGTCGACACGATGCGCGCGTTCTTCAGCACGTCCAGGGCGCCGCTGGCGCGCTGGATGGTTTCCTCGCGCCGCAGCACGTTGGCCCAGCGCGGCGCCACCAGCACCAGGTCGCCGAAACCCATGACCTTCATGGCGCGCGCGCAAGCACCGACGTTGCCAGCATGGCTGGTGTTGATCAGGATGAAACGGGTCTGCATGGGCACCGGAACGTCATAGCGCCAGGTCAAGTCAAATGAGTACTGGATCCGTCATTGTCGTCGCAGGCATCGGACGCACCGTTGGCAGCGCGCCGCGGATGACTGCAAAATGATGGCGCACCGTCGAAATAAAACACATTCGGGGAGGTCAGCGTGCATTGTCTTGCCATCTTCAGGTTGTTCGCGCTCGTCACAGCCCTCACGTTGGCCACGGGCGCCCGCGCACAGGCTGCATCCCCCACGCCTGATCGCGGCGGCATCATGCTGCAACTGGCCGGTGGCACCCATGCCGTGCGCACCACGCTGGGTTGGGAAACGCCGGTGCTATGGACGCACCGCGCCGCGAACGGCCCAGGGCGGATCGAGCTGACCGGCGAGCTCGGCCTGTCGTATTGGAGCGCCAGGCAGGGTCGCGAGCCCGCCAGCCTGTGGCAGCTCAGCGCCATTCCCATGCTGCGCTGGTGGCCCGACGGCGGGCGCTTCTTCGTCGAAGGCGGGGTTGGGCCCACGCTGGTCAGCCACACCCAATTCGCCGACAAGACCATCAGCACGGCGTTCCAGTTTGGCGATCATCTGGGTGTGGGCTACCAGCTCACGCCGGCGGCGCGCGTCAGCCTGCGTGTGTCGCATTTCTCCAATGCCGACATCAAGTCGCCCAACCCCGGGCTCACCTTGCTGCAAGTGAGCTGGACCTGGCTGTACTGAGGTGCCGGGCGGCTCACAGGTAAAATCGCACGATTGCCGCTGCCTGTATCGCCAGGCAGATTGGCTGCTCTTCAACACTTGGGGACCGCGCCTGCGCGTGCGTCCCGCAAAGGTTCACAACTCATGTCGCCCAATCTGCACCCCATGCTCAACGTGGCCATCAAGGCCGCCCGCGCCGCCGGCGCCATCATCAACCGCGCCGCGCTCGATGTCGAAGCCGTGCGGGTTTCGCAAAAACAGGTGAACGATTTCGTCACCGAGGTCGATCACGCGAGCGAGCAGGCCATCATCGAAACGCTGCTCACAGCCTATCCCGGCCACGGCATCCTGGCCGAGGAGTCGGGCAGCGAGCATGGTGCGAAGGATTCAGAGTTCGTCTGGATCATCGATCCACTGGACGGCACCACCAACTTCATCCACGGCTTTCCGGTGTATTGCGTGAGCATTGCACTGGCGGCGCGTGGCAAGGTCGAGCAGGCCGTGGTGTACGACCCCAGCCGCAACGACCTGTTCACCGCCACGCGTGGCCGCGGCGCCTACCTGAACGACCGCCGCCTGCGCGTGTCCAAGCGCACCCGGCTGCAGGAATGCCTGCTCGCCACCGGATTTCCGTTCCGCCCGGGTGACAACTTCAAGAACTACCTGGCCATGATGGCCGACCTGATGCCGCGCACCGCTGGCCTGCGCCGCCCCGGTGCCGCCGCGCTCGACCTGGCCTATGTGGCGGCCGGCTTCACCGACGGATTTTTTGAAACCGGCCTGCAGCCCTGGGATGTCGCGGCCGGCTCGCTGCTCGTGACCGAGGCGGGCGGGCTGGTCGGCAACCTCACGGGCGAGGCCGACTTCATCGACCAGAAGGAATGCCTGGCCGCCACCCCCAAGATCTACGGCCAGCTCGTGGCGCTGCTCGGCAAATACAGCAAGTTCGCGAGCGCCGGCGAGAAAGCCACGCTGCGCCAGACGCTGACAGCATCGGGGATCGCCTCGCCTGCCGACGCGGCGACGGCCCCGTCAGAGGGCGCCGGCACCACCGTGCCCTGACGTGTCAGACACCGGTAAAGTGTGCGCCGCGCATCATGAACCGGAACCCGTCTGAACTGACCTTTCCCTTGAGTCTGGCCACCCGGCTGCGCGCTGCCACGCACCGCGTGCTGCGCGTCGTGCTGAGCCAGTACATGGCCAACGGCATCACGGTGGCGGTAGGGTTGTTCCTGATTTCGCTGGCCGTGTTCGCCTTCGCCGGTGTGGTCGCGGTCGCCAGCGCAGCGGTCGGCATTCTGATCACCAGCCTGCCCGATGTGCCCGCGCCGCGCCGGCGCAAGCTGACCCAGATGCTGCCCGCGCCGCTGCTGGGCGCGCCGCTGTTCGTGCTGACGCAACTGGTACAGCACGACGAAGTGCAGCTCGGCCTGGTGCTGGTAGCCGGCACGTTCCTGTCCGTGATGCTGATGTCCTGGGGCAAACGCGGCGGCCCCATCACGTTTTCAATGCTGTTCTCGATGCTGTTCGCCGTGGCGGCGCCGCCCCCGTCGTCGCTTGAGGAAATCGCGCTGAACACGGGCTGGTACCTGGTCGGCGCGGGCCTGTACCTGGTCTGGGCCGTGCTCACCACCCATGGGCTGAACCAACTCTTTCGCGCCCAGTTGCTGGCCGAATGCATCACCACTTTCGCGCAGATCCTGCGCACCCAGGCACAGCGCCTGGCGCCCCAGCCCGATCACCAGGCGCTGCTGGCCGCCATGCTGGGGCAACAGATCACCCTGGCGGACTACCTGCAGAACACGCGCGACGTGGTGCTGGAGTCGCCCACCACGCCCCGGCGCCAGCGACTGGCGGCCATGCTGCTGGCGCTGCTGGAAGCGCGCGACCACCAACTGGCCTGTAACCTGGACCTGGACGTTTTGTTGAACCAGTACGCCCATGCCAGCGCCCCCACGCTGCCACTGCTGCAGGACGCCCTGAACACCGTCGCCGCGGAGCTGGAGCAGTTGGCGCTGGACCTGCTGATGGGCCGCGCCCGCGGCACGATCGTGGCGGTTCCCGACCTGCGCGAGCGGCTGCACGGCGCGCTGCCGGCGCAGACCCGCGCGGGCAACGAGCCCGCGCCCTTGAGCACCGGCGAACCCGATGCTGCCGCCCTCTTGCACAGCATGGCGAACCGCATCGGGCATCTGCACGACGAAGCCGCCCGCATGGTGGCCCTGGCGCGCGGCGACGCGGCGCCCGGACTGGCCGACGTGCGCACCCAGTGGCAGCTGTTCGTGAGCCCCACCGCCTGGTCGTGGAAGCCATTGCTGGGGCAACTGGGCTGGCGCGCGCCCATGCTGCGCTATGCCATGCGCGCCACGCTGGCGGTGGGTGCGGGCTATCTGATCGCCCTGCACCTGCCATGGGCCGGGCACGGGTACTGGGTCCTCTTCTCCATCGTGGTGGTGATGCGCGGCAACCTGGCACAAACCGTGCAGCGGCGCAACGCACGCGTGGCTGGCACCGTGATCGGCTGCCTGCTGGTGATGGCGCTGCTGGCCACCCGCCCCAGCGGCTTCACCATCTTGCTGGTGGTGGCGCTGAGCCAGGGGCTGGCGCACGCCTTTGCGCTGCGCCGCTACCTCTACACCACGGCCTCGGCGACGGTCGGGGCGCTGCTCATGGTGCACCTGCTTGTGACCGGCCTGCAGCCCACCATGGCGATGGGCCAACGGCTGGCCGACACCGTACTTGGCGCCTCTATCGCGTGGCTGTTCAGCTACGTGCTGCCGGCCTGGGAGCGCAACCAGATTCCCGCGCTGGTGCGGCGCAGCGTGAAGGCCCAGGGCCAGCACGCCCTGCTCGCGTTGGCGCTGCTCAACAAGGAGCAGACCAGCGACCTGCCGTGGCGCTTGTCGCGCCGCGAAGCCTACGACAGCCTGTCGGCCGTGACGCTGGCGATCCAGCGCTCCATGGCCGAGCCGCGCCAGGTGCGCCCGCCGCTGGCGCAGCTCGAAGCGCTGCAGGCACGCAGCTACCAGTTGCTGGCCCAGCTTACGGCCATCAAGTCACTGCTGTTGCTGCGCCGTGCCCAGCTCGACCTCACCGTCGCCATGCCGGCACTGCAGCACGCGTCGCAGCGCATCCAGGCGGAATTGATGGACTCTGCAGGTGCGGCGGACCGTGCCGTCGAGCCCGGCCCCACAGTGGCAGGCCAGCCGTTTCAGCCCCGGCCGGACCCGCTCGTGGCGGCAGACCTCACGCCGTGGCTGTTGCGCCGCCTGGCGCTGGCCACCGCCATGGCGCGTGAGCTGCGAAGGGCCGCAGGTCAGGTCAAGGTCTAGGCAAGGCGCCGGCTCAGCGCATGTTGCCGGTGTGGCCCAGCGAATAGCGCCCGGGTTGCGGCCACACGGTCAGGCCGTGCGGTTCCATGCCGACCTTGATCGATTTGACCGCACCGGTGGTCGTGTCGATCGCATAAACCACGTCATCGAAGCGCCCCGACAGCCACAGCATCTTGCCGTCCGCGCTGACATTGCCCATGTCCGGGCTACCGCCGCCCGGAATGGGCCAGGTCGCCAGGACCTTGCGCGTGGCGAAGTCGAGCACGGAGACGCTGCCCTTGCCGCGGCGCGCGCCGTGAATGCGGTTCGTGCCGCGGTTCGAGATGTACAGCTTCGTGCCGTCCCGGCTCGGGTACAGCCCGTGCGTGCCCACGCCGGTCTTGATGAAGCCGATTTTCTCGAAGCTGTCGCCGTCGACCACGAAAACGCCATCGGCCATCATGTCCGCGACGTAGAACACCTTGCCATCCGGTGAAATCCGGATGTCCTGCGGCATACCGCCCTTGTCGAGTTCCAGGTAGCCCACAAGCTTGCGGTTCACCATGTCGATCTTGGCCAGCTTGCCACCGAATTCACAGGTGAAGATCGCGTATTTGCCGTCGATCGAGAAATCGGCGTGGTTGATGCCCTTGCAGCCGGGCACGGGCAGGCTGGACCTGAGCGCCATGGTGTGCGCATCGCGAAAATCCAGCCGTGCATGGGCTTCGGCCACCACGATCGCTTCCTTGCCGTCGGGCGTGAAATACATGTTGTAGGGATCGTCCACCTTGACCGCCGGGCCGGGCTTGCCCGTTTTCGGATCGATCGGCGTGAGGCTGCCGTCGGGGCGGCCTTCGGCGTTGTTGGCCACCCACAGGGTTTGCAGGTCCCACGACGGGACGACGTGCTGCGGGCTGTGGCCGACCTTGAACTTGTCCACCACCTTGAACGTCGCCGGATCGATCACATAGACATCGTCCGAGCGCACATTGGGCACATAGACGCGAGGCAGCGCGCCCGCCACCGCGGCGCTCAGATGGCCGGCGCCCGCCTCGCTATACAGGTTGTCCGGATTGACCACCGGCGGCATGCCGGGAACGGTGACGATGGGCGTGGCTGCAGCGGCGACGCCGGCGGCGCACAGACCCGCCAGGGCCAGCGCGGCCAGGCGGGAACGGGCAGAAAGAGTGAAAGTCATGGTGAATTCCGTTTGAAATTGGAAGGAGTGGCTAAAAGGGATTCAGGCAGGGCGACGCTTCAGCGCGCCGCCGTATCTTTTTTGAGGGCGGCCACCGTGCGCGACACGATCGCATCCACGCCCAGCTGGCCCAGCGCAGCCGTTGCGTGGCGCGGGTCGCCGCCATAGACGCCGTCGGCGGCACTCGGCTTGGGCGCATTGCGCAGTTGTGCCAGCCGGACCATGCCAGGGGCCACCGCGAGCAGCAAGGAGGTGTCGGCCAGTCCCGCGTGCGTGCCGATCTCGTCCTGCGGTACCCCATGCTCGCGCAGGATGCGCGCATAGCCGTCGGAACTCGCGGCGTAATACTCGGGCGGCACAAACGCGCGTGCGGGCGAACCGGCCCAGGACTTGTTCAGGCGCGCCACCACGCGGCGCAGGTCGTTCTGGTAGCCGCCATGGTCACCCAGGAAAACGATGTTGCGGAACCCATGCACCTTCAGGCTGTTGGCCGCCGACTCCAGCGTCTTCTCGAATACATCGTCCGGCACGGTCAGGGTGCCCGGAAAGCGCATGTGCGAGGTCGGCGGCGCATAGCCCCCCTCGGGCACATAGGCGATGACGGGCGCGACCAGCGCGTTGCCCAGCTCCTGCGCAATGCGCTGCGACAGCACCCGCACGCGCGCGTTGTGCTTGCCCAGCGCGACGTAGGGGCCGCTTTGTTCGGTGCCGCCGATGGGGATGATCACGGTCGTCTTGCCCGCCGCCAGCAGGTCGCGCAGTTCGGTCCAGGTCACGTCTTCCAGCAGCACGGTCGCCGGACCTTGCGCCAGCGCGGCCTGCGTGGCGATGAGCAAAATGGCGCACGACAACGCGCGCCGCAACCACAGTGGCATGAAATTTCCTCGTTAAGGAGCAGACCGGGGCGCCCAGGCCAACCTGTCTGCGAAGGCCGTCAGCATAAACCAAGCGGACACGCCTCATCATGGGGCCACCCGGACCCCCGCATGGCAAAGTTGACACCGCGCCGAGCAACAAGGCCGGCGACGCTATGCTCAGCCTCTCAACCAGTCTGTTCAACAGCGTTCAACCGTATTCATTGCCCTGGAGATGCCATGACCCGCCTGTCTGCCTTCACCCTGTTTACCGCCCTGATGTCAGGGTCTTTCGCGCTGGCACCCGCCGCTATGGCCGCCGAAGGCTCGGTCACGATCACATCGCCGCAGGATGGTGCGAAGCTCGACGTGATGAACCAGAACAAGATCGTGTACGATGTGGTGCCCGGCCCCAAGGGCGACCATGTGCACGTCTATGTGGATGACAAGGAGGTCGGCATCCTGCGCCAGCTCAAGGGCAGCTATACCTTTGAGGCGCTGTCCGCCGGCAAGCACACCCTTTGCATCAAGGTGGTCAACAAGGCGCACACCCCAATCGGCTTGCAGCGCTGCGTCAACGTCAGCGTCGAGTAGCCGGCTTGGACCTGCAGAATCTCGCTTATGCGCTGACCCAGGTCGCCCACAACTTTGGTGCCGTGACCGTGGTCGCGGCGCCCCTGTATGTCGTCGGCACCGGCCGGCCGGTGCGCGAGCGGCTGGTCCTGCGGCTGGTGTTGACCGGCTGGGCCGTGCAGTTCGCCAGCGGTGCGCTGTTCGGGCTCGTCAGCTTCCATTTCTACGGTCAATTCCCCGACATCCACGGCATTGCCGTGGCGGCACTGTCGGTCAAGCTGGCGTGCGCGAGTGTGGCGGTGATACTGGTCGCCGTGTCGCTGCGCTCACGCACGCCGCGCGTTAACCGCCACACCTCCCCGGTATGGCTCGTGCTGGCGGCGCTGGGCATGATCGCGTTGACGGCGGCGGCCTTTCTGCGCTGGTTCTCCTGAGCACGGCTGGCGCGGGCCGGACCGCGCCATCCGAGCCGGCTCAGCGCAGCACAGGGGGCGCAGTACCGTCTGTCGCAAGTGACGAAAACCTCATGAGTGTGCGTTGCCGTGCCCGAGCATGATCAACCAGCGGGGCGGGATAGTCCACACCGATCCGTACCCCGGCGGCGGTTTGATCGAGCCGGGTCATGGTGCTCGGCGTGTGGATGTACTTGTCCGGCACACGCGCCAGTTCGGGCAGGTAGCGGCGGATAAAGCGCCCTTGCGGGTCGAACTTCTGCGACTGCGCCACCGGGTTGAAAATACGGAAGTAGGGCTGGGCGTCGCAACC
>SCRR01000210.1 GCA_004322085.1 Burkholderiaceae bacterium
GGCTCGCTGAGGAACAGCAGATGCAGCGACGACAGATGCTGCTCGCCACACCACTGCACCAGCGCCTTCACCAGGGCGTGGCGCGCGGGCGCATCGCGCGCCAGCAAGCGTGCGCCGGGCACCGGCGTGAACGGCGACGCCACCACAGCTTTCGGGTAGTAGGCCAGGCGATGCTGCTCATAGGCGTTGGCCCAGGCCCAGTCGAACACATATTCGCCGTAGGAATGGTCCTTCAGGTACAGCGCGCAGGCCGCCACCAGGACTTCATCCCGCCACAGCGTGAGAAAACGTGGCGTCCAGCCGGTTTGCGGCGTGGCGCTGCTGCTCTCGTGCAGGGCGGCCAGGTATTCGTGGCGCATGAACGGATTGGCCTCGGGCTGCTGCGAAAGCAGGGCATTCCAGTGCGCCGCGTCGATCTTCAGCGGCGAGGAAAACACCCGGATGACATAATCGTTTGAATCGCTTTTCACTGTCCGTATGACTCTCAAAATCTGTGTGGCGCAGCTCAATTTTGTCGTGGGCGACCTGTCTGGCAACGCCCAAAAAATCGTCGATGCCGCGCGTTCAGCGTACGCCAGCGGCGCCCGGCTGGTGCTGACGCCCGAGCTGTCGATTTGCGGCTATGCGGCGGAAGACCTGTTCCTGCGCCCCGCGTTCATCGCCGCCTGCGATGATGCCGTGAAAACGGTGGCCCGCGAACTGGCCGGGTTAAAGGGCCTGGTGGTGGTGGTCGGCCACCCCACGGGCGGCGACGTGCGCAGCCGATCGGTCGCGGTGCCGCACCGCCACAATTCGGCTAGCGTGCTCAGCGAAGGGCGCGTGCTGGAGACCTACGCCAAGCGCGAGCTGCCCAACTACCAGGTGTTCGACGAGCGCCGCTACTTTGCGCCGGGCCAGGGCGTGTGCGTGTTCCAGGTGGGTGAGGGGGTGGACCGCCTCAGCGTGGGCCTGCTGATCTGCGAGGACGCCTGGTTCGAGGAGCCGGCGCGCCTGGCGAAAGAAGCGGGGGCCGAGCTGTTGGCCGTGATCAACGCCTCGCCGTTCCATGTCGGCAAGGGTGCCGAGCGGGAAGAAATGATGCGCGAGCGCGCGCTGGCCTGCGGCCTGCCCATGGTCTGTGCGCATCTGGTGGGCGGGCAGGACGAGGTGGTGTTCGAGGGCCATTCGTTCGCGCTCGACGTCAGCGGCGCGGTCGTCGGGCGCGCCCCGGGTTTCAAGGAAAAACTGTTCGAAGTCGAGGTGGAACGGGTGCAGTCAGCTATCAAATTAATAGCAGACGTGGCGCCCCAGCGTACCCCCGAGGCCGAGCTGTGGGACGCGCTGGTGCTGGGCGTGCGCGACTACATCGGCAAGAACGGTTTTCCGGGTGCAATCCTCGGGCTGTCGGGCGGCATCGACTCCGCGCTGGTGCTGGCCATCGCGGTCGACGCGATCGGCAAGGACAAAGTGCGCACCGTCATGATGCCCTCGCCCTACACGGCCGACATCAGCTGGATCGACGCGCGCGAGATGGCCACCCGCCTGGGCGTGCGCTACGACGAGATCTCCATCCTGCCGGAGTTCGAGGCTTTCAAGTCCAGCCTGGCGGGCGAGTTCAAGGGTTTGAAGGAAGATACGACCGAGGAAAACATTCAGGCGCGCATTCGCGGCACGCTCTTGATGGCGCTGTCCAACAAGTTCGGCGCGATCGTGCTGACCACCGGCAACAAGAGCGAGCTGGCCACCGGCTACTGCACCTTGTATGGCGACATGGCAGGGGGCTTTGCCGCCATCAGGGACCTCGCCAAGACGACCGTGTTCCGGCTGGCGCGTTGGCGCAACGCGCACGACCCCTATGGCACGGGGACTAGCCCGATTCCCGAGCGCATCATCACGCGCCCGCCCAGTGCCGAGCTGCGCCCGGATCAGACCGATCAGGATTCGCTGCCGCCGTACGAAGTGCTGGACGCCATTCTGGAGCGTTACATGGAGAACGACGAAGGTATCGAGCAGATCATCGCGGCCGGCTTTGCGCGCGCCGACGTGGAACGCGTCACGCGCCTGATCAAGATCAACGAATACAAGCGGCGCCAAGCGCCGGTGGGCATCCGCGTGACGCACCGCAGTTTTGGGAAGGATTGGCGGTATCCTATTACCAGCAAGTTCCGCGCGTAAAATTTTCCTCTGCGCCCCGCGTCCACCCAACCTCAGTTGATCACCATGAAACAAATCACCGCCGTCGTCAAACCTTTCAAGCTCGAAGAAGTGCGCGAGGCGCTGGCTGAATGCGGCGTGACCGGGCTGACCGTGACCGAAGTCAAGGGCTTTGGCCGGCAAAAGGGCCATACCGAGCTGTACCGCGGCGCTGAATACGTGGTCGATTTCCTGCCCAAGGTGAAGATCGAGGTGGTCGTCAAGACCGACGATGTGGAGCGCTGTGTGGAGGCCATCGTCAAGGCGGCGCGCACCGGCAAGATCGGCGACGGCAAGATTTTCATCACCAACGTCGAACAGGTGGTGCGCATCCGCACAGGGGAACAGGACGAAGCCGCCGTCTAGAGGGTGTCCAGCCGGGGCGCGGGGCTCAGGCCGGCGCTCTGGACCAGTTCGCGCAGCAGCGCGGCCGGATCGGCGCCCTCGCACATCAGCTTCATTTGCCATTCGCCCATGAACTGCTGCGTGATGCTGGTGCCCAGGAAATCAAGCAGCTTGTCGTAATAGCCGGCAATGTTGAGCAGGCCGACCGGCTTGTCGTGGTAGCCGAGCTGGCGCCAGGTCCAGACCTCGAAAAGCTCTTCGAGCGTACCAATACCGCCGGGCAGGGCCAGAAAGGCGTCGGCGCGTTCCGCCATCATGCGTTTTCGCTCGTGCATGGTGTCGACGACGTGCAATTCGGTGCAATCGTGATCGGCCAATTCCCTGTCCACCAACGCCTTGGGGATGATGCCAACGACGCGTCCGCCGGTCTGCAACGTGGCATGGGCCACCACGCCCATCAGGCCACTCCTGCCGCCGCCATACACAAGCTGGCCGCCATGATCGCCGATCCAGCTGCCCACCGTGGTTGCCGCGGCCGCAAACTCGGAGCTGGCGCCCGGGCGGGAACCGCAGTACACGCAAATCGAGAATGTCGGACTCATGCGGCAAACCTCTGGAACAGTGCCGCGGCCCAGATGCCCGCGCACAACAACAGGCTTAGCAACACGGCGGCGCTACCCATGTCTTTCGCGCGTTTGGACAGTTCGTGCCACTCGGGGCCCACGCGGTCGATGGCGGATTCAATCCCGGTATTGAGGAGTTCCACAATCAGCACGATCAGCACCGACCCAGCCAGCAGCGCGGCCTCGATCCAATTGCGGCCGAGCCAGGCTGCAACAGGAACCAATACGACCGCGGCGACGGCTTCCTGGCGGAAAGCGGACTCGTGCCAGGCGGCCCGCAGGCCTTGCACCGAGTAGGCGCACGCATGCCAGATCCGGTTCAAGCCGCTGCGCGATTTGGGGGGGTTGGCGTTGGAGCGGGCCTTGGCGCCCGGTTCTGATTGTTGCGACATGCGGGAATTGTCGCCGACGCCGGCTACCGGCTCAGCGGCCTGGACGGCACCAGCCGTGTTCCCGCCCATGCGTCATGCCAGAACTGCCGCTGCGGATGAAAGCGGCTGAGCAATGCCCAGATGGCCACCCAGCCGATGGTAATTAATGCGGATTCGCCGCCCGAGAGCTTGAAGGGCGCCTGTGCCGCCAGCACGGGGAGGAACCATAGCCAGCTCAGGACGTAACGCAAGAGTGCGCGTGCCTGCGTTACGGGTCGCCCGAATTGGTCGACCACGCGGATGTCCCAGGTTTTCATGGCCAGCGTCTGGCCTTTGGCCCAGAACCACGTGAAGTAAATGCCGAACACGACGAACAGGAACGCTTGCAGCGCGTGGCGATTGTCCATCGCGTTGCGTGTCTGGCTCAGCGTGCCGAACAGGTAGCCGGCGATAAACACCACGCCGAACATGAGCATGCCCTCGTACAGCCAGCAGGCCATGCGTCGCGGCAAAGGCGGGGCCATCAGCTCTGGAACTATCATATGAATAGCCAAATACCAAGTTCCGATAAGGGCTGCAGTGCCATTTAGCCTGGATTCTGTAGCGACCGACGGAGGGAAGACTAGTGGGCCGCACCAGGCCCGGGTGCAGTAGATGCCGCAGGCGCAGGTGCGACCACCGGAGTCGCAGCAGGAGCAGCCGTCAGAGGAATGGCCGGTGCGAGGGCCGGCGTAGCCGGAACAGGAACAGGTACGGGTGGTGCCGTGGCTGGCGCCGGTGATAGGGCCTCCTGCGGCGCGCCGGGCAGCAGGGTGTTGAGATTGACCTGGCGCTGCGCTGCAGCGGGTCTTCCCGGGTTTTTCGCGGTTGAATCCGGATTCGGCCCAGAAGGATGCGGGGCCGCCATCGCTTGATGCGGTGCCGGCTTGACGGCAGGCGCCGCACCCTTGATCCTGGGCGGCGCCGCCGCCTCCAGTTTTTGCCGCTCTTCAGGACTCAGGGCCTGATACGCCTGCCATTTGTCCCTTTTTTCTTCGCTTGACAGCCGATTGGTTTCGGCAAAATTGAGCCGGGCCTGGGTGCGTTGCTGCGCGCTCAGGGAGGCCCATTCCGTCATGCGGCTGAACAGCTTGGCCTGTTCGTCGAGGGGCATGGACGGGAAATTCTTCGAAAGAGCCAGCCATTTTCGCCTCTGACCAGGGCTCATGCCGTCCCATTCGGGAGCCAATGGCTGGAGCGCCTCCCGCTGAGTCGCAGTGAGCTCATTCCACGCACTTCGCGGCACTCTGCGGACCCTCTTTTTGGCAGATGTCCTGTTTGCGCGCACCGTCGCCTTTGTCGCGGTGGCGGCGTGCGGCGCAACCGCGGCCGGCACGGATGCCATGGCAAGGGGCGGGGCCGTCGCGGGGACAGCGGCTGCGGGCGACACATACCGCCAGTCGTCTGGCACGAAGCGCAGGATTCCGAGCACCAGGAGAAAAGTGGCCGCGAAAATAGCCGCGCCCGTCGCGAGTGGGTTGAGCTTCCGTACGGGCGCTTGCGGCATCGTTCGCATCAGGGCTTGGGGGTCAGATCCTTGCTGGATTTGAGGAATTGCAAAAACCCCGGATCCGTGTAGGCCGCAGGCGGCAAATCGTCAGTCAGCAATGCGGTGTCCACTTCAGCCACCTCGACGGCGTGTCTTTTGCTCTGCTCGGTGCTGATCGTGACCATCCCCACAACCAGGACAACGATTGGCAGGGCGGAGGCGATGCGGCCCCACCAGCCCAGTCGCTCGTCACCAAACGTCAAAGTGGCGGCCGCACCTGAGGCCACCACAGTGGCGGCGGTCTGAGTACGGGCGAGCCTGCGATGCGCCAGCGCCTGCACACGCGCGGCACGGAGGCGCTCGGTAACGTCGTGCGGCAGCTCGGGCAGGCCTTGCGACAGGCGCGCCGCGACCTTCAGCCCGAAACGGTCCTGAAAAATCTCGGCTTGATGCTGAAGTGAGTCGGTCATAGCTGAATTCCCTTTGCCTTGAGCGCCTTGCTCAAAGCCTGGACTGCCCGTGAGCAGTGCGTTTTGACACTGCCTTCCGAGCAACCCATGGCCGCTGCGGTTTCCGCAACGTCCATCTCTTCCCAGTAACGCATCAGGAAGGCTTGTCGTTGACGTGGTGGCAGTTCTTGTATCTCGGTTTCGATCTCACCAAACGCCTGGGACCGCCCCATCGCGTCTTCGGCGCTTTCCGTGCGTTGGGAGTCCTCGGTGATCTTCAAAGTTTCGAGCAGGTCGAAATTTCCATCGTCTCCCGCGATTTCGAAGTCGCTCATGTTCGAAAACAGGGCGTTGCGTGTCTTTTGGCGCCGAAACCAGTCGAGCGTGCAGTTGGACAGGATGCGCTGGAACAGCATGGGCAGCTCGTCGGCAGGCTTGTCCCCGTAGTGCTCTGCCAGTTTCATCATGCTGTCTTGCACGATGTCGAGTGCCGACTCTTCGTTGCGAACGTGATACACCGAGCGTTTGAAGGCCCGCTTTTCAACGCTTTTCAGGAAGTCAGAGAGTTCTTGTTCTGTGGCCAAAAGGGATCAAGCCGGTGCGGCTGTACGACGAATTTGCCTCGCATGGAGCGTTTTTTGCGCTTTTTTTGGGGTGCTTTCGGGGCGAATTATGACATCGCCTCACAGTTTTTTTGCTGGAGCCGTCGGGGTTTCCATTGTTGCGGTGCAATAATGCACCTTGCAAATCAAAAAGCAAACGGGTCACAGTCCGGCGGCGCAAACGGCTCGCCCATGGCTATGGCCTCAAGTCCCGACTCGGCTTCACAAGAGTCCGCGCTAGGGGCACCCAAGGTTTTTCGTTAGAGAAAATCGCAAAGGTTGATCATGGAAATCTCGAAAGCTGAAATCGCATCGGCCGCAGCAGCGACCGCCACCGCCCACAAGCTGTCCGCCGCGACGCGGGGCGGCTCCCAGGAACTGATGGGCGCCGAAATTCTGGTGAAAGCGCTGCAGGCTGAAAACGTCAAGCACGTCTGGGGCTATCCCGGCGGCGCGGTTCTGTACATCTACGACGCGTTTTACAAGCAGGACACTATCCAGCATGTGCTGGTGCGGCACGAGCAGGCCGCTGTTCATGCTGCCGACGGTTATGCGCGGGCCACCGGCGATGTCGGTGTGGCGCTCGTCACATCCGGCCCCGGCGTGACGAATGCGGTCACCGGCATAGCCACCGCGTACATGGACAGCATTCCCTTGGTGATCATCACCGGTCAGGTGCCGACGCATGCCATCGGCATGGATGCCTTCCAGGAATGCGACGCCGTCGGCATCACGCGACCCATCGTGAAGCACAACTTCCTGGTCAAGGACGTGCGAGATCTGGCCCGGGTCATGAAGCAGGCCTTCCACATCGCGCGCACCGGCCGCCCTGGCCCGGTGGTCGTGGATATTCCCAAGGACGTGTCGTTGAAGAAGACGACGTATGCGGGTTACCCGGAGAGCGTTGAAATGCGCTCCTACAACCCGGTGCGCAAGGGCCATGGCGGCCAGATCCGCAAGGCGCTGCAGTTGTTGCTGGCGGCCAAGCGCCCCTATATCTACACTGGCGGGGGCGTGGTGATCGGGAACGCGTCGCACGAGTTGCGCACCCTGGTCGACATGCTGGGCTACCCGGTAACCAACACCCTGATGGGCCTTGGGGCCTATCCGGCCAGCGATCGCAAGTTCCTTGGCATGCTGGGCATGCATGGCACGGTTGAGGCGAACAATGCGATGCAGAACTGCGACGTGCTGCTCGCGGTCGGGGCGCGTTTCGATGACAGGGTGATTGGCAATATCAAGCATTTCGCGCAGAACGAGCGCAAGATCATCCACGTCGACATAGATCCTTCGAGCATCTCCAAGCGCGTGAAGGTCGATATTCCGATTGTCGGCGACGTGAAGGAAGTGCTGGCCGAGTTGATCGGCATGATCAAGGAGTCCAGCGTCAAGCCCGACCCGAAGGCACTGGCCAGCTGGTGGACCACCATTGAGAGCTGGCGCAGCCGCGACTGTCTCAAGTACAGCCACGGCACGGGAGATGTGATCAAACCCCAGTACGTGGTCGAGACCCTGTGGAACCTGACCAAGGACGCCGATACCTACATCACGTCCGACGTGGGCCAGCATCAGATGTGGGCGGCCCAGTATTACCGCTTCGACGAGCCGCGCCGCTGGATCAACTCGGGGGGTCTCGGAACCATGGGCGTGGGCATTCCGTACGCCATGGGCATCAAGCTGGCCAAACCTGACAGCGAGGTGTTTTGCATCACTGGCGAGGGCTCGGTGCAGATGTGTATCCAGGAGCTCTCCACCTGTCTGCAATACAACACGCCCATCAAGATCGTTTCGCTGAACAACCGCTATCTCGGCATGGTGCGACAGTGGCAGGAAGTGGAATATGCGGGGCGCTACAGCAGCAGCTACATGGACGCATTACCGAACTTTGTGAAGCTGGCTGAGGCTTATGGGCACGTGGGCATGCTGATTGAATCTCCGCAGGATGTGGAGCCTGCACTGCGAGAGGCGCGCAAGCTCAAGGACCGTACGGTATTCATGGACTTCCGCACCGATCCGACGGAGAACGTGTTCCCGATGGTGCAGTCTGGCAAGGGCATCACCGAAATGCTTTTGGGCTCCGAAGACCTGTGAGACCTTGCGGGACAGCGCACCCCGGCGTTGGCAACAACCTCCGGCCCGCGCCGAATCTGGTTTTCCCATCGACGAATCTATTGCCTGCCGAGCTTGCACATTACCGTGTGCGGGGGAGGGCAGCGAAAAGAGGAATCATTCATATGAAACACATCATTGCAGTTTTGCTCGAAAACGAACCCGGCGCGCTCTCGCGCGTGGTGGGTCTGTTCTCGGCTCGGGGATACAACATCGAGTCGTTGACCGTGGCGCCGACCGAGGACGCGACGTTGTCGCGCATGACCATCCAGACCTCCGGCTCCGACGACGTCATCGAGCAGATCACCAAGCACCTGAATCGGCTCATCGAAGTCGTCAAGGTCGTGGACCTGACCGAAGGGGCGTACACCGAGCGCGAGCTCATGATGGTCAAGGTGCGCGCGGTGGGCAAGGAGCGCGAGGAAATGAAGCGCATGGCCGACATTTTCCGCGGGCACATCATCGACGTGACCGAGAAGAGTTACACCATCGAGCTCACCGGAGACCAGACCAAGAACGATGCCTTTCTGGAGGCGCTTGAGCACGGTGCCATTCTGGAGACGGTTCGCACCGGTTCCAGCGGCATTGGCCGCGGTGAGAGAATTCTGCGGGTTTGAAATTTACAGGGCTCAGCCACTCCCCGTCCGTTCGGGTTGAGCCTGTCGAAGTCCTTGCTGCGCAAGGTCCGATTGAGCCCTTCGACAGGCTCAGGGCGAGCGGCGATATTTGCATTTAACCGGAGAAGAGTATGAAAGTTTTTTACGACAAGGACTGTGACCTGAGCCTGATCAAGGGCAAGACAGTGGCCATCATCGGCTATGGCAGCCAGGGCCATGCCCATGCGCAGAACCTCAACGACAGCGGGGTGAAGGTCGTCGTTGGGCTGCGCAAGGGCGGCGCATCCTGGTCCAAGGCGGAAAAGGCCGGCCTCAAGGTCGCAGCGGTGGCTGATGCGGTCAAGGGCGCCGACGTCGTGATGATCCTGCTGCCCGACGAGCAGATCGGCACGGTCTACACGAACGACATCGAACCCCACATCAAGCAGGGCGCCTCGCTGGTGTTCGCGCACGGTTTCAATGTGCACTATGGTGCCGTGATTCCTCGTGCCGATCTGGACGTCTGGATGGTCGCGCCCAAGGCGCCAGGCCACACCGTGCGCAGCACCTATACGCAGGGCGGCGGTGTGCCACAGCTGATTGCGGTGCACCAGAACAAATCCGGCAAGGCGCGGGATCTGGCGCTGTCTTATGCGATGGCCAACGGCGGGGGCAAGGCCGGCATCATCGAGACCAACTTCCGTGAAGAAACCGAAACCGACCTGTTTGGCGAGCAGGCCGTTTTGTGCGGCGGTACGGTGGAACTCGTCAAGGCAGGGTTTGAAACACTGGTCGAAGCCGGTTACGCGCCCGAGATGGCCTACTTCGAATGCCTGCACGAGCTCAAGCTGATCGTGGACCTGATTTACGAGGGCGGCATTGCCAACATGAACTACTCCATCTCGAACAACGCCGAGTATGGTGAGTACGTGAGCGGCCCGCGCGTCGTGAACGAAGAGACCAAGAAAACGATGAAGAAGATTCTCACGGACATCCAGACCGGCGATTACGCCAAGAACTTCATTCTGGAAAACAAGGCAGGCGCGCCGACGTTGCTGAGCCGTCGCCGCCTGATGGCGGAGCACCAGATCGAGATCGTGGGTGAATCGCTGCGCGCGATGATGCCCTGGATCAAGAAGAACAAGCTGGTCGATCAGACCCGCAATTGATTGGTCGGTTGCGCCGCGCAAAGGCCACCTTCGGGTGGTCTTTGTTCTGGCGATTGTGGCGTCTGGCGACTGTCTTACACTTACCCTAAGGTGAGGTTGCACCGCGCAGCGGGCGAGCCGAGGTGCGGCAAGCCCCCAGTACTATTGGTTTGATGGCTGACGTCGTAACATTCACAAAGGCTGCGGGCTTCATTTATGCATGATGGTTCAGATTCCGATAGTTCGCTCATGGAGGTCGTGCTGATCCGCAAACGTCGCAAGGGCATCTACATACTGCCCAACCTGTTTACGCTGGCCGCACTGTTCGGCGGTTTCTATGCGGTCGTGATGGCGATGAACGGCCGCTTCTACATGGCGGCCATCGGCGTATTTTTCGCCATGGTGCTCGACAGTCTGGATGGCCGGGTGGCCCGCATGACGAACACGCAAAGCGCGTTTGGCGAGCAGATGGATTCGTTGTCGGACATGGTGTCCTTTGGTGCGGCACCTGGGCTGATCGCGTACGAGTGGGGCTTGAAGGGGCTGGGCCGCTGGGGCTGGGTTGCGGCGTTTGTCTATTGCGCTTGCGCAGCCTTGCGCCTGGCGCGCTTCAACGTCAATACCAGCGTGGTTGACAAGCGCTACTTCCAGGGACTGCCATCGCCGGCGGCGGCAGCGCTGGTGACCGGATTCATCTGGGTCATGACCGACCTTGGCGTCCCCGGACCTTCCGTGGCCTGGCCGATGTTCGCAGTGGCACTGTATGCGGGGCTGACGATGGTGACCAACGTCCCGTTCTACAGCTTCAAGGACATCCACATGAAAAAGAGCGTGCCGTTCGGGGTCATTGTGCTGATTGCCCTGGGCATTGCAGTCATCAATATTCATCCGCCCACCGTCTTGTTCAGCGTGTTCGTGATTTACGGCCTGAGCGGCTACGTGGTGTATGGCTGGCGCAGGGCCAAGGGCATCCCGACCAGTGTCATCAGCACGTCGACAGACGAGCCTGACGAGCGTGGTCTGCACAAGTAGTGCACCGGCGCGCTGGCGCGCGCACGGAACACGATTGAGACTTGTGCTACAGTTTGCCGCATGAAACGAATTTCGCTGGCGCTACTGCTATCTTCCTACGGGCGGAGACGGTAGCGCACGCGCACACCTTCACAACGGCCCGTATGCACCAGCAACGGGCCGTTTTGTTTTGGGTTGCTGGTTTCAAGCAAGGAGCTTCGACCATGATGAAAAATCCCGCCAGCAAATACCCAGCCTTCAAGCCGGTTCCATTGAGCAACCGGACATGGCCCGATGCGACGCTGACAAAAGCCCCGATCTGGCTGAGCACGGATTTGCGCGACGGCAACCAGGCGTTGATCGAGCCCATGGATAACGCACGCAAGCTGCGCATGTACGAGACGCTGCTGCAAGTCGGCTTCAAGGAAATCGAGGTCGGGTTCCCCGCCGCCTCGCAGACCGATTTCGATTTCGTGCGCAAGCTGATCGAGGAAGACCGCATTCCCGACGACGTGACCATTCAGGTCATGACGCCGGCACGCGAGGAGCTCATCGAGCGCACCATCGAATCGCTGGCCGGCGCGCGCCGCGCCATCGTGCATGTATACAACGCCGTGGCGCCGGTTTGGCGGCGTGTGGTGTTTGGGCTCGATGTGCCGGCGGTGATGCAGCTGATTGCGCACCATGTCGGTATTGTGCGGCGCTTGACCGACGCGAGGTCACAGACCGAATGGGTGCTGCAGTACTCGCCCGAGACGTTCTCGATGGCCGAACTCGAAGTATCGCTGCAGGCCTGCGAAATCGCCATCGCCGCCTGGGGTCCGGGCCGCCCCATCATCCTGAATCTGCCCAGTACGGTGGAGAACGCCACGCCCAACGTGTTCGCCGACCAGATCGAGTGGATGAGCCGGCATCTGGCCGGGCACCGCAACGTGGTGCTGTCATTGCATCCGCACAACGACCGCGGTACCGGCGTGGCTGCCGCCGAACTGGCGCTGATGGCCGGCGCGCAGCGGGTCGAAGGCTGCCTGTTCGGCAACGGCGAACGCACGGGCAATCTCGATCTCGTCAATGTCGCGCTCAATCTCTATACCCAGGGTGTGGATCCGCAACTCGACTTCTCCGATATCGACGAGGTGCGCCGCACTGTCGAGCACTGCAACCAGTTGCCCGTGCATCCGCGCCATCCCTACGCGGGCGATCTGGTCTACACCTCGTTCTCGGGCTCGCATCAGGACGCAATCAAGAAAGCTTTTGCCGTGCGGCAGGACGCCGCCGCCTGGGAGATTCCCTACCTGCCGATCGACCCCAAAGACCTTGGCCGCAGTTACGAGGCCGTGATCCGCGTAAACAGCCAGTCCGGCAAGGGCGGCATTTCCTATTTGCTGGAGAGTGAATTCGGCCTGGAGTTGCCGCGGCGCCTGCAGATTGAATTCAGCCAGGCGGTGCAGGCGGTGATGGATGCGTCGGGCAAGGAGTTGACGGCGCAGGATCTGTGGCAAATGTTCGAGCGCGAGTATGGCGTCAAGAGCATCGCCGCGCCGCGCTACCAGGTCGCCGAGCCCGCCCGCGGCGCCACTTCGCAGGAGGTCACGTTGGTGGCCGAGCTTGATCTGACCGATCGATCGCTGAAAATCGAAGGCCGCGGCACCGGGCCGATCGATGCCTTCGTTCAGGGTTTGAGCCGGGCGACGGGGCAGGGCGTGCGCGTGCTGGATTACCGCCAGCATGCGGTGGGTGCCGGTGCCGACGCGCGTGCGGTGGCGTACGTGGAGTTGCGCGTCAACGAGACGCAGACCCTGTTTGGCGTTGGCATGGACACGAATATCGTGACGGCCTCGCTCAAGGCCATCGTCTGCGGCATGCAGCGCGCCGGCGTGCTGGCTGTGCCGCCCGGGCATGAAGCTACGGTGTCATCCGGCGCCGGCAGCCCGGTCAGCGCCGCCGTCTGAGCGACAGGGTCACGCTTAAAATACCCCCTTCCAGGAGCCCTTCATGGCCGACAAACTCATCATTTTCGACACCACTTTGCGCGATGGCGAGCAATCGCCAGGCGCGTCCATGACCCGCGACGAAAAGTTGCGCATCGCGCGCCAACTGGATCGGCTCAAGGTGGATGTCATCGAGGCCGGCTTCCCGGCCAGTTCCAACGGCGATTTCGAGGCAGTGCAGGCGATCGCCAACGCCATCAAGGATTCGACCGTTTGCGGCCTGTCACGCGCCAACGACCGCGACATCAGCCGCGCGGCCGAGGCCCTGAAGGGGGCGGCACGTTCGCGCATCCACACTTTCATTGCCACCTCGCCGCTGCACATGGAAAAGAAGCTGCGCATGACGCCGGACCAGGTGTTCGAGCAGGCCAAGCTGGCGGTGCGCTTTGCGCGCAATCTGGTGGCCGACGTGGAGTTCAGCCCCGAGGACGGCTACCGCAGCGACGTGGACTTCCTGTGCCGCGTGCTGGAGACAGTGATCACCGAGGGCGCCACCACCATCAACGTTCCCGATACCGTGGGCTATGCCATTCCCGAGCTGTATGGCAACTTCATCAAGACGCTGCGCGAGCGCGTCCCCAACAGCGACAAGGCGGTCTGGTCCGTGCATTGTCACAACGATCTGGGCATGGCGGTGGCAAATTCTCTGGCCGGCGTCAAGATCGGCGGCGCACGGCAGGTGGAGTGCACCATCAACGGTCTGGGCGAGCGTGCCGGCAATTGCTCGCTCGAGGAGATCGTGATGGCCGTGAAAACGCGCAAGGACTACTTTGGCCTGGAACTCGGCGTGGACTCGCGGCACATTCTCGCCACCAGCCGCATGGTCAGCCAGACCACTGGCTTTGTGATTCAGCCGAACAAGGCGGTGGTGGGCGCCAACGCATTTGCACACGCTTCGGGCATCCATCAGGACGGTGTGCTCAAGGCGCGCGACACCTACGAAATCATGCGCGCCGAAGATGTGGGCTGGAGCAACAACAAGATCGTGCTGGGCAAGCTGAGCGGCCGCAATGCCTTCAAGCAGCGCCTGCAGGAGCTCGGTGTGGCGATGGAGAGCGAGGCGGACATCAATACCGCCTTTGCCCGATTCAAGGAACTGGCCGATCGCAAGAGCGATATCTTCGACGAGGACATCCTCGCGTTGGTGAGCGATGAAAGCATTGCCCGCGACAACGAGCAGTACACGTTCATATCGCTGGCGCAACGCAGCGAAACGGGTGAGCGGCCGCAGGCCACCATCGTCTTTACTGCGCAGGGCAAAGAAGTGAAGAGCGAGTCCGATGGCAACGGCCCGGTGGACGCGTCGCTGAAGGCGATCGAGACACATGTCAAGAGCGGCGCAGAGATGGTTCTGTACTCGGTCAACGCCATCAGCGGGTCCACCGAGAGCCAGGGCGAGGTGACGATCCGCCTGCAAAACAACGGCCGGGTGGTCAACGGTGTGGGTTCCGACCCTGACATCATCGTGGCCTCTGCCAAGGCTTATCTGAATGCACTCAACAAGTTGCGAAGTAAAGCTGACCGGGTTGCTGCTCAAGGCTAGGGTAAATACTTATAATCTCGATGCCGGTTTAGGAAAATGTTGCAAGTATTTGATCTTGCATGATTTTTTCATCTCGATACACTCAGGGCATGTTTTAGGCGTATCGGAGATAGAACAATGTCTCGCAGTGCAAATTTCGAATTGAGTCGCGCTTTGAATCACCTGTTAAAAATTGTCTTAGCCTTGGCTCTTGCCAGCACCTTGGTCTTGCCCTCGGCGTACGCCGGCGGGACCAAGAAAAGCGTCGTCAAAAAGCAGGCCCATTCCGTTCGTCACCCCGTTCACGTGCCCAGACGCGTGGTTGCAAGGATTACGCCGCATGCCCGCCACAAGGCGACGAAGGTGGTGGTGGGCTCCAGGCACAAGTCCATTTCCCGCGTGGCTTATGTGCCCGCCCAACCATCATTCGGAGAGCTTGCGGGTCTGCACTCGATCCAGGATCCGCTCGATCTAAAGTCGGGTGCGGCGCTGGTGATGGATCAGGACACGCACGAGATTCTGTTTAACAAGAATGATCAGGCGGTGCTGCCCATTGCGTCACTGAGCAAGCTCATGACGGGTTTGCTGATCAGCGAATCGGGATTGCCGATGAACGAAATGATCACGATCACGCAGGACGATGTGGATACGGAAAAGCACAGCAGCTCGCGACTGAGGGTCGGCACGGTGCTCAGCCGCGGGGAGTTGCTCCATCTGGCCCTGATGGCCAGTGAAAACCGGGCCGCGCATGCACTGGGACGCACTTATCCGGGAGGGTTGTCCGCGTTTGTATCGCTCATGAATGCCAAGGCAAAAATGATCGGGATGAAGGAAACCCACTATGTGGAGCCGACGGGTTTGTCGAGCGAAAACCAGTCCAGCGCGCGCGACCTCGCGACGCTGGTCAACGTTGCTTACAAGGATCCCACGTTGCGTGAGCTCACCACCTCGCACAATTTTGACGTCGATGTGGGCAATCGGACTTTGCAGTTCAACAATACCAATCGCCTGGTCAAGAACCCCAGCTGGGATATTGGCTTGCAAAAGACGGGGTACATCACTGAGGCAGGACATTGTCTGCTGATGCAAGTCAAAATCGCCGGGCGCAAACTCATCATGGTGTTTCTCGACTCGGCGGGATCTCTGAGCCGTTTTGCCGACGCCGAACGTGTGCGGCGCTGGATTGAGTCCGACCCGACCACTACCATCAGCGTTTCATCGCCGACCAGGCAGGCCAACGGCTGAATTGCTCAGGGCGATCGACTTGGCGGGGGCTTATAGCCCAAGGCCGCCGAGATTTCGTTCACAGTCGTTTGGAGTTTGGAAAGCCAACCCTCGTCGAGGCGATCCGCCGGTGCTGAAATAGACAAACCAGCGATCAACTTGCTCTGGTCATCGTAAATGCCGGCGGCCATGCAGCGCACCCCCAACTCCAGCTCCTCATTGTCGCGTGCAGTGCCGTATTGCCTTGCTTTGGCGAGTTCGCGTTCCAGCGCAGGAAGCTGGGTAATGCTGTTCTTGGTGTGGCCACCCAGTCCGGTGCGTGTTGCGTAGGTGCGTACGCGCTGGGGGTCATCGTTCGCCAGAAACAACTTTCCTACCGAGGTCAGGTGTAATGGCGCACGACCGCCAATGGCACGCACAACCTGCATGCCGGATCGCTCGCCAAAGGAGCGCTCGATATACACAATCTCGTCGCCTTGCCGCACGCTCAAGTTCACAGGTTGTTGCGTCAAGTGGTGAAGATCACGCATGGGCCCAAGTGCTGCGTCGCGCACGCTCAGGCGCCCCTTGACCAGGTTGCCAAGTTCCAGCAGGCGCATGCCCAACCGATAGCTTCCCGCTTCGGGGCGGTCGACGAACCGGCCGGTGGCCAGGTCGTTCAGGATACGGTGGGTGGTGGAGGGGTGAAGGCCGGTCAAAGCGCTGATTTCCTTGAGGGAAACGGATTCATCACGTGACGCGAGGACATCGATCAGCGCAAACATGCGCTCGATGACTTGCACAGTGGGTTTTGCCGGAACGTTCGGGTCGGTTTTTTTCATGCAATGGAGGCAACATATTGAGCCCGGATTTTATCTGGTGAAAACAGGATGCGCCAACCTGCCCCCACCTGCAGAAGCCGGCCCTATTTGGGGCTACGAGAATTGCCCGCGACCCAACGGCCATTTACCAATATTTCATGAGGTCCAAAGCGAGCCTTGTAGCTCATCTTGGGGCTCTGGCTGATCCAGTATCCGAGGTACACATGCGGCAGTACCAGCCGGCGCGCCTGCTCGATTTGCCACAACACGTTGTACGTGCCGTAGCTGGCCTTGGCGTCGGGCTCATAAAAGGTATACACGGCAGACAGGCCATCATTGAGCACATCGAGGATGGATACCATCTTGAGGGCACCGGGCCTGCCGTCGGCCAGCGTTTCGCGGAATTCCACAAGGCGCGAATTAACGCGGCTTTGCAAGAGAAATTGCGTGTACTGGTCAATGCTGTCGTTGTCCATGCCGCCCCCTGCGTGACGGCCGCTCTGGTAACGCAAGTACAACTGGTAATGCTCTGGCACAAAGCATAGTTTGAGCACCCGAGTCTGCAGATTCTGGTGCCGGCTCCACGCCCGGCGTTGACTGCGGTCCGGGCTGAAACGATCGACCAGCACCCGCAATGCTAGGCACGCCCGGCAACCATCGCAGTAAGGGCGGTAGGTGAACATGCCACTACGTCGAAAGCCCTTGGTGACCAAGTCAGAGTAGGTGTCGTTATGAATAAGATGGCTGGGCGTAGCGACTTGCGAACGGGCCTGATTGCCCACCAAATAACTGCATGGGTAGGGCGCCGTTGCATAAAACTGCAAGGTCTGAAGGGGTAGGTCCTTGAGGTGCGTCACGCTGGCACAGTCTTCACAGGCAGGAGTTCACGCCAGTATACGTGTTCGAACTGCCAACGTGGCGCCGTCAGGGCCACGTTGTGGGCCACCTGTTCTACGAAGCTGGCGCGAGTGACTTCCCGCGCACCAAGCGAGGCGAGGTGACCAGTCTTTTGCTGGCAATCGATCAGCTCGATGCCATAGTGCCTGCAGAAGCACACCAGTGCCGCCAGCGCGATCTTGGACGCGTTGGGAGCCCGCGTGAACATGGACTCGCCGAAAACCGCCTTGCCGAGTGCCACACAATACAGGCCGCCATTGAGCTGCCCGTCCACCCAAACTTCCACGCTGTGGGCCAACCCGAGGTTGTGTAGCATCTCGTAAGCTTGCACCATGGGGGGTACGATCCAGGTGCCCGACTGGCCGGCCCGCAAACTGGTTGAGCACGCGCGTATAACTTGACTAAATGCGCTGTCAATGCGGATTTCGCAGCGCGGATCGATGTGGAAATGTTGCAGCGTCTTGCACAGCGAACGATGCAGCTTGAACTCTCCCACCCGCAGGACCATGCGTGGTTCAGGGCTCCACCACAAAATAGGCTGGTCTTCACTGAACCACGGGAAGATACCTTGCGAATAGGCCCGCACCAGGCTCTCAGCGTCCAGTGCTCCCCCGCCCGCCAGCAACCCGGGTACCGGGTCCAACTCACCCCAAGCGCGATCAGGCGAGGGGAATGGAGCCCCGGGAGCCAGCCAGGCCAGTCTGGATTGGGGGGGACGCATGGCGTACGTGGAAGAGGCCGCAACGTTTGGTTGCGGAAACAAAGGGGTTGAAAGTCTCTGGTGCTAAACCAGATCATAGGGCCCTTAGCCTCTGTGCAAATTTCCCAGCATGCGAACACCAAATCGCAGGCGAGCTCCATCCCACGGAGTAAAGCGCTTGATCTGCATCGGATCGTCACCGTGTTTCGATGCGCCCCACTGTGTGCTCACCGCAGCATCAAAGTCCAGGCTTCTTATGATCCCCACCGTTTGCGGTGAATAGTCCTCACCCGGTTTGCCGTTGGGGTAAGCAAACAGTCCCACGCGCTCGTCCAGCAGCTGCTCCAGAAACGCCTTGCTCTTGACAATTTCGTCCTTGGCCTGGTCGTCGGCGAGTTGCGCCAGGATGGGGTGAGATACCGTGTGCGCGCCGATCTGCATGCCAACCTGGTGCATCAGCTTGACTTGTTGGGACGTCATCATCAGGCCTTGCGGCAACTGAACCCGGGCGATCTGGGCGATTTGCTCGGTGACGCCGATGCGCTCGGCTGCGGGTCGGTATTTGATTTGATCAATGAGCGCTCCAATTGCTGCCCGTCTTTCGGCCAAGGTACCTATGGAGTGTTGCCCCAAATTCAGCAAGGAGAAGTCCAACAAGGGGCTTGTGGCGCTGCGAATCGCTTCAATGATGGTGTCGTTCCACATCCGGCCACCATCGAGAAAACCAGTCGCAATAAAGAAGGTTGCCGGAAGTCCATGCTGCTGCAATATGGGCATGGCGACTTGAAAGTTATCGGCATACCCGTCGTCAAACGTGATGCAGGCGGCGCGGGCTGGCAGGGAACCCACCTTCAGTCGTGACACGGCTTGGTCCAACGGCAAAACGTTAAACCAGGATTTGAGCCAGCCGCAGACCTCGGTAAACCGCCGGGCATCCGTTTCGGTGGGGAAGAGCGGGTCCGGCACTGGCAGCACCCTGTGGAAGATCAGGACGGACAAACGCCCCGTTCGCCCTGCCGGCGAGGCCAAGTGTAAAAACGGTTTTAAGAGGTTCATCGCAGCATCGAATTGGCCTTCTTGGCGAGCTGTGTGTCCGGATCCGTTCGCTCGGGTGTGAGACCGCTGTCTTCACTGATCCACTCCTTGCTGTCCATCCAACGGCGCCCGAGAACAACAAGAGCGAGAATGTCGTAGGGCAGGTCGTAATATGACAGGCTGAGAAAAGCTCCACCGACGGCGTACCCCGCAAGGCTCACTTGGCACATGGCGCCCAAATGTGAAAGCCATTGAGTTTGTGGCTGGTCTTTACCGTCGATGCGCAGGCGTCCCGCCGACCTCCATACGAATAACCATAGCAACAAGAACAAAAAAAGACCCACAAAACCATGTTCTCCCAACACCATGAAATAGATACTGTGTGCGGCATGCACGTCCAACGGGTTGGGAGCGTATAAGGCGAAAACATCTCGCGTATAAATCGAGAACCCACCACCGAAGAAGTGATCCTTGGCTAGGTTGAAGGCCATCCACCATGCATTTATGCGCCCTGCCGCGGATGCGTCTTGACCGCCCTCGGAAATAGTGCCCATTCGCGCCCACCATTGCTCCGGCATAAACGACAACAGAATCGCACCCAGGCAAATCAACACCACAGCCCCGCGCATCTTCTTTTGGCCGCGCCACCACATGACGCACGCCATGGCAACAATCGCGAGCAGCGCGCCGCGCGAGTAACTGCCCACCGCGGACGTAGCGCATAGCACCATGGCAACACCGAGGCCTCTCTTCACCCACTTCGATTCCGACGTTAGCTGCAAAAAACGCATGAGCGGGATGATCATGACCAGGGCCAATGCGAGTTCGTTATTGCCTTCGATATAGCTGCCAGGCGGACCCCAAACACGATAGTCACCCGCTGTAGCCAACGTAAATAATCCGCCTTTGACGCCATAGAACCCGATGGAGCCCGCCAAAACCCATGCCAGTGAGGTGATTTGTTTTTTTGAATGAAGCACCACCATGGCGACCAGCACCATAAAGTCGATCTTCATCACACGGCTCCACATTGGGAGACTCTGGTCAACGTAAAACGAGAATGGCACGGTAACGCTCATCCACAGCATGAACAGCATTAGCACGATCGTTTCCCGGGTCAAGAAAAACTGACGCCGGTCTCGGGTGATCAATATGCCTAACAGTGTCGATCCAGCCATGGCCGCGGCGACAGGCATGTGACTAAGGTGCCACGTGTAGGCGTGCGGACTCATGATGCTGACCCACGTCCAGCCCATGATGCCTATCCAGGGATGGAGCAAGCCATAAGCCATCAGGCCGGCGAGCACGGATCCGAGCGCTACATCACGCATGAGCTGCCTCCGGAGCTCGTGCCTTGATCCGGCTAAACAATGATACTTGTGCGTCGGTGGTGCTTTGCCAACCTGCGCGTTCGGCATGAGAAAACACTTCAGAACGACTTGGCAAGTTTTGCCACAATTCAGTGACGGTCGTGACCACGTTATCTACCGAGCGCTCCGCCAGCAATCGTCCTGCACTGGGCGAAGTCACAATTTCCGGCACACCACCTACGTTTGTTGCCACAACTGGAGTACCGCAAGCCATGGATTCCAGCAGTACATTAGGCCAGCCTTCTCGACTGGAGAGCAGCACCAGTATATCGGCGGCGGCATAACAGTCGGCGAGCTGCTGCTGGTTAACCCAGCCCAGAAACCGCACACGCGGCATTACCTGCAACCGGTTCGCAAGACACTCCAGAGCCTCCCGGTCAGGACCGACACCCGCAATGACCAGGTGGAAACCTGGCAAGCGGCAAAGAGCCTCGATCGCGACGTGATGTCCTTTACTTTCAACGAGATTGCCAACGCTTAGCAATGTGGGCTGCGCGGGCCAATGCAGCGTGGCGCGGGCTGCTGCCTGTGGTTGAATATGAAAAAGCTTCAAGTCAACGCCGTTTGGCATCATCACGAGCCGGGAGGACGGCATGCCGATTTTTGTCATGGCTCGACTGAGCGCCCGCGACACTGCGATAGAACCGCTGGCGCGGTGCGATGCCCACCGCATGAGGCGGCGCGGAATCGCATAGGTCGCAATGAGGTTGATATCGGAGCCCCGTGCGGTGACGGTAAATGGTTTGCTGAAACGACGTGCCAGCAATGCGGCTGCCACCCCGTCGGGGTAGTAGTAGTGTGCGTCGATGACATCAAAGTCGAAACCCTCGTCCAGCAAACGCTGAACTGCCGGTGCTGCTCCCTTGGCCAAGGCAAAAGGCGTGATGTTCATGCCCACTTTGGGCAGTAAAAAGTAACGTGGATGCTGCACGTCGATTCCATTGTGCAGTTCGCGCCGAGGTGTGCTGGCCAGGCGGGCGTAAGACCCATAACGGGGGTGCGTCGAGAAGAACCAGGGTACCGGAGCAACAACCTTGGTCTGGATGCGCCCACTGCTTAGCAATTCCTTTAGTCGCGTTTCCACAAAGATGCCATGGCCCGGTCGCACGCTACTTGGATACAGCGTGGAGAAGAGCAATGTTCGGATGGGCGTCTGATCGCTCATTGATTCAACAGGCCAGCATAGACGCTGCGGTAGTTGGCCACACTTGCGGTCCAATTCCGATTTCCTTCGGCAAACCGCCGGCCCGCCGCCCGCATGGCGGCCCAACTCGATTGACCGGCCAACAGATCAACCACGGTTTGTGTCAAGGCTTCTGCGTTGCCCGCCTTGAACAGCATGCCGGTTTCACCGTGACGAATCAGTTCCTTGTGGCCGCCTACGTCCGATGCAACCAGCAACCGGCCCTGGGCCATGGCCTCGAGGGGTTTGAGCGGCGTAACCAGTTCGGTCAGGCGCATGGAGTAGCGGGGATAGACCAGCACGTCCAACAGGTCATAGTAACGATGCACCTCAGTGTGCGGTACGCGGCCTGTGAATACTACCTTGTCGGTCACCCCCAAACGCTGTGAATGCGCCTTGAGTGCAGCATCTTGCGGGCCACCGCCCACCAGCAGCACCCGCACTGCAGGGCACCGCAACAGTATGCCCGGCAACGCGTCCAGCAAAAGATCGAGGCCTTCATAAGCGTAGAACGAGCCGATGAAGCCAATGACGCTGGCACCGTCCAATCCCAGCCGGGTCTTGAGTTCGGCATCGGGCTGGCCACCGGGCTCGAACGATTCGATATCGACCGCGTTGGGGATGACAGTAACTTTGGCAGCGGGGACTCCACGCCCAACGATATCGCTGCGCAGGCCTTCACAAATGGTGAATACATGGTGAGCGCGTTTGAGAGCGCGAGTTTCCAGCCAGCGCGTCACTCGATAGCGCAGACTGCCATCCGACGTGGTCCCATGATCGACGGCGGCATCCTCCCAAAACGCACGCACTTCATACACCACTGGTATGCCGAGGCGCTTGCCCACGCGCAGCGCAGGCAAAGCGTTGAGCACTGGTGAATGGGCGTGAATGACGTCAGGCCGCACCTGCTCGGCGACTTGTTGAAGACGACGCTCCAGTTTGCGCATGAGAGCGATTTGCCCCAATCCTGGAATTCCGCTGGCGGGTACAGCCGTTGTGCGGAAAAAATGCCAGCCATCTATATCCTCTTCAAGCATGTCACAGTCGACCTGCTTGGGGCTGGTGAGGTGGAATGTTTCCCAACCGAGCTTGCGCTGCTCACGCAGAATGGAGAGCGTACGAAAGGTGTAACCGCTGTGCAGTGGGATGGAATGATCGAGCACATGGAGGATGCGCAAGCTCATGACGTCGTGAGTAGTGAGCCGCCGCGGTCTGTGGGGGCTTCAAGATGAGACGGAGTAGGGGCGTCGACCACCTGGCGCAAAAACGCCTCGAACATCAACAGCGTCCATAGTGGCGCACTGTAGTCCCGGGCGCCAGACTGGTGCGCATCCACCAGATGCCGCAGGTAAGCTGGGTTGAACCAGCCGGTGGCGAGAAGTCGCTCGCCCAGCACCGCATCGCGAACACGCTGCTTCAAAGGGCCGCGGAACCAGCGGGCCAGCGGCACTGCGAAACCCATTTTCGGGCGATACAACACGTCTTGCGGCAAGTACGGTTCCATCGATTTCTTGAATAAGTACTTGCCTTCCTGCCCGTTGATTTTGTGGCTCGATGGCAGCGTGGCCAGCCAATCCACCAGCTCATGGTCCATCAGGGGCTCGCGTACTTCCAGGGAATGCGCCATGCTGGCGCGGTCCACCTTGGTGTTGATGTCGCCAACCAGGTAGGTTTTGAGGTCCAGGTATTGAATCAATGCCAACGGATCGTTCGTACCGGCCTGGGTGGCATGATGGTTGAATACCTGTTGTGCGTTGTAGCCAGCCAGGGTCGACTTGAAACCTAGACTGAATAGCGCTGCTCGCATGGGGCCTCGCAAAATGGAGACCGTGTGGAAATAAGCTTCCACCGAGTTGCGCGCCAAGCCTTCAAAGGTGGTTTTAGCGCGAAACATGCGAGGCGCCCAGTCGGCCTTGGGGTAAAGTCCGCCGAGCAGGCCAAATACCGGCCCGCGCACGCTCTGCGGCAATGCTGCCCGCATGCGCTCCTCCATCAGATGCAGGCGATAACGCCGATAGCCACCGAAAGACTCGTCACCGCCGTCACCTGACAAGGCCACAGTGACGTGTTTACGTGCCAACTGGCAGACCCGATAAGTGGGAATGGCCGAGCTGTCGGCATAGGGCTCGTCGTACATACGCGCCAGAGTATCAATCAGGTCGAAGTCGTCGCTCTTGACGACCTCGAGACGGTGACGGGTGTGATAGCGATCGGCCACGGTCTGCGCAAATGCGGACTCGTTGAAAGCTGGGTCGTCAAAACCTATGGAGCAGGTGTTCACGGGCTCTGACGATAAACCTGCCATGACGGCGACCACCGCGCTGCTATCGACCCCGCCAGAGAGGAAGGCACCGAGAGGCACCTCCGCAATCATGCGCAGGCGCACGGACTCGTTCAGTCGCTCTACAAGTTCCGCCCGGGCATCGGCTGACGAGATCGGATTGTCCAGGCTGAAACGGACATCCCAGTACGCCACCGGCTCACCCATCGGCTGTCCCAGCTTGACGGTGAGGGTATGACCCGGCGAAAGTTTCTTGGCTTGCTTGAAAATACTGCGTGGCTCGGCGACATAGCCGAGTGCAAAGTATTCTTCGACGGCCAGCGGATCGATATCGCGCCGCATGCCGCCGTGGGCCAGGATGGACTTGAGCTCCGAACCGAACAGCAAGGTGCCGTCGTCGAGCAGCGCGTAATACAGCGGCTTGACGCCCAGCCTGTCACGCGCCATGAAAAAAGTTTGCCGGTTACGGTCCCACAGGGCAAAAGCGAACATGCCGCGAAAGCGCTTGACGCAGTCGGCGCCCCAGGATTCCCAGGCATGCACGATGACTTCCGTGTCGCTCCGGGTGTGGAACACATGGCCCAGGGTTTGCAGTTCTGGAATGAGCTGCTGGTAGTTGTAGATCTCGCCGTTAAAGACCACCACCACAGAACCATCTTCGTTGAACAACGGCTGCTGGCCGGTGGCGAGGTCGATGATCGACAGACGCCGATGGCCCAAGCCGACACCGGGCTCGATGTGGAGGTTGCCCTCGTCGGGGCCGCGATGCAACTGCGAGTCGTTCATGCGTTGCAGCACGACCCGGCTGATGGCGCTGCTGCCGCGGGTGTCGAAGATGCCGGTGATGCCACACATAGGGTCTATCGATATTGCTGGAGGGAGCGCATGGGGCGCAAGCGCCGCAACTGTCGGTCGTAGACACGCTGGTAGGTGGAAACCATCGCCTCCAAGCTGAAGTTAGCCTGCGCCCGCTGACGGCCGGCTTGGCCCATGCTGCTGGCCCGTTGGGGGTCGGTGGCCAATTGGATCAGGTGCAGTGCGATGGCCTGCGGGTCAGAAGGAGGAACGATATAGCCGGTCCGCTCCTGCAGCACCAGGTCGGCGTTACCGCCTACAGCCGTGGCAACGACGACCAGACCACTGGCCATGGCTTCCAGTATGGTGTTGGAAATGCCCTCAGCCAGGGATGGCAGCACAAAAGCATGCAAGCCTCGCATGATGTCGGCGATATCGGCGCGTTCACCGGGTAGCCATACCAGTCTTCCTAGCCTCGCCGCGTCCAGCACACCCTGAACCCGCGCGCGCATTGGACCATCCCCAACTATGACAAGGCGCACGCGATGGGTCAACTCAGGAGCCAGTGTCATGGCGTGCACGAAAGCATGCGCGAACGTAAGCTGATCCTTGACGGCTTGCATGCGGCCCACGGTACCAATGAGCCAATGCTGCGCCGGGTCGAACGGGCAGCCACCAATAGGCAATGGACCATGCTGTGCTGGCTGAAAGATGCCAGTATCCACACCGTTGCAGGTCTGCGTGACAGTGTTGGCAGGAACTCGGACCTTGTCCACCAGGTACTCGGCGAGGTCGCGCGACACCGCCGTGTAGTGGTGGACAAAGGGCTTGTAAAGTCGGCGCGCGCGCTGGTAGGTGATATTGCTACCGTCCAGATCACCCATATCACGGCCATGTTCACCGTGTATGCGAATCGGCACTCCTGCTGCCCAGGCCGGCACCTGCACTTCCAGCGCGGCGAGGTTGCGACTATGCACGATGGTGGGGCGCAATTGGCGAAACAGTTTGAACAATCTAGGGTATTGCCAGAAGCCGTGGCCTGGCGACTTGCGCAGCGAGATGAACTCGACGTCGGTGCGCTGAATGCGGTGGCGGAATTCGGTGACCTCGGTAAGCGCCAAGACTGCGTGTCGGTAGGCCTGCGTTGGCATGTGATTGATGAGATTGACAACGCCGTTCTCAAGCCCGCCCGTGTCGAAGCGATACATCACATGAAGCACCAGAGGTCGGCGATCTGGCATTTACAGACGCCAGAGTTGGTATCCGGCACCTTCGATAGCGCTGCGATCGAAAGCGGCCTTGACGTCAATGAATGCGCCGCCCTTGACGAGCTTTCGGGCAAAATCTTCAACCTTCAACTCAATGAATTCCCGGTGTGCCACGGCGGCCACAACCGCATCGGCGCGGGGCATATCGTCCCAAGGCAGCAACGGCACCCCATATTCGCGCACGGCTTCAGCCGACTCGGCCCGTGGATCTGAGACAAACACGTCTACACCATAGGTCTTGAGTTCATTGATGATGTCGATCACCTTGGAGTTGCGCAGATCGCCGCAGTTTTCCTTGAAGGTCAACCCAAGGACGTTCACCTTGGCGCCATTGATATGACTCCCTGACTTGATCATGTGCTTGATGGTCTGCTCGGCAATGAACTTGCCCATGCCGTCGTTGATGCGGCGGCCCGCCAAAATAACTTGCGGGGTATAGCCCAGCATCGCTGCCTTGTGCGTCAGGTAGTAGGGGTCAACGCCAATGCAGTGGCCACCCACCAGTCCAGGCTTGAAATTAAGAAAATTCCATTTGGTGCCGGCCGCTGCGAGTACCTCTGTGGTATCGATGTCGAGCTTGTCAAAGATGATCGATAGCTCGTTCATCAGGGAGATATTCAAGTCCCGCTGAGTGTTTTCGATCACTTTGGCAGCCTCGGCCGTCTTGATGCTCGATGCGCGGTGGACACCGGGCACAATGATGGTCTCATACAGCCCGGCAACTTTATTCAGCGTCCCGGGTGTGTCGCCAGCCACGATCTTGAGGATTTTGGTGAGGGTGTGCTGTTTATCGCCGGGGTTGATGCGCTCAGGCGAATAGCCCACGAAAAAATCCTGCTTCCACCTCATGCCGGACTCACGCTCAAGAACGGGGATGCAGACTTCTTCGGTGGCGCCGGGGTACACCGTGGACTCATAAACGACGATGACGCCCTTTTTCATGTGGCGCCCGACGCTGGTGCTGGCACCGACGAGTGGGTGAAAATCTGGAATGTGCGCATCGTCCACCGGGGTGGGAACGGCCACGACGATGATGTCGGCCTCGGCCAGCAGTGCGGGGTCTGCGGTGTAGACGGCATGCGGAGATGCCTGCATTTCATCCCCTGTCAATTCGCGGGAAGGGTCAACGCCTCTCTGACATGACTCGACTTTGAAATGGGCAATATCGAATCCGATGGTGCGGAAGTGTTTGCCAAATTCCACTACCAAGGGCAAACCCACATAACCCAAGCCGACCACAGCAACCACAGACATCACGAAACCTCCAGTAAATTGTTAGAAATCATTGCTGCCGCGTCTTCAGCAGCAGCTCGTTGATGGTCGCGTAGTTCGCCGACAAGAAGGACTGCAACACCTCCTCAGCGCTTGCGGCACGTTCCTTGCGGGTGTAAACGATGATGACGGCAGAGTTATCACCACGCCCCGTCAGGCGATAAAACGCACTATAGGCTTTGGCGGCGTAGTCGCTGGCGGTCAGCGTTCCATTGATCCAGTATATTTGCCAAGTTAACAGACGGGGGGCGTTGACTTGCGACGACAGATCGGCCCCACGCAACTCGGCAGACCGCGCGCTCACCGTTTGCCCGCCAACCTCGACGAGATGATTGCTGCTGGAAACCTGAGCCCATTGTGGATCTTTGCTGGCGACCAGGACGTTGTTGGAGCTGACCAGCTTGCGGTCGTAGTCTTGGTGACGATAGTAGCCCACGTACAGCCCCACGGTATGCCCGTCACGGGCGTAACTGCTGTTCATCTCGGCGGATGGATTGTGGAATGCCGGTTTGAAGGCTATGCCAGAGGAAGGCACGTCGTGCCAGCCGCCGGCCAGTGATCGGGGAGCAGTGATCGAAACCTGCGTGGCGCCTTCGGCTCGTTCGATTACCCGCAGCGCGATTTGTGGTAACACTACCAGTGCCGCAAAGCAGGCCGTAACGGCCCAGAGCTTGGCGCGACTGAATGAATGCGTCGTGGGTCGTGGCGACTTTCCTGAGTCGATCATCTTTTCGGGAATATCGGGCTCTGCCCAGCGGATGCCTATGGTGAACATCACCATGATGACGAATCCAAAAAATAGCCATCCATAAATCAGATGGTCCACTCCGACCGCTAGTCTGTTGCCAGAGAGGTTTGCCAGCATGACAATCATGTAGGCACGCATCCAGTTGGCGATGACGGGTACGACAATGGAAACCAACACAAACAGGATGCGGCGTTTGGTAGAGTGATAGTTCAGATACGCAAAAAGAGTGCCGACCGTCAAGGAGGCAATCAGATAGCGAACGCCACTGCACGCCTCTATCACGGACCATGACCCCGACGGAATGACGAATTGCAGGCCTTCGCGGTAAACCGGAACGCCACTCAAACGTAGCCCGGCGACGGTAAAGTCAGCCGTCCACAGCATGAGTTGGGGCATGACGAACTCGCCGATAGGCACCGCAAAATACAGAAAACCCAGCGGAAAAAGGATAAGCCGCGTGGTGGCCCAACCCAGCACCGCCAGGACCGCCAGAACCATCATTGACACGAGCGCCAGCTGAGTGACGGCGTTGACGGCGACCAGGTCGCCCAGAAGCCAGCCAAATGCGATGCATGCCACTGCCCCCAGCGCGACGCCGAAGGTTGGCTGCGGCGTTTGTTCTGCCAAGCGCTGGCGTTGGCGCCAGACCAACCACAGCACGATCGGTGGAACCAAAAAGGCGTGGGTGAAGGTTTCGGACCGCGCCCAGATGGTCACCATAGCGATGCCGGTGTCGCGGTAGAGGAACAAAACCCAGGCCAGCAACAGCAGCAGTGCCGGCAAAGCGTGGCGCCAGGGCTGATCCGAAAGGGTATTGCCTTTGGGCAGGTTCAGACTGATATTGGAAGTCATGCGCCGCCCTGTGCAAGGGCCTGGTCGCCCAGATATTTGTCCAAGCGCCCTAAGTGGGCACCCCAGCTGTAACTTCGTAGCACCCGTTGCCGGCCAGAGCGACCCACGGCAGCGGCATGTGCGGGTGCTTTTAGCAGTGCATCAATTTCGCGTACAAAGTCGGTGGCGTCGGTGGCGGACACCAGATCTTCGCCCGGGCGCGCATCTATCGCTTCGACGCAAGACTGCGACGCCACCACCGGCCTGGCCATGGCCATGGCTTCAAGAATTTTGTTTTGTATGCCACGCGCCACGCGTAACGGGGCAACGACGACGGCAGCGTATTGCAGGAAGGGTCGAACGTCTGGCACGGTGCCGGTGACCACGACGTTATTCGAGGCCAGCCCCAGAACGGCAGGCGATGGGCTGCGACCAACAATGTAGAAACGCAACTGTGGCCACGCTCGAAGCAGACCTGGCAGGATGTGCTGCACGAACCAGGTCACGGCGTCGATGTTGGGCCAGTAGTCCATGGCGCCGGTGAAGACCAGCGGTATTTCGTCCACGGGGGCGCCGCTGGCAGTGAAGGGAGAGGTAGAAGCCGTGTTGGGCGAAAAATAGTCGGCATCTACGCCGTTGCTGATGACGTCAACCCGGCTTGCGCTTTCGGGGACCATGTTCCGAAATAGGGCTGTCTCGTTTTCCGTGACAAAAAAAGAGCATTGGGCGCGAACGGCAATCGTGCGCTCGTAGGCCAGCAAACGCTCGCCCTCGCGTCTGTACAGCCATGACAGCGGCCATTTCCGGCTGATCGCATACTGCGTCCATTTGGCAGAATCGACATCAACAAAATCGACCAGCATGGGGGGGAGGGCGCCGCCAGAAGCGGTCGGCACATATTGCGCCATCACGGATGAAAAAACGATGATGGCGTCGATCTTCTGGTTTGCCAGCGTCTGATTGACCCATGCTTGCAGGTTGACGCTCCAGTAATAGCGCAGGCCAAGGGCCTGATGCGTCAACAAGCCTGCCAGACTGCGCAGCTTGGCAATGTGCGGTCTGAGCCGCACCACATGCAAATCGGGGCAGATTGCACGCACGGTGTCGACATAGGCTTCGTCAGCGCGATCGTCCACAAACGTGCCCAAAAAAACACGGTGCTGCTGGCTCAGGTGTTTGAGCAGGTGGTACGAACGTACCTTGTCGCCCTTGTTGGGAGGGTAGGGCAGTCGGTGCACCAGGTAAAGCAGGTTACTCATGGGGTGGTTAGCCAAGATTCTTGACGACAAAGGGCCCCAACCAGTTGGCCAGGCGGATCGGCATGCGCCGCCACGTGGCAATGAGTATCCTGTACTTCGCATTGGATGGATTGTTTTGCGGAATGGCGTCGCGCTTGTAAAGGCAATACTCGTAGTGCAGGGGTTGGGGTTCAAAGCCCCAGTTCTTCTTGAATGAGTAAGAGCCCGTGCCTTGCTTGCTGCGGCCATAATCGAACACCTTGATCCCGCGCTCGCAGGAGCGGCGCATCAACTCCCAGTATTTGAAATCGTTGGCAGCCAGATGGCGCGCGGACTCGTCGTCCCCTGCGTAATAGGGCAATACCTCATCGCGAAAGTAGAAGCTTAAAACGCTGCTTAAAGGGCCGCCGTCCGGTGCCACGATGGTCAGCACTTCGCAATCGGCGCGAAACTCTTCCAGCAGGGCATCGAAGTACCGCTTCGGCATGGCGGGTGTGCCGTGTCGCAGCACGTTATCGGCGTAAAGTAAAAAAAATCGGCTTGTGTCCACGTCAATTTCGCTGGCCAGCCTGTTTTTGATACCCTTTCGCACCATGGCTCGCTGCTTGCGCGGGATGGCCATCAAGTTGGCTTCTTCTGAAGCCAAAATCTCCTTGCGGAAGGTGACGTACAGGTCTTGTGTGGGCCAGTCGGTATGGCGCGGATTGACATTGCGCAGCTCAAGGTGCGCTACGCCCAGACGCTTGGCAATGTTCTGAGCCTCAGCTTCCAGGGCCTGTGCCGCCTGTAGGTTTTGTGCTGCGACGCCGCCATAAACTGCAAACGGCAGGCTTGTCAATGAGCTGCCAAACAACCAACTGCGGACATGAGCCAGTGCAAGAACACCCTTGATCGAACCGTCAGCTTCGACATATAGAAAATAGGTGTCATGGCCGAAGATGTCGCGCACGATCTTCTGCCAACCGGCTCGATGGAAAAAGGTGGCTTCGGGACACCCGAATACGAAAGCATCCCACCTCGCCGCTGTAGGGAGGTCTTGGGGCTGCAGGCGCTTAACGGTCAACAACGACGGCTCAGGTGGGGGAGCCATTTTTGGTAAACCTGCCCAGAAAGACGTGGTCCATACGGCCCCACTTGAAGTCGTCCAGCAAACGATTCAAACGACCTGTCATCCGTCCAATGTTGACGTAGTGGCGAAAACGAGTCTTGCTGCTAATGCCGGCGATGCGGGGTTGCCCAGTGTCAATCTCCCACGGATGGAAATAGAAGACGCCTGCCTCGCGATCGTGTCCGTTCACCCGACCGAGCATCCAGCGAGACACGGAATATGGGAGCAGTCGGAAATATCCACCTCCGCTGGATGGCAAATTACGATTTAACATCCGTAAGGTAGTGATCGGAATTTCCACCAAACCGGGCCGCACCTCATGCGCAAATCGCGGCGAGTCGGGCATGCCGTAGTGATCGTGTCGGATCGGGTAGATGCTGGAACTGTAGCGGTAGCCGGCTCGCACCAGGCAGTCAAAAGCCCAAAGGTTGCCAGTGCCGATCGAAAAACTGGGTGCGCGATAGCCATTCACTTCACCGTCAGCTAAATCTTCCAGCACGATCTTGGCCAAGTGAATGTCGGCAAAAAAGGCCGCTTCAGTCTGATCAGACGCGCGCTCGTGACCATAGCCATGACTGGCCAGCTCATGTCCTTCCTTGACG
>SCRR01000211.1 GCA_004322085.1 Burkholderiaceae bacterium
CCGCCAGCCGTCCGTTGGCGCCCTGCAGCGCCCGGTACTGCGTCACCGCCGCCCAGAATTCGGCCACACCCTTGCCGTGCAGCGCGCTGAGCTGGATCACCTGGGGATGCCACAGCTTGTCGGGGCCCTGCGCCTGGGCGTGGCCCATCGCATGGTTCACCAGGCCGAACAGGCGCATCGCCGACATGATTTGCGCCTGCGCGCGGCGCGCGGCGTCGGCATCGAGGTCGGCCTTGTTGATGACCACCAGGTCGGCCAGCTCCATCACGCCCTTCTTGATGGCCTGCAGATCGTCGCCCGCGTTGGGCAACTGCATCAGCACGAACATGTCGGTCATGCTGGCGACCGCCGTCTCGCTTTGTCCGACGCCCACGGTCTCGACGATGACCACGTCGTAGCCCGCGGCCTCGCACACCAGCATGGCCTCGCGTGTTTTCTCGGCCACGCCGCCCAGCGTGCCGCTGGACGGGCTCGGTCGGATGTAGGCGCGCTCGTGTGTCGAGAGTTTTTCCATGCGTGTCTTGTCGCCCAGAATGGAGCCGCCCGAGACCGTGGACGAAGGGTCGATGGTGAGCACGGCGACGCGCAGCCCCTGCTCGATCAGGTACAGCCCCAGCGCTTCGATGAAGGTGGATTTGCCCACGCCCGGCACGCCGCTGATGCCCAGCCGGAAGGCCTTGCCCGTGTGCGGCAGCATCGCAGTCAACAGTTCGTCGGCCTGGGCGCGATGGTCGGCGCGGGTGGATTCGAGCAGCGTAATGGCCTTGGCGATGGCACGGCGCTGCGCGCTGGCCGCGCCGTGCAGCACCGCCTCCACCAGCGCTTGCTGATTCACTTCAATGCAGCCTTGATCTGCTCGAGCACATCCCTGGCGCTGACCGGAATCGGTGTGCCGGGGCCGTAGATGCCCTTCACGCCGGCGTCATAGAGCATCTGGTAGTCCTGCCGCGGAACCACGCCGCCGACGAATACGACGATGTCGTCGGCGCCCTGCTTCTTGAGCTCGGCCAGGATGGCGGGCACCAGTGTCTTGTGGCCGGCTGCGAGCGTACTCACGCCCACGGCATGCACGTCATTCTCGATCGCCTGGCGCGCGCACTCCTCGGGGGTCTGGAACAGCGGGCCGATGTCCACGTCGAAGCCGAGGTCGGCAAATGCCGTGGCCACCACCTTGGCGCCGCGATCGTGGCCGTCCTGGCCCAGCTTGGAAATCATCACGCGCGGGCGCCGGCCCTGGCTCTCGGCAAACGCGTCGATCTCGGCCTTGAGGCTTTCCCAGAATTCCATCGTGTCTCCTTCGGTGGAGGCTGCGTCGTAGGCGGCCGCGTACACGCCGGTCACTTTTTGCGTATCGGCGCGGTGGCGCCCGTAGACCTTTTCCATCGCATCGCTCACCTCGCCCACCGTGGCGCGCGCGCGCATGGCCTTGATCGCCAGGTCCAGCAGGTTGCCTGAGCCCGCCTTTGCTGCAGAGGTGATAGCAGAAAGTGAAGACTCCACAAGGGTTTGGTCGCGATTCTTCTTGATTTTTTGCAGGCGCGCGATTTGCCCATCACGCACCGCCACGTTGTCGATGTCGCGGGTCTCGATCGCATCTTCCGTCTTGAGTTTGTATTTGTTGACGCCGACAATCACGTCCTTGCCCGAATCGATGCGCGCCTGCTTTTCGGCGGCGGCCGCCTCGATCTTGAGCTTGGCCCAGCCGCTGTCCACGGCGCGCGTCATGCCGCCCATGGCATCGACTTCCCCAATGATGGCCCAGGCCGCGTCCGCCATGTCCTGCGTGAGCTTTTCCATCATGTAGCTGCCCGCCCAGGGATCGACCACGCTGGTGATGTGCGTCTCCTCCTGGATGATGAGTTGGGTGTTGCGTGCGATGCGCGAGCTGAATTCGGTCGGCAGCGCAATGGCTTCGTCGAAGCTGTTGGTGTGCAGGCTCTGCGTACCGCCGAACACCGCTGCCATCGCCTCGATGGTGGTGCGCACCACGTTGTTGTACGGGTCCTGCTCGGTCAGGCTCCAGCCGCTGGTCTGGCAATGCGTGCGCAGCATCAGGCTCTTGGGGCTTTTCGCGCCGAACCCCTTCATGATGCGGCACCACAGCAGCCGCGCCGCGCGCATCTTGGCAACTTCCAGGTAGAAGTTCATGCCGATGGCCCAGAAGAAGGACAGGCGCCCGGCAAAGCCATCGACGTCCATGCCCTTGGCGATGGCGGTCTTCACATATTCCTTGCCGTCGGCCAGCGTGAAGGCCAGCTCCAGCGCCTGGTTGGCGCCGGCTTCCTGCATGTGGTAGCCGCTGATGCTGATCGAGTTGAACTTCGGCATGTGCTGCGCCGTGTACTCGATGATGTCGCCGACGATGCGCATCGACGGCTCGGGCGGGTAGATGTAGGTGTTGCGGACCATGAACTCTTTCAGAATGTCGTTCTGAATCGTTCCGGAAAGCTTGTCCTGCGACACGCCCTGCTCTTCGGCCGCGACCACGTAGCCGGCCAGCACCGGCAGTACGGCGCCGTTCATGGTCATGGAGACACTGACCTTGTCCAGCGGGATCCGGTCGAACAGGATCTTCATGTCCTCCACGCTGTCGATCGCCACGCCGGCCTTGCCGACGTCGCCCGTCACGCGCGGATGGTCGCTGTCGTAGCCGCGGTGCGTCGCCAGGTCGAACGCGA
>SCRR01000212.1 GCA_004322085.1 Burkholderiaceae bacterium
GTTCCCGCAAATTTTTGGAAACCATTACGTAATGACCGCCATCCGTCTGAAAGAAAACGAGCCGTTCGACGTGGCCCTGCGCCGCTTCAAGCGCACCATTGAAAAACTCGGCCTGCTGACTGAATTGCGCGCGCGCGAGTTCTACGAGAAGCCCACCGCCGAGCGCAAGCGCAAAAAGGCTGCCGCAGTCAAGCGCAACTACAAGCGCATCCGCTCGATGCAGCTGCCCAAGAAGCTGTACTGATTCCGGACCCTCCGTCTGTTGCCCACGCGGCAACGGACCGGAACCAAGAAGGCTCGCCTGGGGACGCTCTGGCGGGCCTTTTTGCTTCTCGGTCGCGCCCACAATTTTCCCGGAGAACACGATGTCACTCAAAGACCAGATCACCGAAGACATGAAGACCGCCATGCGCGCCAGGGACAGCGAGCGCCTGGGCACCATCCGCCTGCTGCTGGCGGCCATCAAGCAAAAAGAGGTGGACGAGCGCGTCGTGGTCGACGACGTGGCCGTGATCGCGATCGTGGACAAGCTCATCAAGCAGCGCAAGGATTCGATTGCCGCCTACACCCAGGCCAACCGCATGGACCTGGCCGACAAGGAAGCGTTTGAGACGACCGTGCTGCAGGCCTATCTGCCAGCACGCCTGAGCGCCGATGAGGTGGCGGTTCAGGTCCGCGCAATCGTCGCCGAATTGGGTGCCAAGGGTCCCGGCGACATGGGCAAGGTGATGGGCGTGGTCAAGACCAGACTCGCCGGCAAGGCCGACATGGGCCAGGTCAGCGCCGCGGTGAAGGCCGCCCTGGCGGGCTGAGCCCCACGGCAGCTCAGCTGCCTGCCACCTTCATGCGGCTCACCAGGACCGAGCCAACCGTCTTGGCGCCGTGGTTGTACGCGTCGGCACCCACCGCCGTGATGCCCATCAGCATGTCTTTGAGATTGCCGGCAATGGTGATCTCTTCCACCGGGTAGGCGATGCGCCCGTTCTCGACCCAAAAGCCGCTGGCGCCGCGCGAGTAGTCGCCCGTCACATAGTTCACGCCCTGCCCCATGAGCTCGATCACGAACAGGCCGGTGCCGAGCTTTTGCAGCATCGCGTCCAGATCGTCGCCGGCTCGCGTCAGGCGCGATGTCAAGGTCAGGTTGTGCGATCCGCCCGCGTTGCCGGTGGTTTTCATGCCGAGCTTGCGCGCCGAATAGGTGCTCAAAAAATACCCTTCCAGGCGCCCGGCATCGACCACCTTGCGCGCCCGCACCCGGACGCCTTCGTCGTCGAATGGCGAACTGCCCTTGCCGCGTTTGACGAACGGGTCCTCCAGAATGTCGATGTGCTCAGGCAGCACCGGCTTGCCCAGCGAATCGAGCAAAAACGTACTCTTGCGGTACAGCGCGCCGCCACTCACTGCCTGCACCAGCGCGCCCAGCAGCCCCGCCGCCAGCGGCGATTCGAACAGCACCGGGCATTCCGTGGTGGCGATCTTGCGCGATTTGAGGCGGCTCAGGGCGCGCTCGGCGGCATAGCGGCCGATGGCCTCGGGTGACGCCAGCTCGGTGGCATCGCGCATCGAGCTGTACCAGGCGTCGCGCTGCATGTCCTGCTTTTTGCCAGGGTTGGAGGCAATGGGCGCCACCGACAGACTGTGGCGCGAACTCGCATAGCCGCCGCGAAAGCCGTGCGTGTGCGCGCTGAAAAAATGCGACTGCTGCGCCGACACGCCCGCGCCTTCGCTGTTGGTGATGCGCCGGTCCGTCTGCAGCGCGGCGGTCTCGCAGCGCTGGGCCAGCGCGGCGGCCTGCTCGCTGGTGATGGCCCAAGGGTGGAACAAATCAAGATCCGGTTGCTCCGTGGCAATGTCGCCCACATCCGGCAGTCCGGCCACCGGGTCTTCGGCCGTGAAGCGCGCAATGTCGTAGGCCGCTTGCACAGTCTGCTCGATTGCGGCCCCGGAAAAATCCGAGGTACTGGCGTTGCCGCGCCGGTTGCCGATGTAGACCGTCACGCCCAGCGACTTGTCGCGGTTGCGCTCCACGTTCTCCAGCTCGCCCTTGCGCACCGACACGCTCAGGCCGCAGCCCTCGGACGCTTCGGCCCCGGCGTCGGTAGCGCCGAGTTTTTTGGCATGCGCCAGCGCGCTGTCCACGAGGTCTTCGAAAAAGAGGCGGCTGTAACTGAAGCCGCTGTCGACGCGCGCGAGGCTGGCGGGGGCAGCTTGGGATGGTTTTTTCATATCGACAGCTATGATACTTGTCGCAGTGGCCTCGGGCCGCCGCCCCTCCCGATCACCCCGACCATGTCACGCAAACCCACCAAAGGCTACTTCGTCCACGGCAAATTCGTGGCGCAGGGCAGCGAACTCGACCTGGAGCTTAAGCGCGAGCTCAAGGGCAGCGACGCGCCGAGCCGGACCGACCTCAAGCGCGAGAGCGCGGAGCTGCAAAAACTTGGCGAAGATCTGCTGTTGCTGCGCGCCGACCTGCTCAAACCGCTGGACCTGCCGGAGAAACTGCAGGATGCGGTGCAGGAGGCCAAGCGCATCACCAACTTCGAGGGCAAACGCCGCCAGATGCAGTTCATCGGCAAGCTGATGCGTCTGCTTCCGCCCGGGACGCCGCTCGCGATCCGCGCGGCGCTGGACGAGCAGCACAGCGGCTCGGCGCAGGAGACGCTCAACTTGCACCTGGCCGAGCAATGGCGCGACGCGCTGATTGCCGACGAAGACGCGCTGGGCCGCTGGCTCGGCGAATTTGCGCAGACCGACACCCAGCAACTGCGCGCGCTGATCCGCCAGGCGCGCAAGGACGCCAAGCCCGGCAAACCCGGCGAAGCCCCGCGCCATGGCCGCGCCTATCGCGACATCTACCAACTGGTGCGGGAACAGCTCACCACCAAGGACAACGCCGGCGCCACGCCGGCAGCACACACACCATGAATACTCAGCAAGCAACCCCGTTCGACACCGTCCGGATTGGCATCGTCTCCGTCAGCGACCGCGCTTCCAAAGGCGTCTATGAAGACAAGGGCCTGCCCGCGTTGAAAGACTGGCTCACGCGCGCGCTCAAAAACCCCGTGCAGTTCGAGGCGCGGCTGATCCCAGACGAACAGGAGGCCATTAGCGCCGCGCTGATCGAGCTGGTCGATGCCGGCTGTGCACTGGTGCTGACCACCGGTGGCACCGGCCCGGCGCCGCGCGACGTCACGCCCGAAGCCACGCTGGCGGTGGCGCACAAACAGATGCCGGGTTTTGGCGAACAGATGCGCCAGATCAGCCTGCATTTCGTACCGACCGCGATCCTGTCGCGCCAGTGCGCCGTGGTACGCAACCAAAGCCTGATCATCAACCTGCCCGGCCAGCCCAAGTCGATTGCCGAGACGCTTGAAGGCCTGCGCAACGCCGATGGATCGCAAGCGGTGGCGGGCATCTTCGCGGCCGTGCCGTACTGCATCGACCTGATCGGCGGGCCGTACCTGGAAACGAACGACGAAGTGTGCAAGGCCTTCCGGCCCAAGAGCGCGCTGCGCCCGGCGCG
>SCRR01000213.1 GCA_004322085.1 Burkholderiaceae bacterium
TTGCGGTAGTAGTCCACCTCGATCGGTGTGTCGATGCGCAGCGTGACCGTCACCTCCACCTGGCTGCCATCGCTGCGCGTGATCACCAGCCGCGCATCGCTTTGCGGTTTGAGATCAGGATGCGGCGTAATGGCGATCACCTCGTTGCCCGTGAGCCCGAGCGACTGCCACGAGTCGGCACCCTTGAACTGCAGCGGCAGCACGCCCATACCCACCAGGTTGCTGCGGTGGATGCGCTCGAAGCTTTTGGCAACCACGGCCTTGATGCCGAGCAACAGCGTGCCCTTGGCGGCCCAGTCGCGACTGGAGCCATTGCCGTATTCCTCGCCCGCGAACACCACGGTCGGCACACCGGCCGCGATGTACTTCATGGCCGCATCGTAGATGAACATCTTGTTGCCGTCGGGCTGGAACAGCGTGACCCCGCCCTCCTCGCGCGAGCCGTCGGTGCCGGGCGGAATCATGAGGTTCTTGATGCGCACGTTGGCAAAGGTGCCGCGCATCATCACGTCGTGGTTACCGCGGCGCGAGCCGTAGCTGTTGAAGTCGGCCCGGGTCACGCCGTTTTGCAGCAGCCACTGGCCGGCCGGCGAGCCCTGCGCAATCGCGCCCGCAGGCGAGATATGGTCGGTCGTGATCGAATCGCCGAACAGCGCCATGATGCGCGCGCCCTTCACCTCGATCGCCCCGACGGCGTCCGACCTGGACGCGCCCTTCTCCAGCGCAAATCCGTCGAAGAACGGTGGCTCGGCAATATAGGTGCTGGGCGGCCAGACGTAGGCTTCGCCCGCCGCGCCCTCGATCTCTTCCCACAGCGCGCCGGGCTGGCTCGCGATGCGCGCGTAGTTCTCGCGGAACGCCTTGCCGTTCATGGCGAATTTCATGAGCTTGTAGATTTCGTCGCTGGTCGGCCAGATGTCGCCCAAGTACACATCCTTGCCGCCCGTGCCCCGGCCCACCGGCTCGGTCATGAGGTCGCGCCGTACCGTGCCGGCAAGCGCAAACGCGACCACCAGCGGCGGGCTGGCCAGAAAGTTCGCCTTGATGTTGGGGTGGATGCGCGCCTCGAAGTTGCGGTTGCCCGAGAGCACGGCGGCGCACACCAGGTTGTGCTGGTTGATCGCTTCGTTCAGCGGCGGCGTGAGGTCACCCGAATTGCCGATGCAGGTGGTGCATCCATAGCCGACCAGCCCGAAGCCCAGTTGCTCCAGATACGGCATCAGGCCAGTCTGCGTCAGGTACTCGGTGACGATGCGCGAGCCGGGCGCGAGCGAGGTCTTGATGTGCCGCTGCACGCGCAGGCCCGCCTGCACCGCCTTTTTGGCCAGCAGGCCTGCTGCCAGCATCACGCTGGGGTTGGAGGTGTTGGTGCAGCTCGTGATGGCGGCAATCAGCACATCGCCATTGCCCAGCGTGATGTCGCGCTCCAGGGGTGTGGGCACCCCGGCATGCGCCTTGCTTGATTCCAGCGTGGGCCGGTTCAGCACCATTTCCGCCATGTCGCGCGAGGCACCCAGCGGCAGCGGCGGCGCCGGCGGCGCACCATTGACACCCGGGACCGTGGTATGCACCGGGTAGCGCGTGTCCAGCCGGTCCGCGCTCTGGTTGAAGCCATTCTCGGCGTTGGGTTTGGAAAACAGCGAGGCAAACTGGGTTTTCATCTTGCCCAGCTCGATGCGGTCCTGCGGGCGCCGCGGGCCGGCCAGGCTGGGCGTCACATCGCCCAGATCGAGCCGGATCACCTGCGAGTAATCGATCTCGCCCGACTTGGGCACACCAAACAGCCCCTGGGCCTTGAAGTAGGCCTCGAAAACCTCGATCTCGTCCTTGGTGCGGCCAGTACCGGCAAAGTACTCGAGGGTCTTCTCGTCCACCGGGAACAGGTTCATGGTGGCGCCACACTCGGGCGACATATTGCCCAACGTGGCCCGGTCCGGCACCGCCAGCGTGCGCGTGCCTTCACCAAAAAACTCGACAAACTTGCCTACCACCTTGTGCTGGCGCAGCACCTGGGTCACTGTCAGCACCAGGTCGGTCGCCGTCACGCCCTCGCGCAGCCGCCCCGTGAGTTCCATGCCGACCACATCGGGCGTCAGCAGATAGACCGGCTGGCCCAGCATGGCGGCTTCGGCCTCGATGCCGCCCACGCCCCAGCCGACCACGCCAATGCCGTTGATCATCGTGGTGTGGCTGTCGGTGCCGACCAGTGTGTCGGGGTAATAAACATGGTCCTTGGTCCGGTGCACGCCGCGCCCCAGGTACTCCAGGTTGACCTGGTGGCAAATGCCCACGCCCGGCGGCACGACGCGGAACGTGTCGAACGCCTGCATGCCCCACTTCATGAACTGATAGCGCTCGCGGTTGCGCTTGAATTCCAGCTCCATGTTCAGCGCCAGCGCATTCTGGATGCCGTAGTAGTCGACCATGACCGAGTGGTCCACCACCAGGTCGACCGGCACCAG
>SCRR01000016.1 GCA_004322085.1 Burkholderiaceae bacterium
GCCCTGCTCGCACGAGGTGAGGATTTCGATGCCGTTGTCCTTGAGCACCTGGATGATGGTTTTGTCAGGGGCAATGGCATAGGATTTCCCGGTACTGGCGATCTTGACTTCGAAGCCAGTGTCGGCGGAAGTGTCCTGCGCCGCCGCGCTGAAGTACTCCACATGAAGCTGGTCGCCAGGCCAGCCCTTAGCCTTCGCCGTACCCAGCACGTAGTCGATGAATCCGCTCGGGCCGCAGACATAGAGTTGTGTGTCGGGTGCGGGTGCCGTGAGAATGGCTTCAAGGTCCAATTTTTGCGCCGGCGGCCCCGCATCGAAGTGGAATTGAACCCGGCTTGAGAATCGCGAGGCGTCGATGTCCTCGCGAAACGCGGTGCGCTGGGGCGAGCGCGTGCAGTAGTGCAGGGTGAAGTCTGCGCCGACCTGCGCGAGCCGCTCGGCCATGCACAGCAGCGGCGTCACGCCGATACCGCCGGCAAACAGCAGCGAGTGCTGGGCGTGTTGAAGCGGGAAATGGTTCTTGGGCTCGCTGATGTGGATTTCGTCGCCTTCGTTCACCGCATCGTGCATGGCCACGGAGCCACCGCGCGAGGTTGGGTCGCGCAACACGGCAATCCGGTAACGGTGCTGCTCGACGCTGGCGTTGCACAGCGAGTACTGGCGCGTGAGCCCGCCCGGAACCTGCACGTCGATATGCGATCCGGCGCTGAACGGTGGCAAGGGCGCGCCATCCGCGCGTGCCAGCTCGAAGCTGACGATGTCGTCCGCTTCGCGGGTCTTTTTGATGACCTTGACGGCAATGGTTTCCATGGCGTTCACCGATCTGCTTCCTGCGCGATGAGACGATCCAGTATGCGCCGCGACTGTACGCCGCCTGCATCGATGTTGAGCATCAGCAGGCGTCGCTCGGGGTACTGCGCAACGTTTTCCTGCTGCGCCTCGAGAACCGCCAGATCCTCCGCGAACACTTTTGCCTGTCCCGCGCGAATGGACGCAGTGAGCGCTTCATCCCCGGGGTTGAAGTTGCGCGCCATGCTCCAGAAGTACCACATCGATGTCTCGGTCTCGGGCGTGCAGAAGTCCACCACGATGCTGTAGACCTTGTCCTTGGCGTCCGCATGGTAGCCGCCCTTGCCGGCGTGCGCGACGCCGACCTCGATCATCACGTGGCACGGTGGCGTGAAGCGCGAAATCTGCCAGCGATCGACCGGAACGTCATCGGCCATATTGTTGCCGCGCAGATTGGCGCGCCAGAACGGTGGCGGCATCACGTTGTCCATGAAGCGGCTGGTTGTGACGATGTCTCCGTCCAGTTTGGTGGTGACGGGTGCCTGGTCGATTTCAGTCTGTCCGATGCTGGTGGTGTGCACATAGGCCTCATGGGTGAGGTCCATGAGGTTGTCGATCATCAGCCGGTAGTTGCAGTTGATGTGGTACAGACCACCGCCATAGGCCCACTCCGGGTGATCCGCCCATTCGAGATGGTGGATTTTCGCGGCATCCGCCAGTTTTTCGTCGCCGGTCCAGACCCAGATGAATCCGTAGCGCTCCACCACCGGAAAGCTGCGTGTGCGCGGGAAACCCTGCACCCGCTGGCCCGGCATGGAGACGGTCTTGCCGTCACAGCCGACCCGCAGTCCGTGATAGCCGCACATGAGGGTCCCGTCGTCGCAGACCTTGCCCAGCGACAGGCGCGCGCCCCGGTGCGGGCAAAAGTCCTCCAGCGCCGCGACCTTGCCGTCGAGGCCCCGGAAAAAAACGATCTTCTCGTCGCAAATCTGCCGCCCCAGCGGTTTGTCGGCGATCTCGGCCGGCGTACAGGCGACGTACCAGGCATTTTTGGGAAACATGACTCGCTCCAGAGAAAGTGTGAAACCATGCGGCCGTGCCTGCGAGGTTGCGGCACGAGGCCGTCGTGCGCGATGGGTTTGCGATGTAATTATGCTTTGGGATCAAATTTATGTATACATAAATTTGATTTATGGCGGTAGATATTGGCTTATTCAGGTTAAATTTCTATTTAATGTATACAATAAAATCTCCTGAGCACACACATCAACCTGTCCTGCCTCATCCATGAATGCACCCCATCCGATCGCTGCCGATGTTCCTGACGCTGGCACTTCGCAGGCCGTGAAGGCGCAACTGCGGCTGCGCGAGATGATTCTGGCGGGCGAGTTGCCCGGCGGCGCGCGCATCGCCGAGTTGTCCATCGTCGAGAAGCTGGGCGTCTCGCGCACCCCCATCCGGGCGGCCCTGATGCGGCTGGAGCAAGAGGGCCTGCTCGATGCGCTGCCCAATGGTGGCTATGCGGCGCGCATCTTCTCCGAGCGCGACGTGTCTGAGGCCATCGAGTTGCGCGGCACGCTGGAAGGCCTGCTGGCGCGCCTGGCAGCGGAGCGCGGCGTGGCCCCGGCGCTGCTTGCCGCCCCGCGCGAATGCCTGGACCGGATCGACGATGTGCTGAGCCAGTACGCGCTCGATGATGAGGCGTTTTCCCGCTACGTGACGCTGAACGAGCGGTTTCACACCGTGCTGGGCAGCATGGCCGGTAGCCATACTGTGGCGCGCGAACTGGAGCGGGTCGTGAACCTGCCGTTTGCCTCGCCTTCGGGTTTTGTCGTGCGGCAAGCCAACTCGCCGCAGGCGCGCGACATGCTTGTCGTGGCGCAAGACCAGCACCGGCAGGTGCTCGATGCGATCGCCGCTCGTGAAGGGGCACGTGCCGAAGCCATCATGCGCGAGCACTCGCGCATCGCCCAGCGCAATTTGCGCGAGGCCCTTCAAAGCCGACACCTGGATCAGATGCCTGGCGTGCGGCTGATCCGCGCGCACTCCTGAGATTGCGGTTTGCCACTCGCGGCGTTATCGCATATTGCTATAGCAAGTAGTCGCAAATTGGTCTTGCGGACAAGCCCATCCATCGTGATAGTGCGATGCGGGTTTCATCCGATGGCGCCACTGTGTCTGACCAGCGACGATTTCCACAACCCTGATTCACCCTGGAGACATCATGAAAAAGAGAGTATTCCTCAGCGCAACCGCCCTGGCCGCCCTGTCGCTGCCGTCGTTCAGTGTTCTGGCGCAAGACAACACCTTCAAGGTCGGCCTGATCCTGCCCATGACCGGGCAACAGGCCTCCACCGGGCGCCAGGTCGAAGCGGGCGTGCGCCTGTACATGGCGCAAAACGGCGGCATGGTGGCCGGCAAGAAGGTCGAGCTGATCGTCAAGGACGACACCAGCCTGCCCGACGTGACCAAGCGGCTGGCGCAGGAACTGGTGGTGAACGACAAGGTCAACGTGCTGGCCGGCTTTGGCATCACGCCGTCGGCGCTGGCCACGGCGCCGATTGCCACGCAGTCCAGGACGCCTGAAGTGGTGATGGCCGCGGCCACCTCGAGCATCACCGAGGCTTCGCCCTACATCGTGCGCACCAGTTTCAC
>SCRR01000214.1 GCA_004322085.1 Burkholderiaceae bacterium
GGATGGCGCGGCCGACAAATGGCTGGTGGACCCGCCGCGCGAGGGCGCGTTTGCGCTGTTCAAGGCGCTGGCCGATCTGCAGCAGCAGCCTGAATTGCGCGCGGGCGACGGGGCGCGGCACGGCGCGGGGCTGGGCGGCGCTTGGACGCCGCCCAGGCGTATCGTCTACGTCAGCTGCAACCCGGCTACGCTGGCGCGCGACGCCAATCTGCTGGTGCATCTGGCTGGTTACCGCTGCACCGCGGCGGGCGTGGTGAACATGTTTGCGCATACCGCGCACGTGGAAAGCATCGCGGTGTTCGAGCTGGCATAAAAAAACGGGGCCTTCGAGGCCCCGTTTCCCTGTGGTGAACGGCGAGGGTCAGTCGCGCTGGCCGCCGAAGATGCCCAACAGTGCCAGCAGGCTCTGGAACACATTGAACAGGTCCAGGTACAGCGCAAGGGTGGCGCTGATATAGTTGGTCTCGCCGCCATCGAGGATGCGCTTGAGGTCATACAGCATGAAGGCGCTGAAGATGCCGATGGCGGCGACCGAGACCGCCATCATGCCGGCGGTCGAGCCGACAAAGATGTTGATGACAGCACCGATCATCAGCACCACGGCGCCGACAAACAGCCATTTGCCCAGGCCCGACAGGTCGCGCTTGATGACGCTGGCCAGGCTCGCCATCACAAAGAACACGCCCGCCGTGCCGCCAAAGGCCGTCATGATCAGCTCGGGCCCGTTTTTGAAACCCAGGATGGCCGCGATCATGCGCGACAGCATCAAACCCATGAAGAAGGTAAAGCCCAGCAGGATGGGGACGCCAGCCGCCGAGTTTTTGGTCTTCTCGACGGCGAACATCAGGCCGAAGGCGCCGACCATGAACACCATCAGTCCCATGCCCCCGGTCAGCGAGCGCGTGATACCGGTGGCGACACCCAGCCAGGCGCCCAGCACGGTCGGAACCAGACTCAATGCCAGCAGCCAGTAGGTGTTGCGCATCACCTTGTTGCGCTGCTCCTGCGAGATCGCATACCCGTAGCCTGCGCCCTGCTGCGCGACTTGCACTTGATCAACCATGATTTCGACTCCTTACAAACCGTACTTTCAGATAAGGACATTCTAGGGTGATTCAAGCGCCCGGCACGAATACCGCGGGCGACGCTTCCTATTTTTTGTAAGGTTACTTTTCACTCTGGTTGTCAGCAGGGCCGGGGCCCAGTCGCTATGCTTGGACATTTGGCCGCTGTTGCGCGTGAAATCATGAAAAGCAAACCTGTCCTGGAACTCGCCGATGTCAAGAAGATTGCCGCTGCCGCGGAAGCGGAAGCGCTGCGCAACCACTGGGCTGTGAGTATTGCAATCGTGGATGACGGCGGCCACTTGCTGTGGCTGCAAAGACTGGATGGCGCCGCGCCGGTTTCTGCCGAAATTGCGCCGGCCAAGGCATCCACCGCTGCGCTGGGGCGCCGCGATAGCAAGGGCTACGAGAACATTATCAATGGCGGACGAACCGCGTTCCTGAGTGTGCGCGGGTTGGCGGGGATGCTCGAGGGTGGCGTGGTGGTCATGAAAGAGGGGCAGTGTGTCGGTGCGGTCGGGGTCAGTGGCGTCAAATCCAGTGAAGATGCACAGATTGCGCGAGCCGGTCTGCAGGCCATCGGTTTATAAGCCGGCTGGTGTCGACAAGGCCCTGTCGCCCTGAGACGCTGCGCTACGGAGAAAAGATGCACGAGGATCACGCATGGCGGGTTTTCGTCAAGGCAAGGTCGAATGTATATCTCGCGGCGTGAAAGGAACCTGACGGTGAGGCGGGGACTTCAGCAGCTTTTGTGGGCCACGCGTGGTCCCAAGGCCCAGCTTGCTGCCATTTTGGCGCTAGGCGTGCTGTTGTATGGGGTGTCTGAATTTCATCCGTCGGCGATGCCGGCATCGGGGCCGTGGGATTTTTCCTGGCTGGAGTATTTGGCGACGGTGCTGGCTGTGGTCTGGTTCTTTCGCGGGCTCGCGCGCACGCCGGTACGGGCTCGATTGCCCGCCGGACGGCGCCTTGCTTTCCTCCTGGGCATGGCTGCCCTTTACGGCGTCACGCAAACGCGGTTCGATTACATGGCTCAGCACATGTTCTTCGTGAATCGCATTCAGCACATCGTGATGCACCATGTTGGTCCGTTCCTGATCGCTCTGGGTTGCGCGGGGGGACCGATCAGTCGTGGTATGCCGCGTTGGCTGCGCCAGCTCGTTGTCCAGCGCCCTGTCCAATCAGCAATCCGCGTCTTGCAGCAACCGTTTCTGGCAGCGTTTCTTTTCGTTGGGCTTTTCTATTTCTGGCTCATCCCGTCGATCCACTTCCGGGCGATGATCGATCATCGGCTTTATGCCGTGATGAACTGGAGCATGGTGCTCGACGGGATCCTGTTCTGGTCTCTGGTGCTGGATCCGCGGCCAAATCCTCCGGCAAGGATTTCATACGGCGCACGCATTGCGCTTGCGGTCGGGGTCATGTTTCCGCAGATTATCTTGGGGGCCTTGATCACGTTCTCGACGCATGATCTTTATCCCTATTACGACCTGTGCGGGCGACTGTTCCCCTCGATTGGCGCGCTTGAAGACCAGCTTATCGGTGGGCTCGTGATCTGGATTCCACCGTCCATGATGAGTGTGATCGGTGCGCTGCTGGTACTGCACGCATTGATACTTCACGACAGATCCACCCCGGAGGTCGCGAATGACATATCGGCATCACTTACCCCCCATTAAGAAGGTCTTCAGCAGGGCGTTTTTTACATGCCTTCTTCTCGTTGGCGTGCTTGCTGGCACCACGATGGCGAGGGCCGCCGCGCAGGGCGTCCAGGTCAGTGTGCCCTGGATGCGTTTCATCATGCCGTCGCGCCCGGCAGCGGGGTACTTCACGTTATCGAACCGGACTGCGCGCAATCGCATTCTGGTCGGCGCCGCGTCACCAGCCTGTGGCATGCTGATGTTGCACCAGAGCATCAGCGAAAATGGCGCGGACAGTATGACCATGGTGAAAGGTGTTGACGTTCCCGCGCATGGCGAAGTTGTTTTTGCGCCGGGTGGCTATCATCTGATGTGCGTGTCACCGTCAAGCGGCATGATTCCCGGGCATTCGGTCCCCGTGACACTTCGTTTCAAGAGCGGCGACGAACTCACGACGAACTTCCCGGTACGCGGCGTGGCCGGCAAATAGGCTGCTACGGCGTCATCGGACGCGGCATCCGGTCAGGTGTGCGAGTCGCTTTTTTCCGAGATGAGCCGCTTGAGGTCCAGCACAACGCCCGTAATGTCGGGCGTCGCGGACGTCAGGGAGGGCACCAGGAAACGCGCTGCACCGGATCGGTCGAAAACATAGATGGCCGAGGCGTGCGTGACTTCGTATGGGTGGGCCCTGGTTTCTGGCGTCACGGAGTAAACGAGGCGATAGCGGCGCGCCAGTGACTCGAGTTGGTCTGCCGTGCCGCGCAGTCCGTCGATCTGCCGTGCGAAATTCTGCACATAGGCCGCAAGCACCGCAAGCGTGTCACGGTGCGGATCGACGGTGACGAAAAGCACGCGAATTTGCTGGGCATCCGGTCCGAGCTGCGCGAGAATCTGCGTGAGGTTGGCGAGCGTCGTAGGGCACACGTCAGGACAAAAGGTATAGCCGAAATACAGCATCACCACCTGTCCGCGGTAGTCCGCGTTGGTCACGAGTTTGCCGTCAGACGCCCGCGTCATGGTGAACTGAAGCGGGGGCGCGCTGCCTGAGACATCCGTTGAATGCCAGGAAGCAGTCTCATTGCAGCCAGTCAGCAGGAGGGTCATCGGGGCCAGGCACACTGCTGCGACGAACTCTGGAATGCGCCGCCGCGTGATCCGAAACGGAAAAGCAAGCGGCGCGCCGCTTTCAGTGCGCGGCGAGGACATGGTGAATTTCAACGTGGTGGACCACGACAACGACGATAATGGCGATTGCGAATACCGATGTGGCCCAACTGGCCAACATCAGGCCCAGCTTGCTATTTTTTCGCCGCAAGTCGCTCAGTGATGGGGTTCCTGCAGGTGGTGATTTGTCTGGCGGGGGCGCCGCTGCCTTATCCTGGTTGAGTTCGATGGGCATTGTGGTCGTTTCGGGAGTTCATTTTGCGGGGTAGCAGGCAGAGCCGGTAGCACACGGCACATGAACTGTCTGACGGTTAGCGAGCATAAAAGTGCCGCTCACGTGGCCTGGCCGTCTGTTTTACACGGTATCGGGCGACGGACAAATCGATTTTCAGTCGCATTCATGCCAAATTAAATGATTGACATTTACAAATTTTGCCGACGATCGCGAATTCTGGAATCGCCTGGGAGCGGAGCGCTGCGCCCATGGCGCGCAGCGACGGCGCGCAAGTCCCTGATCTATTCGATGACAATGCTCTTCAATCTCATCGTCGGTTCTAAGATGTATAAAATATGAACCTAAGACGGCCGCGCGGCTGTCGTGCGCAGGTGGGTGGGATTCTGGAGTACCGTGATGCTGTGCCATTGGAGTTTTAGCTGTTATGTATGTGGTGGTCTGGAGGTAATGAATGGCTCTTGCTGAACAAGCTGCACCGCTGGTGCAGGCGCTTGATGGTCAGTACCGACATGGTTTCTTTACCGATGTCGAGTCTGACTCGTTGCCGCCCGGGCTGAATGAGGACATTGTCCGCGCCATCTCGAAGCGCAAGCACGAGCCCGCGTTTCTTCTGAAAAGGCGCCTTGAAGCTTTCGCGCACTGGCGCACCATGCCGCTGCCCGAGTGGGGCAAGCTGCGCGTCGCGCCGGTCGATTTTCAGGCGCTTAGTTACTATTCGGCCCCGAAGTCGCTGAAGGACGGCCCCAAGAGCTTGGCCGATGTGGACCCCAAGCTGCTCGAGACCTACGAAAAGCTCAACGTGCCGCTGCACGAACGTGCCCGACTCGCGGGTGTAGCCGTGGACGCGGTGTTTGACTCCGTGTCGGTGGGCACTACCTTTCGGGAGCAACTGGCCGAGGTCGGCGTGATTTTCTGCTCGTTCACGCACGCGGTGGAGCATCACCCTGAGCTGGTCGAGCAGTATCTGGGATCCGTCGTACCACTGGGCGATAACTTCTACGCCGCGCTGAACTCCGCGGTGTTTTCCGACGGCTCCTTCGTCTTTGTTCCGAAGGGCGTGCGCTGCCCAATGGAATTGTCGTCCTACTTCCGGATCAACGCCCCCAATACGGGGCAGTTCGAGCGCACGCTGATCATTGCCGAGGCCGGCAGCCATGTCAGCTATCTGGAAGGCTGTACTGCGCCCCAGCGCGATGAAAACCAGCTGCACGCGGCGGTGGTGGAACTGATTGCGCACGACGACGCCCACATCAAGTACTCGACGGTGCAAAACTGGTATCCGGGTGACGAGAATGGGCGCGGCGGCATTTACAACTTCGTGACCAAGCGCGGACTGTGCGCGGGCAAACGCTCGCATATCGCGTGGACGCAGATCGAAACCGGCTCGGCCATCACCTGGAAGTATCCCAGCGTGGTGCTGCGCGGCGATGACTCCAGCGGCGAGTTTTATTCGATAGCGGTGTCGAATCACTTCCAGCAGGCAGACACCGGCACCAAGATGATCCACTTGGGGCGCAACACCAAGAGCCGTATTGTCTCCAAGGGCATCAGCGCCGGGCATGCACAAAACAGCTACCGCGGCTTGGTGCGCGTGGCGCCCACCGCCGCCGGGGCTGCTAACCACACGCAGTGCGATTCGCTGCTGATCGGTTCGCACTGCGGTGCCCATACCTTTCCCTACATCGAGGCCGCGCGCGACGATGCAGTGGTCGAGCATGAAGCGACCACCACGCGTATCTCGGAGGAACGCCTGTTTTATTGCCAGCAGCGGGGCATTGACCCGCAGGAGGCCACGTCGCTGATCGTCGGGGGTTTTTGCCAGGCCGTGCTGGAGGAGCTGCCGATGGAATTTGCGCTCGAGGCGAAGGCCTTGCTGGCCGTGTCGCTGGAAGGCGCCGTCGGATGAAGAATGAACAAAGGAAGAACATGAAACCATCGGAATCGCTGCTGGAGGTGCGCGATCTGCGCGTCAACGTGGGCGAGCAGAACGTGCTCAAGTCGGTGTCGTTGGCGGTGCCGGCTGGCGCGCTCGTGGTGCTGATGGGCGCCAACGGCAGTGGCAAGAGCACGCTGGGCCTGACTCTGGCCGGGCATCCGCGCTACCACGTGGTGTCGGGTGAAGCACTTTTTGGCGGGCAGGACCTATTGGCAATGAACCCCGAGGCGCGTGCGCGCGCCGGGCTTTTCCTCTCATTTCAGGCGCCACCCGATATTCCGGGCGTGAAAAACGGCTTGTTCATCCGCAGCGCGCTCAACGCAGTGCGTGAATCACGCAGTGAGTCACCGCTAGACGCCTTTGATTTTCTGGCCAGCGCCCGTACCGCGGCTGGCGAGCTGGGGTTGCCCGTTGCGATGCTGAACCGGCCCGTCAACGATGGCTTCTCCGGCGGTGAGCGCAAGCGCAATGAGTTGCTGCAACTGGCATTGCTCAAGCCGCGGCTGGCGCTGCTCGACGAGATCGACTCCGGCATGGACGTCGATGGCGTGCGTGCGGTGGTCAAGCTGGTGCAGTCGCTGCGTGCGCAGGGCACGTCCTTTGTCGTGGTGTCGCACTATCTGCAGTTGATCGAGTTACTGGAGCCCGATTCCGTGCATCGACTCGATCAGGGCCGCATCGTCGAGAGCGGTGGACTGGCGCTGGCGCGCGACATCGCACGCACCGGCTTTGTGCGGGCGCCGGCGTTGGCGGAGGCATGAACGCATGAATCAAGTGCGCGCTGAAGTTTTGACCGCCAGGGAGCGACTGGCCTCTATCGGCTGGATTCCGAGCCGGTCTGAATATTTTCGCCATTTACCGCCACCGGGCATGCAGGTATGGCTGGGTGATGGGAGCGAGCCGCCTGCTGCGGGTCCGGCCACGCAAGAGGATGTGACCGCCGGGTGGACGCTCGAGACGCTGGACGCCGCGCGTCAGGGGTTTGTTGAGGCCCAGTGGCTTGATGCGGCAGATGCGGCGCAGCGCACCCAGCTGTTCGCAGGGGTCATGGCGCCAGGGGACAGTGATGTCGACCGCTTCGCGTGGGTTCATCAGGCGATGTGCAGTCGCGGCCTGCGCCTGCGCATAGGAAGCGAGACGGCGCAAGCGGGGGATCGTCAGGGTGAGACGGTTTCCCTGGCTCTGCGGCGCCATGCGCAAGCGGCTGTGGAAGCGCCCATGCTGGTGGTCGATGTATTGCCCGGTATGCACTGCATACTTCTCGAATCGCATGAACACGGTGTGCACGCGGGTGCCGTTGTGCAGAACCTTGAGGTGCACATCAACCTCGGCGTCGGAGCCACCTTGCGGCATCTGCGCGTGGCTGCGCCGTCCGCAGACGATCGCTTGGCTCATCGTATACACGTGCGCCTGGATCGTGGCGCCAGTTACGATCAGGCGTTGATTGCCAGCGGCAGCAACTATCACCTGCAGCGCGTCGAACTGGATCTGCAGGGTGCGCAGGCCCGCGTGCGTACCGGCGCCGCACTGTTTGCGGCGGGTTCGGCGCTCGAGCAGCAAGTGGAGACGCTTCACGGTGGCGTACGTACGAGCAGTGTGGTCGAAGCGTTGGTGCTGGCCAGCGGCAAGGCACGCGGCGTCGTGAATGCCTACAGTCGCATTGCGGCGGGTGCTGACGAAGCTTCCGTGCGCCAGCGGCTGAGTGGAATCCCCACGGGTGGCCAACCCAAACTGGTCCTGCGACCGCATCTCGAAATCAACCACGACAACGTGGAGGCGGTGCACGGCGCCACTTGGGGCGCGCTGCCGGAAGAGGCACTGTTCTATGCGCGTCAGCGTGGCCTGGACGAAAGCAGTGCGCGCGCATTGATCATCGAAGGCTTGTTGACCGCCGTGCTCGAACGCAGCATGGATGATCCGGAAGTGATGCAGGCGCTCGGCCTGAGCACGCTGCTGGCCGGCGCGGTTGCCCGCTACCTGGCCGCCGGTAAGGAGCTGTCGCATGAGTGAGTCATCCAACCTGCCGGTCGCGCTGGAGCAGATCGCCGCGCAGTTTCCGGTATTGGCACAGCGTGTTCACGACGCACCACTGGCCTATCTTGACAACGCTGCTACGACCCAGATGCCGCAATCGGTGCTGGCTGCAATGAACGGTTTCGAGCAGCACGATCGAGCCAACATTCATCGCGGTGTTCACACGCTGAGCCAGCGCGCCACCGACGCCTATGAAAATGCGCGCACCAGTGTCAAGCGCTTTGTTGGAGCGGATTCGTCACACGAATTGATCTTTACCTCCGGCACCACGGAGGCGCTCAACATGGTGGCGCAAGGGCTGTCGGTGAGCGATGGGGCGCCAGCCGTGATCCGCCCCGGCGACGAGATCATTGTGAGTGGTCTTGAGCACCACGCCAATCTGGTGCCGTGGCAGCAGGCAGCGCGTCGCAGCGGTGCCACTTTGCGGTTTCTGATGCCGGACGCCGAGGGCCGGGTGCATGCACGGGATTTGAAATCGCTGCTGTCGTCGCGTACCCGCGTGTTCGCACTGACCGCGTGCTCCAATGCCACAGGCTATCGTCCACCCTACGAAGATTTGTTGGCGCTGGCCGCGCAGGCCGGTGCGTTGACTGTGCTCGATGCGGCGCAGGCCGTAGGTCACAGCGCGCTGCAGCTGAGCACGCTGGCATGCGACTTCATGGCGTTCTCCGCGCACAAGATGTACGGCCCCATGGGCATGGGCGCGCTCGTCGGGCGCCGCGCCGCGCTGGAGCGGCTGGTGCCGCTGAGGTTTGGCGGCGATATGGTGGACTGGGTGTCGCTGGATAGCGCGGGGTTTACAGGTTTGCCGGCCCGCCTGGAAGGCGGCACGCCGCACGTCGCCGGTACGATCGGGATGGCTGCCGCCGCAGCGTTCATCACATCCATCGGGCATGAGCCGCTCGAACGACATCTGGGCGCGTTGCGCGAACACGCGGCGAAAGGTCTGAAGGGCATTGACGGCATCCGGGTTCTCACACCCCAAGCCGGATTGTCGGCGATAGTCTCTTTCGTGGCCGATGATGTGCATCCGCATGACATGGGCACGTTGCTGGACGAAGACGGCATCGCGGTGCGCACCGGCCACCACTGCGCGCAGCCGCTGCTGGATCACCTGGGTGTCGGGCCGACCACGCGTGCTTCGTTTGCGGCTTACAACACCCATGACGAGGTGGAGCGCTTGCTTGCGGGCGTCTCGCGTGCGTTGAAGGTGTTCCGATGAGTGCCGACACCGATCTTTACCAGGAGGTGGTGGTCGAGCACAAGCGTTCGCCGCGCAACTTCGGCAAACTTGCCACCTGGACGCATCAGGCGCGTGGCCGCAATCCGCAGTGCGGAGATGACATCAGTGTGCAGTTGCAAGTCGAACAGGACCAGATCCGCGACATTCGATTCCATGGGTTGGGATGTGCCATTTGCATCGCCTCTGCCTCGATGATGACCGAGGCCGTGCGGGGGGGGAGCGTGGAGGCCGCACAGCAGATCCAGCAGCGCTTTCGCGCGGTGATGACGGGTCAGCAGGAGCCTGATGCCTACCTTGGCAAGCTGATCAGTCTGGCCGCCGTGCGGCGCTATCCAAGCCGCATCAAATGCGCCTTGCTGGGCTGGCACGCTCTGGCGCACGCACTCGGGGATACCGCCCAAGGCGATGCCGAGGCCGAGCGGCCCGAACTGGACGACGCCACAAGCGCGAAGGTACAACCATGAGGCGCGACCGCGAAACGGTGCTGATTCGCCGCCCGGTGTGGGTCGAGCTGGTGCCCGCTGGCACACGGTTCGAACTGATGCAGGGCACCATGGCTGAGATTACGCAGGCGCTTGGGTCCTCCTTTACTTTGTACGTCGACGGACGGTTGGCGCGCCTGGCGGGAGAAGATGCGGATGCGATCGGCAAAACACCGCCGGTGGC
>SCRR01000215.1 GCA_004322085.1 Burkholderiaceae bacterium
TAAGGCGGCACAAAGCTGGCGGCCTCCAGCGCGTCGTTGACCCAGGCCGTGAATTCGCCCAGGTCCAGCCGCCGGCTGGCCCAGACGGTGGGCGCCAGCGACTGCTGCAGCAGGCCCCGATCGACCGGGTTCAGCCGCAGCACCGCCAGCAGTTTGTCGCCGGCCGCATCGCCGGCCAGCAATTCCCACTGTCCGCCGGCCTGCAGCAGTGCGGCCAGATCCTCCAGCCACTGCAGCAGCGGGCGTGAACGTTGCATGGTTTGCATCAGGTCATTCGCCGCCGCGGTCAGCGTGGTCAACGCCGCGGCTGCGATGGGTGCCTGGTTCGCGATCAAATCAGGGGCAGTCCACGACCGCCAGCGTTGGATGCCGGCTTTTCTAAGCGACTTTTCCAGCAATAGAACCTGGCCTTGCACAAACGCCGGCGCGTTCTTCAACCAGTCCAGCACGGCATCGCTGCCCGCATCCCAGCGGCAGGCGCGCAGCGCACCCATCACCTGGGCGGCCGCGCGCGTGGTGGAGAGCGTCCAGCCGCTTTCGTCGCGGATGGTAATGCCCTGTGCGTCCAGCATGGCGCGCACACGGCGCGTCAGCACGCGGTCGGTCGCGGCCAGCGCCACGGGCGTGCGCCCGGCACCGATGTGGCGCAGCACGCAGGCCGCCGCGCGCTGGGCTTCGTCCTCGAGGTCGCGCGCGGCATGCAGCGTGATGCTGCCGCAGGGCGCATCCACCGCCAGTGCGATGGAGACCGCCTGGGCGCCCATGTGCGCCTGCAGCGCCTGTGCCAAAGGGTCGAGCTGGAAGCCGCCCAGCACGACCAGGCAATCGGGCGCCCCAACGCGGTCCGGCACTGCGGGCGTAACCGCCTCAAACAATGCATCGCTGGCATAGCCCGATGCCGCAGCCCATTCGAGCGCCGCACGGGCGAGCGCCGCCTCCAGCGCGAGCAGCGGCTCATCAATGCCCGACGCGAGCACGGCGCGCGCACGCGCGACCCAGGCGGGGCGCTGCGCGGGTGCGACGGCGCTCACGAGCGCGGCAAGCTGATGCGCGGACTCGACCAGCCGCCCCGCCAGCACGCTCCGCTGCGCCCCCAGTCCGGCGCGCTCCAGCAGGGTCTGCGCAGTGAGTGCGTCGCGCGCCGCATCGAAGCCGATGTCTTCGGGTCCCGGGACGAAGCCCTGGATGCTGCGCGCCCAATTCTGCGTGGTCTCGAAGCGCGGCGCAAAGCCATCAGGGGCCGCCAGCGACCACATTTTTTGCGCCAGCGGCATGAGCTGGGCGTACGGCAACAAGACAACAACCTGCGCCGGCGTCCCTGTCACGCGCGCCGGGCAGCGGTCGATCGCCGCGGCGACCCGGGCGACTACGCCGTGCTGCGGATCGAGCCACAGCGCGCGAACCGGATGCGCGGCGGGCACTCGCGCCGGCATGGATTCATCGTCTTTTGCTATCACGTTCATAGAGTCCGGGTCACCGGTCATTTTGCTTGGTTTCTGTCACAATGCCATCACTCTAGCGGTACATCCCACCCAAAAAAGGAAACGTCATGGCGAGCGAATTGATCAAACACATCTCCGATGCCACTTTTGAGGCCGACGTGCTGAAATCTGACAAACCGGTGCTGGTGGATTACTGGGCCGAATGGTGCGGCCCGTGCAAGATGATCGCGCCAATCCTCGAAGAAGTGTCCACCACCTACGAGGGCAAACTGCAAATCGCCAAGATGAACGTGGATGAAAACCGCGACATTCCGGCCAAGTTCGGCATCCGGGGCATCCCCACGCTGATGGTTTTCAAGGACGGTCAGCTGGCGGCCACCAAGGTCGGCGCGATGAGCAAGGCGCAGATGACCGCCTTCATCGACCAGCAACTCGCCTGAGCGAGACTGCCGCGCAACCGGGGCGCCAGGCTTCGGTTGCTATTTTTTTCCTGTCATAATCTCCCCAGTTCACCGGCTCGCAACCCAGCGCGAGTCGGTTCGAGTTCCCGGTTCGTGAGGCGCACCCGCCTCCTTTCAAATTCCCCATTTTTGTCAAAAACTCCACCGCGGAGTCCCCCCAAATGCACTTAAACGAACTCAAGGCACTGCACGTGTCTGAAGTACTCAAGCAGGCTGAAGAACTGGAAATCGAGAATACCGGGCGCATGCGCAAGCAGGAGCTGATGTTCGCCATCATCAAGAAGCGCGCGCGCGCCGGCGAACAGGTGATTGCCGACGGCGTGTTGGAGATCCTGCCCGACGGCTTCGGCTTCCTGCGCAGCCCCGACACCAGCTACACCGCGAGCACGGACGACATCTACATCAGCCCGAGCCAGGTGCGCCGCTTCAACCTGCACACCGGCGACATGATCGAAGGCGAAGTGCGCACCCCGAAGGACGGCGAGCGCTACTTTGCGCTGAACAAGCTCGAGAAGGTGAACGACGGCGGTCCCGAGGAGAACAAGCACAAGGTCCTGTTCGAAGCGCTGACGCCGCTGTTTCCGAAAGAGCAGATGCGGCTGGAGCGCGACATCAAGGGCGACGAGAACATCACCGGGCGCATCATCGACATCATTGCGCCGATCGGGCGCGGCCAGCGTGCCCTGATCGTGGCACCGCCCAAGAGCGGCAAGACCGTGATGATGCAGCACATCGCGCACGCGATCGCGGCCAATTACCCCGACGTGCACATGATGGTGCTGCTGGTCGATGAGCGCCCCGAGGAAGTGACCGAAATGCAGCGCTCGGTGAAGGGCGAGGTGATTGCCTCGACCTTTGACGAGCCCGCCGCGCGCCACGTGCACGTGGCCGAGATGGTGATCGAGCGCGCCAAGCGCCTGGTCGAGCTCAAAAAGGACGTGGTGATCCTGCTCGACTCGATCACCCGGCTCGCACGCGCCTACAACAACGTCGTGCCTTCCAGCGGCAAGGTACTCTCAGGCGGCGTCGACTCCAACGCACTGCAGCGGCCCAAGCGCTTTTTTGGCGCGGCCCGCAATGTGGAAGAAGGCGGCTCGCTGACCATCATTGCCACCGCGCTGGTTGATACCGGCAGCCGCATGGACGAGGTGATTTTTGAGGAATTCAAGGGCACCGGCAACTCCGAGCTGCACCTGGACCGGCGCCTGTACGAAAAGCGCGTGTTCCCTGCGATCCAGCTCAACCGCAGCGGCACGCGCCGCGAAGAGTTGCTGCTGGCGCCCGAAATCCTGCAAAAAACCCGCATTCTTCGCCAGTTCCTGTTCAACATGGACGAAATCGAGTCGATGGAGCTCATGCTCAAGAACATGAAGGCGACCAAATCCAACGTCGAATTCTTCGACATGATGCGGCGCGGCGGCTGAAGTCGCGCAGCATCCAGAAGCTCAAATAGCCCGGGTTTCATGCGATAATCTCGGGCTTACGCGAAAAGTACCTGGTTTTTGGATTGCGCAAGGGGTTTGTGCGAGGCACCGGGCGGCTGTTGCAACTGAAAAGGAAAGAACATGAAAGAAGGCATTCACCCCAGCTACCGCGAGATCTGCTTCATGGATCTGTCCAATGGCTTCAAATTCGTGACGCGCTCTTGCGCCAACACGAAGGAAACCATCAAAATGGACGATGGCCGCGAACTGCCGCTGTACAAGCTCGATACCTCCAGCGAGACACACCCCTTCTACACTGGTACGCAAAAATCGGTGGACAACATGGGCGGGCGCGTCGAGCGCTTCCGCAACCGCTTCGGAAAGACTGCTGCCAAGTAACCCGTCCACGGGTTACTGCTGTATGTCCTCCAACAGGGCAGCCCGGGTCACCGCGCTGCCCTTTGTTTTGGCGTACTGGGAACCGGTCCCGCCCAGCGCGATCTTCACTGCGTGAACCAGCCGACTCCAGCCATCGTTGCCCAGGGCGCCGTGCGTCGCCTGCCGCGCATCGCGCTGTGGCTGTTCTGCGCCGCCTACGTGCTACCCGGCTTTATCGGCCGCGCGCCATGGAAAAGCGCGGACATGACGTCGTTTGGCTACATGCTGGAGCTGGCTCGCGGCGCCAGCGGCTGGCTGCATCCTCAAATGCTCGGCCTGCCCCCCGAAAGCGACGGCCCAATGCCCTATTGGCTCGGCGCGTGGGCGCTGCAAGTGGCCCCCGGCTGGATGACACCGGCCTTTGCGGCCCGCATCCCATTCATTTTCTTGCTGGCGCTGACGCTGGTGGCCACCTGGTACGGCGTGTACTACCTGGCGCGCAGCCCGCAGGCCCAGCCGGTGGCCTTTGCCTTCGGTGGCGAGGCCAGGCCGACCGACTATGCACGGGCCATGGCCGATGGCGGCCTGCTGGCACTGATGGCGTGCCTGGGGCTGGCCCAGCTATCGCACGAAATCACGCCCGCCTTGACGCAGGTGTGCTTTACCACACTGACGTTTTATGCCATCGCTGCGGCCCCTTACCGCACCGTCGGGCCCGCGATCGGCCTGGTCATCGGCATGGCTGGGCTGGTGGCAAGCGGAGCCCCCGCGATGGCCACGCTGTTTGCCGCGGGCAGCGCCCTGCTGTGTCTGGTCGAGCCGGATCAAAGCCCTGAGCAGCGCCGGCGCAGCATCTGCTGGGCCGGCGCCATTGCGGTCGTAACCCTGTTGACAGCCTGGCTGGCGGCGTGGCTGGACCTGTGGCACTGGCGCGCCACGTTGCCCGAGGCGCGCTGGGTCGAGTGGCGCAACCTGGGCCGGTTGCTGTTGTGGTTTACCTGGCCAGCGTGGCCCCTCGCCCTGTGGACGCTGTGGCGCTGGCGCCGGCATCTGGCCAGCCGCCAATTGAACCGGCATCTCGCCTTGCCACTGTGGTTTGTCGTCATCTCGTTGGGTGCCATGGTCGTCATGCAGCCCGCCGACCGTGCCCTGATGCTGGGAATGCCGGCGCTGGCGACCCTGGCTGCCTTCGCGCTGCCCACGCTCAAGCGCAGCGTGACGGCGCTGATCGACTGGTTCACCCTGCTTTTTTTTACCGGCTCGGCCGTCATCATCTGGGTCATCTGGATTTCGATGCAAACCGGTTTTCCGCCTCAGCCAGCCGCCAATGTGGAGCGGCTGGCGCCGGGGTTTGAACCCAGCTTTTCACTGCCGGCATTCCTGGCCGCACTGGCCGCCACGCTGACCTGGGGCTGGCTGGTGAAATGGCGCGTGGGCCGAAACCGTGCTGCCATCTGGAAAAGCCTGGTGCTGCCCGCGGGTGGCACGGCGCTGAGCTGGTTGCTCTTGATGACGCTGTGGCTGCCCGTGCTGGACTTCGCGCGAAGTTATGCACCGCTGGTGGGCCGGGTGGTAAGCGTGATCAACCGGCCCGAATGTGTCGAGATCTATGGACTGAGCCGCGGCCAGATTGCTGCATTCCAGTACCACGGCGGGCTGACCCTCAGGAATGCCACGATGCGGGCACAGTGCCCCTGGCTGATCGTCGACGCGGATGCTCGCGACACCCTGCACAAGTCCGTGGATCTCAGGCAATGGATCCCGCAGGGCATCTTCCGCCGTCCCTCGGACGACAACGAGAATGTGCTGCTCTACAAGCGCGCCGCACGCCGCATCACCGGCGTCCGGCCGTGAAGTGCGTGCGCCTGCGCCTGTGTCCGAGCTGAGAGTCGTCACCCGGCACGCCGTGACCGTGCTGGTGGGCCAGATGGCCGTCATGGCTTTTGGCGTGACCGACACCATCGTGGCGGGACGCTATTCCGAGATATCGCTGGCGGCGCTGTCGGTGGGCTCGGCCATCTACATCAGCGTGTACGTGGCCCTGATGGGCGTCATGCAGGCGCTGCTGCCGATCTGGGCCGAACAACATGGCGCGCGCCGTCTGCTTGACGTCGGGCGCTCGCTGCGCCAGTCGCTGTACCTGTGCGCCATCACCATCGTGGTGGGAATGGCGGCCCTGCTGTCGCCGGGCGCGGTGCTGCGCTGGACCGAGGTGCCGGCCGCACTGCAGGGCGAAGTCCAGCGCTACCTGGGCGTACTCGCGCTCGCGCTGGCGCCATCGCTGCTGTTCCGCATTTACAGCACGCTGAACCAGAGTCTGGGCAAACCCCAGCTCGTGACCTGGCTGCAGATCGGCTCGCTGTTCATCAAGGTGCCGCTGTCCATCTGGTTTGCCTTTGGCGGCCTGGGCCTGACGCCGCAAGGCGTGGTGGGCTGCGCCTGGGCCACGCTGGTGGTGAACTACGCCATGCTGGCACTGGCGCTGTGGCTGCTGCGCACGCAGGACTTCTACACACCCTACCGTATCTGGCAACGCCTGGAGCGCCCCAACTGGCGGCAAATCGGCGAGTTCGCACGGCTCGGCATCCCCGGCGGACTGGCCATTTTGGTGGAGATCACCTCATTCACGCTGATGGCGCTGTTCATTGCGCGCCAGGGCACGGCGGCTGCAGCCAGCCACCAGATCGCCGCCAACTTGGCAGCCGTGCTGTACATGATGCCGCTGTCGATCGCGATTGCCGCCAGCGCACGTGTGAGTTATTGGTTGGGGGCCGGCGATCCGCCTCGCGCACGGGCCGTGATTCGTATGAGTTTCAAGCTCGTAGCCCTTATGGCTGTTGCATTGTCGACTATTCTTTTTGTAGTGCGCGGAGAGATTGCGCAAATCTATGCACGCGACCCGGCGGTGATCGCGCTGGCCAGCGCCCTGCTCGCGTGGGTCGCCGCCTACCATCTGGCCGACGCGGTGCAGACCCTGTGCGTGTTCGTGCTGCGCTGCTACCGCATCACCGTTGCGCCGCTGCTGGTGTATTGCGTGCTGTTGTGGGGCCTGGGGCTGACGGGTGGCTATGTGCTGGCATATCACGGGATCGGCTCCATCAATGCCATCGCATCGCCCATCACGTTCTGGGCCACCAGCGCGGTGGCGCTGGCCCTGACCGCCGCTATTTTTGCAGCGATTCTGTGGACCGTGCAGCGTCCGGCGTCGCCAGCGGCTCAGGCACCCCGGCGCGCGGCCCCTTGATCCGACTCGCCGGGAAAACAATCGAAAACGTGGAGCCTCGCCCCGGCGCGCTGTCGATATGCAACTCGGCTCCGTGCCGCTGCGCGACATGCTTGACGATCGCCAGGCCCAGGCCGGTGCCACCGGTCTCGCGCGAGCGGCTGCGGTCAACCCGGTAGAAGCGTTCAGTCAGGCGCGGCAGGTGCTCGGGCGCGATGCCCGGCCCCGAATCCTTCACCGAGAATGCCGCCCGCCCGTCGGGCAGCATGCGCCACAAAACTTCGATGACACCGCCCGCAGGCGTGTAGCGCACGGCATTGTTCAGCAGATTCGACAGGGCGCTGTGCAGCTCATTCGGTGCACCCGCGATCTCGCCTGCACTGCGCGGATCGGGCGCATAGACCAGGTGCAGATCATGCCCCGCACCCTCGCCATGGGTGATCAGCGCCGATAGCGTTTTCGCCTCTTGCAGGCACCTCTCCAGCAGCGACGGCACGGGCGTCCACCCGTCAGCGCCAGGCGGCGGACTGCCCTCCAGCCGCGACAGGGTCAGCAAATCATCGACCAGCGTCTGCATCCGCTGCGACTGCTGTGCCATCAGCCCCAGGTAGCGGGAGCGCTCGCGCTCGTTCAGCGGCAGTGTGCGCAGGGTCTCTACAAAGCCGGACAGCACGGTCAGCGGCGTGCGGATCTCGTGCGACACATTGGCCACGAAGTCCCGGCGCATGGCCTCGGCCTGCTCCAGCGCAGTCACATCTTGCGACAACAGCAGTTTTCGGCCGTCGCCGTAGGGGTGCAACTGCACCGAAATCCTGACCGGCCAGGAGGCCGTGCTGCCGCGCCCCGGAATGGTGATCTCGCGCGAGTAGTTGCCAGCGGCATAGTAAACGGCAAAGGCCGGGTCGCGAACCAGGTTCCCGATCTGCTGCAACACGTCACGCTGAGCATCGAAGCCGAAATGTTCGGCGGCGATCTGGTTGCACCACTCGATGCGACCCTGCTTGTCCAGTAACACCACGCCATTGGGCGAGGCCTGGATGGCGGCCAGAAACTCTTGCAGACGCGTCTCGCTGCCCCGCGTTTGCTGCTCGCACTGGCGCAGCAGGCGCCGCGTCCGATCGGAAACTTCACCCCACAGGCCGGGCAGGGAGGGTGCCTCGCCCGTGTCGCCACGTTTGAGCCACTGAAGCACACGCATGCCGCGCGCCACGTCCGCGGCCAACCACAGCAGCCCGGCGAGCACCACACCGGCCAGCGCGCCCCATTCGCGGCCCAGCCACCAGCCCGACAGGCCGCCGGCCAACTGGAACATCAGGAAACTGAAAAGACGAAACGGCATGCCGTGATTGTGGTGTCTGCCAGGGCCTTTGCCGCGGCAGGATGTTCGCCCTGGCTCAGTCCTGGGTCGCCACCTGGGGTTGTGCCGTGAGGCGGTAGCCGGCGCCGCGCACCGTTTCCACCATGGCGCCGGCAGCACCCAGCGCTTCGCGCAGGCGCTTGACATGCACATCGACAGTGCGCTCCTCGATGAACACATGGTCGCCCCAGACCTTGTCCAGCAACTGGCCGCGGCTATGGACGCGTTCGCAATGCGTCATCAGGTAATTCAGCAGCTTGAATTCGGTCGGGCCGACCTTGAGCGGCTGCCCCTGGTAAGTCACTCGGTACGTCGCCGGGTCGAGCACCAGAGCGCCAATGGTCACGCTGACCCCGATCTGTTCGGGCGCCCGGCGCCGCAGCACGGCGCGGATGCGGGCCAGCAACTCCTGGGTCGAAAACGGCTTGGTGATGTAGTCATCCGCACCGGCATCGAGTCCCGCCACCTTGTCGGGTTCGTCACCCCGGGCGGTCAACATCAGGATCGGGATGCTTTTGGTCCGGGCATCGGCGCGCCACTTGCGCGCCAGCGCCACGCCGCTCTGGCCTGGCAGCATCCAGTCCAGCAAGATCACATCAGGCAGCACGGCGTCGAGTTCGCGCTGGGCAGCGACACCCTCCTCGGCCCAAATGGGCTGGAAACCGTTGTGCCGCAGATTGACCGCAATCAGTTCGGCAATCGCGGGTTCATCTTCGACAATCAGGACACGGGGCTGGCTTTTCATTGCACGGCAGATTCGACCTGCTCCATAGTGGTGTGGCGCACATCCGTGCCTTTGACGATGTAGATGATGAATTCGGCAATGTTCTTGGCATGATCACCGATGCGCTCAATCGCCTTGGCCAGGAACAGCAGGTCCAGGCTGGCGGAAATGGTACGCGGGTCTTCCATCATGTAGGTGATGAGCTTGCGCACAAAGCCGTCGAACTCCCGGTCGATCAAATCGTCCTCTTTCAGTATGGTCACGGCCTCAGCCGTGTCGAGACGCGCAAACGCGTCAAGGGCCTTGCGCAGCAGGCCCGAGGCCAGATCGGCCGCGACGCGCAATTCGGACGACGG
>SCRR01000216.1 GCA_004322085.1 Burkholderiaceae bacterium
CGGACGCGACGCTGAAACTCAACTATCGCCTGGCGCGCTTCACCCAGACCGGCGATGCTGCGACGGTGCAGGGGCTGCAGTCGTGCGGCCAGCAAGCAGAAATCTGGGGTCCGCAAGTCGAGGGCGACGCGCTGATCGGCGCGGACGGCCTGTGGAGCCCGGTGCGTCAGTGGCTGCTGGGTGATGGGCCACCGCGCGTCACCGGCCACCTGGCGTACCGTGCGCTGCTGCCGCAGTCCAGCCTGCCCGAACGGTTGCGCAGCCAGCAGATCACCGCCTGGCTCGGGCCGAACCTTCATGTGGTGCAGTACCCGGTGCGCGGCGGGGAATGGCTCAACGTGGTCGGCATTTTGCAGGGGCGGCTGGATTCGGCCAGTAACGCCGATCTTGACAACTGGGACCATGCGACCAATGCCCAGGCCTTGCGCAGCGCGCTGGCGGGTGCCTGTGCGCCGCTGCAAGACCTGGTCCATGCGATCGACGCCTGGCGCCTGTGGGTGCTGTGCGATCGCCCGCCCATGCAGGGCGCGCAGCAGCAGGCTGTGGGGCGCGTGGCGCTGCTAGGCGATGCGGCGCACCCGATGCGCCCGTACCTGGCGCAGGGCGCGGGCATGGCGATCGAGGATGCGGCCGAACTCGGCCTCGTCCTCGGTCAGGCGCTGCAGGCAGGACTGGAGGTGCCCACCATGCTGGGGCGCTATGCGCAAGGCCGCTGGCGGCGCAACGCGCAGGTGCAGGCGCGCGCGATCCGCAACGGTCAGATTTTTCACGCCGATGGACTGCTGCGCTGGGGGCGTGACGCCGCGCTCAATGTGCTGGGCGAGCGCTTGCTGGATCTGCCGTGGCTGTACGGTGGCCCGTAGCCTGTCGTCAAGTTACTATTGTTTATGTAGCTTACTGTGTAGAACAGGTAAGGACTGAAGCCACTTTTCTTATAAATCCGTGCGCAGCTTCCAGATCTCGGGAAACAGCACCACGTCGAGCATCTTACGCAGATAGCTCACGCCGCCGGTGCCGCCGGTGCCGCGCTTGAAGCCGATGATGCGCTCCACGGTGGTGACGTGGCGGAAGCGCCAGACGCGAAACGCATCTTCGATGTCGGTCAGCTTTTCGCCGAGCTGGTACAGATCCCAATATGTGTGGGGATCGCGGTAGACCGTGAGCCAGGCGGCCTCGACGGCTTCGCTGGCCACGTAGGGCTGGGTCCAGTCGCGCTCCAGGTGATCGGCCGGCAACGGCAGGCCCTGGCGCGCCAGCAGGCGCAGCGCCTCGTCGTACAGCGACGGCGCGCGGTACGCGGCGTCGACCTTTGCGAGCAGTTCGGGGCGGTGCGCATGCGGCTTGAGCATGGCGCCATTCTTGTTGCCGAGCGCGAATTCGATGCAGCGGTATTGCCAGCTCTGGAAGCCGCTGGAGCTGCCCAGGTAGGGCCGCATCGCGGTGTACTCGGGCGGCGTCATGGTGGCCAGCACGCTCCAGGCCTGCACCAGTTGCTCCATGATGCGCGAGACGCGCGCCAGCATCTTGAAGGCGCTGGGCAGATCGCCCGTCACCACGCAGGCGGTGGCTGCGTGCAACTCGTGCAGCATCAGCTTCATCCACAGCTCGCTGGTCTGGTGCTGGATGATGAACA
>SCRR01000217.1 GCA_004322085.1 Burkholderiaceae bacterium
GTCACCTGCGTGGACGCCGTCGCCAAGAAGGTGGCATTCATCCAGCAGGTTGCGGTCGAACTGCGATTGCCCAACCTGCATGGAGTGCACGGGCGCATCGAGTCGCTGGCTGGATCGTACGACGTGATCGGCTCACGCGCCTTCGCGTCTCTCGCCGATTTCACGACTTGGTCGGCCGACGCACTGGCGCCAGCGGGCATCTGGCTGGCCATGAAGGGCAAGCGTCCCGACGATGAGGTCGCGACGCTGCCGGAGACGGTGGCGGTGTTTCACGTGGAACAACTGAGTGTGCCGGGGCTGGATGCCGAGCGTTGCATCGTCTGGATGCGTAAAAAGCCGTCTTGAAGCGAAACGCAAGAACCTGTGACGTCCAATGCGTCGTAAACTCGACACCTTGGCTTCGGGGAATTTCTCATGTTGGAAGTTTTGGTTTTTGGTGTTTCCTGCAGCCTGACCTTCATCTTTTTGACGATTCCCGACGGGCACCGTTCAGCCTTTATGGGCCGGCGCCAAATTTGAAAACAACAAGATCAGGGCACCGCGAATGGCCAAGATTTTCTGTGTCGCCAATCAAAAGGGCGGCGTCGGCAAGACCACCAGCACGGTCAACCTGTCGGCTGGCCTGGCCAGGGTCGGCCAGCGCGTGCTCATGGTCGACCTCGACCCGCAGGGCAATGCCACCATGGGCTCGGGCGTGGACAAGCGCCAGCTCGCGCTGTCGGTCTATGACGTGCTGCTCGAGTCCGCCTCGATCACCGAAGCGCGTGTGCGAAGCGAAAAGTGCGGCTATGACGTGCTCGGCGCGAACCGCGAACTGGCGGGCGCCGAGGTGGAACTGGTCGACGTCGAGCGCCGCGAAAAGCGCCTCAAGACCGCGCTCGCCGAGGCGCAGTCGCAGTACGATTTTGTCTTGATCGACTGCCCGCCGTCGCTCTCGATGCTGACCCTGAACGGCCTGTGCGCGGCGCACGGTGTCATCGTTCCGATGCAGTGCGAGTACTTTGCGCTCGAGGGGTTGACCGATCTGGTCAATACGATCAAGCAGGTGCATGCCAACTTGAACCCTGAACTCGCTATCATCGGCCTGCTGCGCGTAATGTTCGATCCGCGCATCACGCTGCAACAGCAGGTGAGCGATCAGCTGAAGAGTCATTTCGGGGAGAAGGTTTTCAATACCGTGATCCCGCGCAACGTTCGGCTCGCCGAGGCACCGAGCTACGGCCTGCCCGGCGTGGTGTTCGATCCGGTGGCCAAGGGCAGCGTGGCCTACGTCGAGTTTGCGCGCGAGATGGTGGAGCGTGTCAAGACACTTTGATGATGCATGAAAATAGCACTTTATCCATATCCTTCCTGGGCTATGTGCTATTGAACCTGTAGTATGAAGCCTTCCAACGTCCTGATCCTGCCGGGCTGGCAGGGCAGCGGTCCCGAGCACTGGCAAAGCCGCTGGGAACATGCGCACGGCTACCAGCGGGTCGAGCAGCACGACTGGCTGCGCCCGCTGCGCGGCGACTGGATCGCGCGGCTCGAGGAGGTGGTGCTCTCGTGCGACGAGCCGGCCGTGTTGGTCGCGCACAGCCTGGGCTGCATTCAGGTCGCCGCGTGGGCGGCGCATTCGCACAACACGCTGCACGTCAAGGGGGCGTTGCTGGTTGCGCCGGGTGATGTCGAACAATCTGACATCGACCCGCTGCTGTGGAGCTGGTCACCCATTGAGCTGCGCAGACTGCCGTTTCGCAGCGTGCTGATTGGCAGCCGCAGCGACCCCTGGTGCGATTTTGAACGCGCCCGCGCGTTTGCCGCGGCCTGGGGCGCGCAGTTTATAGACTATGGCAAGGCCGGCCACATCAATGCCGACGCTGGACTCGCAAGCTGGCCCGAGGGGCATGTGCTGCTCGACGATTTAATGAAAGACTAGAAACACAATGGCAACCAAAATACCCAAAGGCCTGGGCCGTGGGCTTGAAGCGCTGCTCGGCCCCAAGGTGGCGGACAGCGGTGCGAATGCACCGGCACCCGACCCCGGATTGCCCAACAGCTTGCCGCTGTCCGATCTGGTGCCCGGCCAGTACCAGCCGCGCACGCGCATGGACGAGGGCGCGCTGTACGAGCTGGCCGAGTCGATCAAGGCGCAGGGCATCATGCAGCCCATTCTGGTCCGCCAGCTTGGCAACGGCGATGGGGCGGGCAACAACGCAGGCAAGTACGAGATCATCGCGGGCGAGCGGCGCTTTCGCGCGGCCCGGCTGGCGGGGCTGGACAGCGTGCCGGTGCTGGTGCGCGACGTGCCCGACGAGTCGGCTGCGGCCATGGCGCTGATCGAGAATATCCAGCGCGAAGACCTCAACCCTCTGGAAGAGGCGCAAGGCCTGCAACGCCTGATCAAGGAGTTTGGGCTCACTCACGAAACGGCGGCACAGGCCGTGGGGCGCTCGCGCAGTGCTGCCAGCAACCTGTTGCGGCTGCTGAACCTGACCGCTCCGGTGCAGACCATGCTGATGGCCGGCGATATCGACATGGGCCATGCGCGGGCCCTGCTGGCGCTGGAACAGGCCACCCAGATCACGGCGGCGAATCAGATCGCGGCCAAAAAACTGTCGGTGCGCGAGGCCGAACGGCTGGTCAAGAAACTCAGCGTCGAGTTCAGCCTGGTGTCGTCCAAGACCCCGGGGCCGGGCAAGAAGGAGAAGCCTCGCGACCTGCAGCGGCTGGAAGAGGAGCTGTCAGACCTGCTCACGGCGGCGGTCGAGGTGCGCGTGAAAAAGCGCGTCAAGCGCGCCGGCCGTACCGAGGAGTCGGGTGAACTGGCGATCCAGTTCGCTTCGCTCGACGAACTGGGCGGCCTGATCGAAAGGCTGCGCAAGGCTTAGGCGCAACCTCGCCCGGCCGGCTCAATAGCGCGGTGGCGGGTAATAGCCGCCAGGGGCGGCCCCGGGTACCTGGTTGCCCTTGGAGTACATGCACTGCACGTAGGCGTTGTTGTACTGCGCCTGGATCGATCCCTGCCCGTAGGCCGAAGAGTTTGCGCCCGCGCTGGTTCCGGCGATGGCCCCGACACCGGCGCCGATGCCGGCGCCCTGGTGATTGCCGATGGCGGCGCCCAGCAGCCCGCCGAGCACCACGCCCGCGGCGGCCGTGCCCGCGGCGCCCCGGTTGATCGCCTCGGCCTGCCCGGCCACCTGCGACTGCGCATACTGCTTGCAGTCGAACTGATCCTGCTGGAACACCTGGAACGGCTTGTTCGGGCTGGGCAGGACCTGCACGGTCGGCCCCATGGGCGGCGAGGCGCAGGCCGCCAGCAGCAACAGTGGCGACAGCCTGATGAACGTCAGCTTGCGAGTTTGCACATGAGTCCTTTGAGTATGGATGGGAATTGGATCAGTACGGGGCCATGACGGTTCCAGCGCAGGCTGCCGCCGCCGTTCAATGCGGCGGCGGTTTATCGACCTGACGGAACTGCGTATCGCAAGTCTGCACAGCAGGGAAATAGCCTTGGGGATTGTCGCAGTAATACCAGAACTGGGGCGGCGGTTCAATGGGGGTCGGCGCCGGCATCGGCGGTGCCGTCACGACGCCGGGCCCGGGCACCACCACCGGATCGGCATACTGGATGCCCGAGACCACGGCCGGATAGGGATAGATCGGCTGCGTGTAGAAATACCAAAGCCCGCCCGATAGCCACCACCAGCCGCAACGTCCACCGAAGCAGGTGTTGTTCCAGCGCCCGCCGCGCCATAGACCGAGCTCGCGGTGATCAAAGCGGTGCACATCATGGTAGCGGAACGAATAGTGCTCATGGCCGCCGCCATGCCCGTAACGTGGACCCCTGTCGTCATGGCCATGCTGGGCCCACGCACCGCACGCGAGCAAGAGACCCGCCAAGCAGAGCGCCAGCGTTCTGAAAACTCGTTGCGGTAGGGTAAGGGACACGACATCTTCCTTGCGTTGGAAGGTGCTCAAGAGACGGCACAGGCCACTGCTTTCGACCTTCGTGCACTGATCCTAGCAGTCGAATTTTTACTTTTGGTAAAGCTGGGCCGAAGTATCCGGCGCACTTGTAAATTTTGGCATCCGGCGCGTCAAAGCACAAAAATCTTGCCCGGGTTCATGATGTTCTTCGGGTCGAGCGCGCGCTTGATGGCGCGCATCATGTCCACCGCGCCGGCACCAGCCTCGGTCACGAGAAAGTCCATCTTGTGCAGGCCCACGCCATGCTCGCCGGTGCAGGTGCCCTCCAGGTTCAGCGCGCGCGCCACCAGCTTGTGGTTCAGGTCTTCGGCCACCTCGCGTTCTTTGGCATCGTTGGGGTCCAGCAGGTAGCCGAAATGGAAGTTGCCGTCGCCCACATGGCCGACCAGGAAGTAGGGAATGCCGCTGGCCTCGGCCTCGGCCACCGAGTCGAGCAGGCAGTCGGCCAGCCGGCTGATCGGCACGCAGGTGTCGGTGCTGATGGCGCGGCAGCCGGGACGCGACTGGATCGCGGCAAAGTAGGCATTGTGCCGCGCCGCCCACAGGCGGGTGCGCTCCTCGGGCGTGGTGGCCCACTCAAAGGCATTGCCACCGTGCTCGCGGGCCAGCTCCTGCACCGTTTCGGCCTGCTCCTTCACGCCGACAGGGGAGCCGTGGAACTCCATCAGCAGCATCGGCTCTTCGCGCAGGCTCAGCTTGCTGTGCGCGTTCACCATGCGCACGGTGTGATGGTCGATCAGCTCCACGCGCGCGATCGGCACGCCGAGCTGGATCACCTCGATGGTGGTGCGCACGGCCGCCTCGATGCTCGGGAACGAGCAGATCGCGGCCGAGATCGCCTCCGGCAGCGGATACAGCTTGACGGTGACCTCGGTGATCACCCCGAGCGTGCCCTCCGACCCCACCATCAGGCGCGTCAGGTCGTAGCCGGCACTGCTCTTCCTGGCGCGCGTGCCGGTGCGGATCACCTCGCCGCTGGCGGTGACGACTTCCAGCGCCAGCACGTTCTCGCGCATGGTGCCGTAGCGCACGGCGTTGGTGCCGGAAGCGCGCGTCGCCGTCATGCCGCCGATGGAGGCGTCGGCACCCGGATCGATAGGGAAGAACAGGCCGGTGCTCTTGACCTCTTCGTTGAGCTGCTTGCGCGTCACACCGGGCTGCACCGTCACGGTGAGGTCCTCGGCGTTCACGCTCAAGACCCGGTTCATGCGGTTCACGTCGATGCTGATGCCGCCCTGCACCGCGAGCAGATGGCCTTCCAGCGATGAGCCGACGGCAAACGGAATCACCGGCACCTCGTACTGGCTCGCGAGCTGCACCGCATCGGCGACATCCTGCGTGCTTTCGGCAAAAATCACGGCGGCGGGCGGCGGCGCCTCGAACGACGACTCGTCGCGCCCGTGCTGCTCGCGCACCACGAGCGCCGTGGAGCATTGCGCGCCAAAGCGCGCCTGCAGCGCTTCGATCAGCGCGGGCGGCACGCGGCGCAGCTTGATTTCCGGAACCAGATGGGCGATGGCGGTAGGGGCGTTCATGCAGTGTCTCCGAGCGTATGTGCCAGTTTAATCCTTGCGGCCCATTTGCAGGCGCTGCCGGATGGCGGCCCCCCACAAGGAAAACGCCCTTGGGGTGCGGCCGCGATCGGCCATCCCCAAGGGCGTGCAGAGTCGAAGACCGGGCCGCTACTTCATGGCCTTGTCATATTCCTCGCGCGAGATGAAGCCGTCGTGATCCGCATCGACCTGCTCGAAGTGCTGCGCCAGCGATGGAATCGCCTGCGCTTCCTTGCGGCTGAGCTTGCCGTCACGGTTGCTGTCGGCACGCATGAATTCGGCGCTCGCGTCTTCCTTGGCGCCAGCCCTGGGGGGGTCCATGGCGCCGGACGGCGCGGCCATGGGCGCTTGCGGGCGCGGCGGTGGGGAATAAGGGGTCTGTGCCTGCGCGGCGGCGCTGCCAACGGCCCAGGCGGCGATGATCATCACGCTGCGCGCCTCGAAGTTGGGAAGGTATCGTCGTTTGGCTTTCATGGAGCCTCTCCAGTGAAGTTGAACAGAGATCCATTGCAGCGCAGCAAAAGCCATCGGGCCAGCACTCTTGCCCGATGTTTCCTCCCTGACAGAACATTTGCCTCAGATACATTTCCACGCGGTGCGTAACCTCATTGACGGCGGGGCACAATCGACGCACAACTTTGCAAGGGGAAACTCGCGATGGGCAAACGACTCACCCAGATCGCCACACGCACCGGCGACAACGGCACCACGGGCCTGGGCGACAACACACGCGTCTCGAAGAACAGCCCGCGGGTTCACGCGATGGGCGACGTCGACGAACTCAACTCGCACATCGGCCTGCTGTTGTGCGAGGACATGCCCGCGGGCGTGCGCACCCTGCTGGTGGAGATCCAGCAGCAGCTGTTCAACCTGGGCGGCGAACTCTCCATTCCCGGCTACGAGCTGCTCAAGCCCGAGGCGCTGCTGGCGCTGGACCTGGCGCTGGCCGAGCACAACAAGGCGCTGCCGCGGCTGCAGGAATTCATCCTGCCGGCCGGCACGCGCGCGGCCGCGCAGGCCCATGTGTGCCGCACGGTGGCGCGCCGCGCCGAACGCGCCGTGGT
>SCRR01000218.1 GCA_004322085.1 Burkholderiaceae bacterium
GAAGACATCGCCATCCTGACCGGCGGCAAGGTCATCGCCGAAGAAGTCGGCCTGACGCTCGAAAAAGTCACGCTGGCTGATCTGGGCCAGGCCAAGCGCATCGAAGTGGGCAAGGAAAACACCACCATCATTGACGGCGCCGGCGAAGCCAAGGACATCGAAGCGCGCGTCAAGCAGGTGCGCGTGCAGATCGAGGAGGCCACCTCCGACTACGACCGCGAAAAGCTGCAGGAGCGTGTTGCGAAACTCGCCGGCGGCGTGGCCGTAATCAAGGTCGGTGCGACCACCGAGATCGAGATGAAGGAAAAGAAGGCCCGCGTCGAAGACGCCCTGCACGCCACGCGCGCTGCGGTGGAAGAAGGCATCGTGGCCGGTGGCGGCGTGGCACTGCTGCGCGCCAAGCAGGCCGCAGGCACCATCAAGGGTGACAACGCCGACCAGGACGCCGGCATCAAGCTGGTGCTCAAGGCGATTGAATCCCCGCTGCGCGAGATCGTCTACAACGCGGGTGGCGAAGCCTCCGTGGTGGTCAACGCGGTGCTGAACGGCAAGGGCAACTACGGCTTCAACGCCGCCAACGACACCTATGGCGACATGATCGAGATGGGCATTCTGGACCCGACCAAGGTGACCCGCACCGCGCTGCAGAACGCCGCGTCCGTGGCCTCGCTGATGCTCACGACCGAAGCCATGGTGGCCGAGTCCCCGAAGGACGATGCACCGGCCGGCGGCGGCATGCCTGGCGGCATGGGTGGCATGGGCGGTATGGGCGACATGGGCATGTAATCCCCGGTTGACCGGCTCTCGAAAGCCCCGGCAGGTCGCATGGCCTGCCGGGGTTTTTTCATATTCCGGCAGCGGCCGGGAAGCGCACGGTCACCAGCAGGCCATGCGCCTCGCGCGGATTCGGCGCCAAGTGGACCGTGGCACTGAACGCCCGTGCAATCTCCTGCACGATCGCGAGTCCCAGCCCCGTGCCCTCGGTATCCTGCGAGACACGGTAAAAGCGTTCGAAGACGCGCTCAATGGCCTCCGCCGGGATGCCCGGTCCGTTGTCTTCCACCGTCAGCACGGCGCCCGCGTCGGCTGCGCGAACACCCAGCGTCACGCGACCGCCTTCCTGCGTGTAGCGCAGCGCGTTGTCCAGCAGGTTGCTCACCAGCGCATCGAGCAACGCGGGCTGCGCCTGCACCAGCGTACCCGCCGTCGATTTCGCCACGTCCAGCCCCAGGTCAATATGACGGCGGTCGGCCAGCGCCGCCAGATGCTCCACGCTGCGCAGTGCCACCGCGGCAAGATCGACGTGCTCCAGGTGCGTGTGGGCATCGCCGTGCTCGGCCTGCGCGAGGAGCAACAGTTTGTTGGTCACCTCCACCAGGCGATGATTGCTGGTTTGCAGGGCCAGCCACACCGCGTCCATGTCGGCGCGGCGCGTTTCCCAATTCTGCCGGTGCGCTCGCGTGTAGCGCGCAAACTCGATTTGCGACGCCTGCAGCGCCAGCGGCGTGCGCAGTTGGTGCGCCGCATCGGCAATGAAGCGCCGTTGCGCTTCGCTATGCTTCCTGAGCTGGCGCACAAAACGGTTGATGGTCTCGGCGACCGGGCGCAACTCGGTGTGCAGCGCGCGCGCGTCCACCACGAAGTCGAGGTGCAACGGGTCGCGCTCTGCAAGCTGGCGGCTCAGCCGCACGACCGGGCGCAACTCCCAGGTCAGCGCCAGCGTCGTCAGCACGATGGCCAGCAGCAATGCCACCAGCAGGTACTCCATCGTCGGCCACCACAATGAGTGCAGCATGTGATCGCGGCTGCCGGTGGTCTTGCCGACTGCAATCGTGATGGCACGAGCGCCCGCCACGTCATACATGGAGCGCTGGGTGATGACCGCACGTACGGGCAGGCCTTCGTACGAGGCGTCGTACCACTGAGCGCGGTCCACCCCCGAGAGACGGCGCGGCTGCGGCAACGGAAAACCCGGCAGGCCGGCCAGCAGCCGGCCGTTGGCGTCCGTCACGCTCAGAAAAACATGATCACGGGCCGGCGAAACAAACAGGCTCAACGCGGCTGGCGGCACGCTGGCCCGCACGTCGTCACCCTCCCAGATCAGCCGATCCGACAGTACCTTGGCCGAGGCCAGCAAGTCGTGGTCCTGCACGTAGTCGGCCACCTCGGCTGCATTGCGCCAGCTCAGAAATCCGCACACGGCGACAAACAC
>SCRR01000219.1 GCA_004322085.1 Burkholderiaceae bacterium
ATTCAAATGACTAATTATCAGACAGGGTTTTCCAGACGTTCATAGAGCGTCGCGCGCGAGATTCCCAGCAACCGGGCCGTGGCCAGCTTGTTGCCGCCGGTCGAGGCCATTGCCGCGGCGATGGCGCGCTGCTCCAGCTCGGCGATCTGCTGCGCCAGCGGGCGCATCAACAGGTCAGCATCATCGGCACCCACCACAACAGCCGGCTCCGGTGCCGCGATCTGCTCCAGTCCAGTTTCGGCCAGCACACGCTGGACTTCCTGCGCGTCGATACGCACCTGGTCGCTGCGCATCGCCATCTGCTCGAGCACATTGCGCAACTCGCGCGTATTGCCGCGCCAGTGCTGCGCGGCCAGCAGCGCCAGCGCATCGGGCATCAACTCGGGCGGCGGCTCGCCGCTGCGCTGCGCCATGTCCTCGCCCAGCGCTTCGATCAATGCCGGGATGTCGCTGCGGCGCTCGCGCAGCGGCGGCACGCGCAGCGGCAGCACGTTGAGGCGGTAGTACAGGTCTTCGCGAAAGCGGCCGTCCTGCACCAGCGCAGCGAGGTCGCGCGAGGTCGCCGCGATCACGCGCGCATCGAACGCCACCAGCTTGTTGGAGCCGAGCGGCTCGATCTCGCCCTCCTGCAACGCGCGCAGCAGCTTGGCCTGCAGGCCAAGGGGCATGTCGCCGATCTCGTCGAGAAACAGGGTGCCACCGTCGGCCAGCTTGAACTTGCCGTCGCGCCCCTTGCGGTCGGCGCCGGTGAACGCGCCCGGCGAAAAGCCAAAGAACTCGGCCTCCAGCAGCGTATCGGGCACGGCCGCGATGTTCAGGCTCACGAACGGCCCGTTGGCGCGCGCCGACGCGGTATGGATCGCATGCGCCAGCAGTTCCTTGCCGGTACCGGTCTCACCCAGCAGCAACACCGGGCTCGACGACTGCGCCGCGCGCCGCGCATGGCGCTTGACGTCCACCGCCGCCGGGCTGCTGCCGATGAAGCTGGCAAAGGTGTACTTGGCGCGGCGCTGGCCGCCCGGCGTCTGGTGCAGCAGCGGATTGGCGCGCTGCGTGGCCAGCTCGCGCCGCGCGTCGTCGAGGTCGCGCTGCAGCATCGCGAACTTGCTGATGAGCGGCTGCAGCGTCGTCTCGGGATGATCGAACAGCACGATGCCGATCGCGCCGATGACCTCGCCCATCGCGCCAGCGGACGCCGGATTCGTGCCGTCCGCCGGCTCGGCATGCAGCGGAATGCGGCTCACGACGAAGGTACCGGCCTTGTTGGTAAGCAGATCGATCAAAATCGGCTGGCCGGTCTCCAGTACCTGGCGCATCTGCGTGTTGGGGATCACCTCCTCCACCAGCCGCCCGAGAAACTGGTCGACCGACGACACCCCGAGCGCCGGGAAAAAGCGCTTGTAGCCCTCGTTGACCCAGACGATGCGCCCCGTGCGATCCACCAGGAACATGCCCTGGCTGATGCTGGAGAACAGATGAAACATCGAGCGTGCCGCGAGCGCCAAAATGCTGTCGCCGTCCTGTGGCAACGTGGCTGTGCTGGTACCCGCAAAGGTTCGCGGCCGGATGTCGATTTTGTCCATGCGCGGATGTTAGCGCCTCGATCGCGGGCACTGCGGACACCGGCGGGTTCCCGTACCATGGTGGCTCATGAGCGAAAAACTTCGACTGGACAAATGGCTCTGGGCTGCGCGTTTCTACAAGACGCGCTCACTGGCCGCGGACGAGGTCGGCAAGGGCCGGGTGCGGCTCAACGGGCAGGACGTCAAGCCGGCGCACGAGGTCAAGCCGGACGATACCGTCGTGATCCGGCAAGGCCCGGTCAGTCGCACCGTCGTGGTGCGGGGTTTGAGCGGCATGCGCGGGCCGGCACCGGTGGCGCAGCAACTGTATGAAGAGACCCCCGAGAGCCAGCAACTGCGCACACTGGCTGCCGAGCAGCACCGCATGGCGCGCGAGCCGGCCCACAGCATCGAACACGGGCGGCCCACCAAACGCGACCGGCGCGACATCCAGAAAATCCACAAGGCCTGGGATAACCGCTGGAGCGCCTCGAGCGATTCCTGAGTCGCTCCTCTTTCAGTGCCGCGCGCGGTGCAGGCTGAGCGCCCACGGAATGACGCCGATCGCGTTCACCGAGTCGTTGACGATCATGTTCACGCTCGGGAGATACGAAGACGCGACCAGCGGCGACCAGCCGGCGAAGAAACCGAACACCGGCCCGAACACCCCGCCGACCCAGGCATGAGAGACGCCGGCGCCGCTCCATCAATCAGCAGGGCGAGCCCGGTCTGGCTCTCTCCCCTACCTCAAACCACTACCGGGTCACGAGGCGTCAGTCTCCCACGCTGAATTGACGCTCACGTGAGCAACCTCACTGCCGGGGCTCGGCCCGGATATCACCCCTGTACTCATATTGGCCCCACCACTGGCAGCGTCGACACAGCGTGCAGCTGGCCTCGCCGCCGGCCCGGAAGGATAATCTGGGAGCGACGATGCCGCGGCTATCTGGACGCTACAGCTGACCACCACTGTACGCTCCATAGTTCATAGCTAACAATGACCCGCCGACAATGGTTTTGAGTCGTTTTCTCTTAAACGTCTAGGCGACCAGCAGAACGTTTCACAGCACCAGAACTTGATGGCCACCCTCCTGATTTCAATTCTTGCGATCGATTTCGACCCGACCGAGACCGCCGTGCCGCCGCCCGCGTGTCTGCAAAGCGGCGCCGCTCGCTTGGTGCTCGACGACCACCACCGATCGGCACGCTGGCCCAACGCCACGGACTGGTTCCGCACCGGGTTGGGCACACTGCCTGCGTCCAACGCCCCCTCGCCATGACCGACCCGCGTCAGCACAGCCCTGCCGCCGAGCGCAACCGTCAGCCAATTCTCGAAGTGCTGCAGCGCGTGCTGCCGGCGCGGGGCTCGGCGCTGGAAATTGCCAGCGGCACGGGCCAGCATGCAGTTCACTTTGCAGCCGGCCTGCCGGGCTGGACCTGGCAGCCGAGCGACCTGCAAGCCGATGCCCTGGCGTCCATTGGGGCGTGGTGCGCTCGCGCTGATGTGGGCGCCCCGCCGACCAACCTGCGCCCACCGCTGCGGCTGGACGTGATGGCGCCAGACTGGCCCGTCCCCGAACCCGTGGACGCCATCTTCTGCGCCAACATGCTGCACATTGCACCCTGGCCGACCTGCGCGGCGCTGATGCGCGGCGCCGCGCAGTACCTCGCCGCGCACGGCATGCTGATCACCTACGGCCCCTACCTGGTGGACGGCGTGGCCACGGCCCCCGGGAATCTGGCGTTTGACGAGAGCCTGCGCGCACGCAACCCGGCGTGGGGGATTCGGCGGCTGGCCGACGTGACGTACGAAGCGGCCAGGGTGGGCCTGCGACTACGCGAGCAGATTGCGATGCCGGCCAACAATCTGATGCTTGTATTCGAACGCACGGGACAGGCGCAGCAGCAAGCGCATAGCGGCCCGGCATGAGTCTGGACGACGTCAGGCCGGTGGAAATATTCGAGGCGCGCCTGGAGCCCGCAGGCCTGCGCTTCGACGCGCCGGCAGACCTGCCGCTGCTGCAGGCCGCACTGCGCGCGGGCATCGAACTGCCCAACTCATGCCGCAATGGCACTTGCCGCACGTGCGTCTGCCAGTTGCGCCGGGGCCGTGTCGTTTACCAGATCGAGTGGCCGGGGCTGAGCCGTGAGGAAAAGCAGGAAGGTTTCATCCTGCCGTGTGTCGCGTACCCTGCATCGAACGTGGTCATCGAGTGGCCACGGCGCCAGATGGCTACACTTACCATAGCGAACAATCAATAACGTTCAAGGGCTCCAGCCCGTTTTTCCATAAATTCAAGGGCCCAACCCTCACGCCTTGCCCCAGCCACCTCACAAGGCACGGCCAAACCGGCCCCTCATGAGGCATGATTTCAATCACCGTGATCTGCAAACACCGTCTTTCCCCCCTTCCACTTTTCACCACGCGGGCGCGCCGGCTGGCCGCACTGGCCTTGCTGTCGCTGGGCTGCACCGGCGCAGTCACAGCAGCGCCTTTCGAGGACACCATTGCACAGCGCACGCTGGCCTGCACGGCCTGCCACGGGGTGCAGGGCCGGGCCGGGCCGGATGGCTACTACCCGCGCATCGCAGGCAAGCCGGCGGGCTATCTGTACAACCAGTTGATCAATTTCCGCGAGGGTCGGCGCCACTACGGCTTGATGACCGGCATGGTGGACCTGCTGTCGGACACCTACCTGATGGAGATCGCACAGTACTTTTCGTCCATCGACGTGCCCTATCCACCGCCCGCTTCCGCGGCGCAACTCGGGGCCACACCTGAGGAATTGCGCGTGGGGCAGCGCCTGGTGAGCCAAGGCGACGCGGCGCGCCAGATTCCGGCCTGCGTGCAATGCCACGGCCAGGCGCTCACCGGCGTAGCGCCCAACATCCCTGGCCTGCTCGGTCTGCCGCGCGACTACATCAATGCGCAGATCGGCTCCTTCCGCACCGGTCAGCGCCGTGCCCATGCGCCCGATTGCATGGCGACCGTGGCGCAGCGACTCACCTTGGCGGAAGTCAATGCGGCATCGAGCTGGCTGGCCACCCAGGCGCTGCCAGCCGACACCCATCCGGCGACGTCCCTGCCGGCTCCCATGCCATTGCCGTGCGGCAGCGCCCCTGCGCCGCAAGAGGCACGCCAATGAAAAAACTCGGCATCGCGCTGCTCGCTGGCATGGTCGTGCTGGTCGCCGTGGCGGCGCTGGTCTGGCATCTGAATGTGCAGGATGAACCCGATGTATCGGCCTCGGTAGCCGCATCGACCAGCGCACCGACGCCCGCCGTCGTTGCGCGCGGCCAATACCTGGCACGGGCCGGCGACTGCATGGCCTGCCATACCGCGCGCGGCGGCGCAACTTTCGCCGGGGGGCTGGCCCTGGCCACGCCGTTCGGCACGGTGTACACGTCCAACCTCACGCCCGATATGGAGACCGGTATCGGCAGCTGGAGCTCCGCGGAATTCTGGCGTGCCCTGCACAACGGGCGCGCCAAGAGCGGCCGCCTGCTGTACCCCGCGTTCCCCTACACCAACTACACCAAGGTCACGCGCGAAGACTCCGATGCCCTGTACGCCTGGCTGCGCACGCTGGCACCGGTGCACCAGCCGAACCGCCCGAATGCGCTGCGCTGGCCATACAACACGCAGGCGGCGCTGGCCGTGTGGCGCGCCCTGTTCTTCAAACCCGGGGCCTATATCCCCGACGGCAACCGTACGGCCGAATGGAATCGGGGCGCTTATCTGATACAGGGGCTAGGCCATTGCAGCGCCTGCCATGCCACGCGCAACGTGCTGGGTGCGACGTCCGGTGCACTGGATCTGGCAGGCGGGCTGATCCCGGTGCAAAACTGGTACGCACCTTCTCTGGAGTCTGCGCATGAGGCGGGCGTGGCCGATTGGGATGTACCGCGGATCGTCGAGCTGTTCAAAACCGGCACGACGCGCCACGGCTGGGTCACCGGCCCGATGGCCGAGGCGGTGTTGAACGGCACCCAGTATCTGTCGCAGCAAGATCTGGTGGCCATGGCTCAGTACCTGAAGGCGTTGCCGGGCGCGAAGGCGTCGGACGCCGCATCAGTGCCGCCTGCGCATGCCCGCGTCAACCCCGCCGTCGCGCTGTGGGGAGCCAGGCTGTACAAGGACAACTGTGCCCAATGTCACGGCGCTACGGGCCAGGGTGTGCCGCACGCCTATCCGGCGCTGGCCGGAAACCGCGCCGTGACGATGGACTCGCCAGCCAACCTGGTGCAAATGGTCTTGTACGGTGGCTTCGCACCGGCCACGGCCGGCAACCCGCGCCCCTTCGGCATGCCGCCCTATGTGCTCGTACTGAATGACGGCGAGATCGCCGCCGTGCTGACCCACATTCGCACCGCCTGGGGCAACCAGGCCACGCAGGTGAGCAACGTCCAGGTCGGCCAGCTGCGCGGCAGCGCAACGCCCTGAATCGAACCCGGGCGCCCGCAGTTCGCGGGACACCTGGGGACGCAACTGGTCACAACCCCATCGCCGGCTTGACATTGAGTAGCACCCGTTGCTGGTTAGACTACAGGTTCAGGTCAAGCCCATCGGGGAGAAATCATGGACTACCATCACGGCAAGTTTGTCTGGTTTGAGCACCTGTCACACGACATTCCGAAGGCGAGTGCCTTTTACGACGCCCTGTTCGGCTGGCGCACCGAGCCCGTCGAATTTCCCGCCAGCGCGCCTTACCCCACGATTTATGACGCCGGCCACGCGATAGGTGGTTTTCGGGAGGCACCCGCAGACACCGCGGTGCGGTGGATGTCCTACCTGTCCGTGCCGGACGTGGACGTCTCGTTCAGGGACGCGATGGCCGCCGGCGGCACACCCGTCATGCCACCCACCGAGTACGGCACCGTCGGCAGTGGCGCCGTGCTGGGCGACCCAACCGGTGCCGAGTTCGTCATCTGGCAAAGCACGCGCGGCGACCCTGCGGACGCAGTCGAAACCGTCATAGGCGACTGGTACTGGAACGAACTGGCGACGACCGACGAAAGCAGGGCCCTGGCGTTCTACGAGAACGCTTTCGGCTTCAGCAGCGAAGCCATGGACATGGGGCCGATGGGCACCTACTACGTGCTCAGGAAGGACGGCAAGCCGCGAGCTGGCCTGATGCGCGCGCCGCAACCTGCGGACGGCTCGGGCTGGCTGCCGTATGTGCGCGTGGCCGACTGCGACGACTCGGCCGCCAAAGCACAGTCGCTGGGTGCGCGCATTGCGATGCCGCCGTGCGACATCCCGCAGGTCGGTCGCTTCAGCGTACTCATTGACCCGGTAGGCGCGGCCATCGCGGTGATACGACCCCAGCCGGCCGCGTAGCGGCGCTTTGCCGCGCACGGCCGGTCGTCGTCAAGCTGCGCCGGACAAACAACAAGGAACCGACCATGCAACGGATCGTCATCGTGGGTGGAGGCGCTGGCGGGCTCGCGCTCGCGACACAGCTGGGCAAGCGTCTGGGACGCGAGGGCGCGGCGGAAATCACGCTGGTCGACTCGGCGCGCACTCACGTCTGGAAGCCGCTCTTGCATCAACTGGCAGCCGGCAGTTACGACACCCATGCGGAAGAAATCGAATACCTGGCGCAGGCGCGCTGGAATCACTTCAAGTTCCGGCTCGGTACCCTTGTCGGGGTGGACCGTGCCGGCAAGACCGTACAACTGGCGGCCAGCCATGACGAGGCGGGCGCCGAAATCACGCCCGCGCAGCAGGTGGCCTACGACACGCTGGTGATTGCGGTCGGCAGTCAGACCAACGACTTCGGCACCCCGGGGGCGGCGCAGTACACCATCAAACTCGACACGCCGCAGGCCGCCAGGCGCTTCAACGACCGGCTCATCAATGCCTGTATCCGCGCCCAGAGCGTTCCGCGCCTGGCGGACAGCAGCCCCCTGACGGTGACCATCGTCGGTGGTGGTGCCACCGGCGTCGAGCTGGCGGCAGAGCTGCATGCCGCAGCGCGCATGCTGGCCAATTTCGGCTTTGACTACATCCACCCCGAAAAAGATCTGCAGTTGGTGCTGGTGGAAGCCGCGCCGCGCCTGTTATCCCAATTGCCGCAGCGGCTGGGCGAAGCGGCACAGCGCGAATTGCGCAAATTGTCGGTCGCGGTGTACACCGACGAGAAAGTGGTCGAGGTGATGGCGGATGGCTTGAAGATGGCCAGTGGCAAGGTGATCGCGTCCACCATCACGGTCTGGGCCGCGGGCGTGAAGGCAGCGGATTTCCTCAAGACCCTCGGTGGCGAGCAGCCGCTGGAAACCAACCGGCTCAATCAACTGGTCGTGAATCAAAATTTGCAAAGTACTCTGGACACCAGCATCTACGCGTTTGGCGATTGCGCCGCCTACCGGCAGCCCGATGGCACCTGGGTGCCGCCGCGCGCGCAAGCGGCCTATCAGCAGGCCATGTACCTGGCGCGCAAACTGCCCCAGCTGATGAACGGTGAGCCTGCGCCTGCGTTCGTGTACACGGACCAGGGCTCGCTGGTATCGCTGGCGGAATATTCATCCGTAGGCAGCCTGATGGGCAGCCTCACCAAGGGCAGTTTTTTTATCGAGGGACAATTGGCCAAACTCATGTACTGGGGCCTGCACAAGCAACACCAGTTTGCGCTTGGTGGCCTGCGCAAAACGCTGCTGATCACACTGTCGGAGCTGATCGACCATGCCCACCGGCCCCGCATCAAGCTGCATTAGCGGCCCCGTTTGTTCGGCGGCACAATAGCCCCATCACTACCGGAGAAGCACCATGCCCAAAGGCGAACAAAAGAGCAACAAGGAATCCAAGAAGCCCAAGAAGGACTTGTCACCGCCCAAACCGGTCTCGCCCGACGCCGTGCGGCCCACCATCACCACCGTGGTGCCGGTGCGCGGCAAGCTCAAAAAATAATCTGCTGCCGTGGCCGGTCAGTTGAGCGATCCGCCGCATGACCTCGTACCGAACGCCGCCCGCCCCTTGATGGAGCCCGTGTTCGTTGACGACGCCCTGCTGGTGCTGGACAAGCCCAGTGGCCTGCTCGCGGTCCCCGGGCGTGGCGCCGACAAGCAGGATGCGCTGAGCACCCAGGTTCAGCGCCTGTACTCGGATGCGCTCATCGTGCACCGGCTGGACATGGCGACCTCGGGCCTGATGCTGATGGCGCGCGGACCCCGGGTGCAACGCAGCTTGAGTCGGGCCTTCGCTGACCGTGAGATTCACAAGCGTTACATCGCGGTGGCTGACGGATGCTTGCAGGCACCGGCCGACGCCCCTGACGGCTGGGGCGTGATCGACCTGCCCATCGCCCTGGACTGGCCCAGGCGGCCCCTGCGCGTGATCGACGCCAAGCGCGGCAAGCCCAGCGTCACACACTGGCGCGTGTTGGGATGGGAGCGCGGGAACGACACCACACGCGTGATGCTCAAACCCGTGACGGGTCGCTCGCATCAGCTTCGCGTTCATCTGCAGGCGTTGGGGCACGCTATCGTGGGTGACGCGCTGTACGCCAGCGCGCCAGTGCAGGCCAAATCCAGCCGCCTGTTGCTGCACGCCTGTGCGTTGACGCTGACGCACCCGGTCACCGGCAAGACGATGGCGTTTGCAAGCCCGGCGCCGTTCTGACGCTAAAGTGCAGGGCATGACGCAACATCTCTACATCGTTACCGGGACCTCGCGTGGCATGGGCCTGGCCATCGCCGGTCAGTTGCTCAAACAGGGCAACACCTTGCTGTGCATCGCCCGCACCACCAACGAGGCGCTAGGCTCGCGCGCCGGCTCCGCGGGCGCAACGCTGGTGCAGTGGTCGCAAGACCTGGCCAGCGGCGCGCAGGCCAGCACGCGGCTCAAGCAGTGGCTGGACCAGCAAGACGGGGCCTCTTTCGCCAGCGCAACCCTGATCAACAATGCCGGCGTGGTTCCCCGGATCGGGCCACTGAGCGACGCAGACGCCGCCGACCTGGCACAGGCCTTGCGCGTCGGGCTCGAAGCACCCATGCAGCTCACGGCAGCTTTTCTCGGTGTTACGCAGCACTGGGCGGCGGTGCGCAAGGTGCTCAACATCTCGTCGGGCCTGGGGCGCCGTGCGATGGCCTCACAAGCAGCTTATTGCGCTGCCAAGGCAGGCATGGATCACTTTACGCGCTGTGTGGCGCTGGATGAGGCGCTCAAGCCCCACGGCGCAGCCGTGTGTTCGCTGGCGCCCGGGGTGATCGACACCGACATGCAGGCACAACTGCGGGGCGCCGACGCCATGGCCTTTCCGGATCAAGGCAGTTTCGCCCGGCTCAAAGTCAACGACCAGTTGTCGTCGCCCGACGAAGCTGCGGCGCGCGTGCTTGCCTACCTTGCGCGGCCCGAGTTTGGCGCCAACCCCGTGAGCGACGTGCGCAACTGAATTGTTGGCGGGCGCCGCCTCAGCTTCGCACCACGAGCACAGGCACGTGTGCGTGCGACAGGACACGTTGCGCGACGCTGCCGAGCATCCATTTTTCAATGCCGCGGCGGCCGTGGGAGCCCATGACAATCAGGTCCGCGCCGCAGGATTCGGCGGTCTCCAGAATGCCCTTGTAAACCGCGTGCCCCTCGATCAGCGTGGTCTTGACGGGGACGCCGGCGGCTTCAAAGGCCTCCTTGGCGCCCTTGATGGCCTCGTTGGCCTCGGCCGTCGCTGCCGTCAGATACTGCGCCTGGCCATACGCATAGTCGGTCCCCACCCCCGTGAAGGGATAGGGGTCTATGACATAGATGGCCGTGACCGTGCTGCCAAACGCCTTGGCCAGCCCGATCGCCTTGTCAATTGCCAGCGCTGCCGTCGGCGAACCATCGACTGGAACCAGAATTTGCTTGAACATGTGATGAACTCCTTGGGTCACGACAGATTCCTGAGCTTAATACCGGAGCGCCGTCCATGTGTTGATGACGATCAATCAAGTTATACGCCGTCACCCTGGAAGCCGCCCAATCGCCACGTCAAGACCAGCGTGTCCCTGTGTCCATCGACCGCCAGTGGCTGGATCGGCGTGGACTCATGGATCACGCGTGCATCATCAAGTAACAGCAGCGACCATGGTTCGGCCAGTGTGAAGCGCTGGCCGTGAGGGCCGGCGGCATCGAATACACGCGTTTCACCGCCCTTCACGCCGATGCGATTGACCAGAAACACCGCCACGAAATCCACACCGTCGCGATGTGCCCCTTCGGGCGTCGGGCGGCCGATGCCGTCGGTGGTGTCGATGCGGAACTGGTGCGCTTCCACGTACCAGGGCCGCACGCCGCTCGGAACATCGTCGGTGGACTGCTTGCGCAGATCACGAAGAACCTGCGTCAGCGAGACCAATATCCGTGCCCACGGCGCCTGCCCGACGACGTGCGGCTCCATCGGCTCGAACCAGCGCCGCATGCCGCCATGCAGGGCGTTGTATTCGAGCGGCTGCCAGTGCGCGCGATG
>SCRR01000220.1 GCA_004322085.1 Burkholderiaceae bacterium
TCGCCCACGGGCCGCGCCAGCTTGAGGGTCAACAGCTCATCCGCGCGCGTTCGCCCCAGATTCACGGCGGCCACCGGCTTGCCGGCCGCCACGGCCGCCTGCACGAAGCGAAAGCCCGAATACACCATCAGCGACGAGCCGGCCACCAGCACGGCGTCGGCCCGGGCCAGCGCGCCCAGCGCCTCGTTGACACGCTCGCGTGGCACACTTTCGCCAAAGAAAACCACATCAGGCTTGAGCAGGCCATCGCCGCAGTGCGGACAGGCGGGTACACGGAAGGTGGAGAAATCGGGCGCGTCCAGGTTCGCGTCGCCGTCGGGCGCGGCGCGCGCCTGCAACCCGGACCAATCCGGGTTGAGCCGCTGCAGGGTTTGCTGTAGCCGCGCACGGGGCTGGCGGGCGCCGCAGGCCATGCAGCGCACGGTGTCGATGCGCCCATGCAGGTCGGTCACACGCTGGCTGCCGGCCGCGCTGTGCAGGCCGTCCACGTTCTGCGTGAGCAAGCGCTCGACGCGCCCCGCCGCCTCGAGCCGGGCCAGCGCACGGTGCGCCAGGCTGGGGCGCGCCTGCCCGATCACACGCCAGCCGATCAGGCTGCGCGCCCAGTAGCGCTGGCGTGTCGCCTCGTCTCGCAAAAAGGATTGGTAGGTCACCGGCGCCGGGACCTTCCATTGGCCGTTGGCATCGCGGTAGTCCGGGATACCCGATTCCGTGCTGCAGCCTGCACCCGTGAGCACCAACAGCCGGCGGTGGCGCTGTACGAAGTCGGTCAGATCGGCGATCGTCATGGAGTCCGCAGCGGTTCGGTGTTTTCAGCGCGAAGGCGCGATGTTTTCGGCGTAGTCGTACAGCGCGCCCAGGATTTCTTCGCCGCGCTCGTCCGCCGTTTCCGACAGCGCATCGATCTCGGTGAACAGCTGCTCCACCGTACGCGCGCCGCCCTCGCCTTCGAACAGGCGCGCCACGCGGTGCTCTTCCCAGCGCCGCGCCTCGTCTTCAGACAATGTGTCGGGAAAATTGCGCGCACGGTAGCGAAACAGCAATTCCTCCAGCCGCGCATCGTCGAAACCGGTGCGGGCGGCGGCCAGCTTCTCGGGTGACAGGCTGCGCAGTTGCGTGAGTTTGCGCCGGTCGTTGTTGCCGACGAAGCCGCCGTACAAGTCTTCGTCCACGTCGGGCGTGGGCTCCTTGGGGCGGCGAAAGACTTGCTCCCAGATCAGGCTCATATCGGGCAGCGTTGCAGCGACACCAGCATGCTCCAGCACCTGCTCGATATCCAGCTCCCAGCGCTGCGCCATGGCAGGCGTGAGTGTCTTGAAGTTGCCCACCACCATGGGCGACTTGTTCAGGTGAATCGTCTTGACGGGCAAGCGCGTCACGCCTTCGGGCAGCTCATCGGCCCGGCTGAACAAACGCGTGCGGATCGCGTCCGCGTCCAGTAGTGCCAGCTCGCGCGGGTCGTACGCGAGGTCCCAGGCGATTAACTCGTTCTTGTTGGTCGGGTGGCTGGCCAGCGGCCACATGACAGCGAGGCAACCGCGCTCGGCCGGGAACATGCCCGAGATGTGCAGAAACGGCCGCGCAAACTGGGGTGAGGTGGGCAGGCCCAGTTCCGCCGCCACGCGGTCTTTCTTGTGCAAGCCCAGGCAAAAATCGAACAGCTTGGGCTGCGCCGTGCGAATCAGCCTTGCCAGTGCGATGGTGGCACGCACGTCCGACAAGGCATCGTGTGCCGATTCGTGCGCCAGGCCGTTGGCAGCAGTCAGGTCAGTCAGCTTGAAGCTGGCCTTGCCGTCCGCGTTTTTCGGCCACACCACGCCGTCGGGGCGCAGCGCGTACGCTGTGCGCACCACGTCCAGCAAGTCCCAGCGCCCGCAGCCGTTTTGCCATTCGCGCGCATAGGGATCGATCAGATTGCGCCAGAACATGAAGCGCGTGATTTCGTCGTCAAAACGAATCGTGTTGTAGCCCACGCCGATCGTGCCGGGATCGGCCAGGACCTGCTCGATCTGTGCGGCAAATTGGTGCTCCGGTACTCCGCGCTGCAGGCACAGTTGCGGCGTGATGCCGGTGATCAGGCACGATTGCGGATCGGGCAAAAAATCGGGCGCGGGCTGGCAGTACAGCATGAGCGGTTCGCCGATTTCATTGAGCTCGGCGTCGGTGCGAATCGCGGCGAACTGGGCCGGCCGGTCGCGCCGTACCTGAGTGCCGAAGGTCTCATAGTCGTGCCAGAGAAAGGTGTGCATGGAGATCGGTCGTCGCGCTGGAAGGTAACAATCAAATCGGCTCGTAGCCCTTGCTGAGAATTGGAAACGAGCTACTTTTTATATAGCAAAAAGGCCGGTAGCTAGACGCCGCCGGCCCTTTGCATCTTGGCGTTGGCCGCATCAACCGGTTGTCGCTTCTTCCGACTCCGGTTTGGCGCGGCCTTCCTTCTTGGGCAGCGGCTGGATGTCGAGCTGCACCTCGCCATTCTCGACACCCTTGTCGTCGGTGGTCACCTTCATGTCCACCGTCAGACGCCCGCCATCAGTCAGCCGACCGAACAGCAACTCGTCGGCCAGCGCCCGACGGATCGTGTCCTGGATCAGGCGCTGCATCGGACGCGCGCCCATCAGCGGATCGAAGCCCTTCTTGCCCAGGTACTTGCGCAGCGTGTCGGTGAAGGTCACCTCCACCTTCTTCTCGGCCAGCTGGGTCTCTAACTGCAACAAGAACTTGTCGACCACGCGCAGGATCACGGCTTCATCGAGTGCCTTGAAGCTCACCGTGGCGTCCAGCCGGTTGCGGAACTCGGGCGTGAACAGGCGCTTGATATCGGCCATCTCGTCGCCCGCCTCGCGGTGGGTCGTGAAGCCGATCATCGCCTTGTTCATGGTCTCGGCGCCCGCATTCGTCGTCATGATGATGATGATGTTGCGGAAGTCGGCCTTGCGCCCGTTGTTGTCGGTCAGCGTGCCGTGGTCCATCACCTGCAGCAGCACGTTGAAGATGTCCGGGTGTGCCTTCTCGATTTCGTCGAGCAGCAGCACCGCGTGCGGCTTCTTGGTGACGGCCTCGGTCAGCAGGCCGCCCTGGTCGAAGCCAACATAGCCCGGAGGCGCGCCGATCAGGCGGCTCACGGCGTGGCGTTCCATGTACTCCGACATGTCGAAGCGGATCAACTCGATGCCCATGATGTAGGCGAGCTGCTTCGCCGCTTCGGTCTTACCGACGCCGGTCGGGCCGGAGAACAGGAACGAGCCGATCGGCTTGTCGCCCTTGCCCAGCCCCGAGCGCGCCATCTTGACGGCGGACGCCAACACATCGAGCGCCTTGTCCTGGCCGAACACCACGCTCTTGAGGTCGCGCTCGAGCGTCTTGAGCTTGCCGCGGTCGTCGTTGGACACATTGGCGGGCGGAATGCGCGCGATCTTGGCCACGATCTCTTCAACCTCGGTCTTGGTGATGGTTTTCTTGCGCTTGTTGGCGGGCAGGATGCGCTGCGCCGCACCGGCCTCGTCGATCACGTCGATCGCCTTGTCGGGCAGGTGCCGGTCGTTGATGTACTTGGCGGAAAGTTCCGCGGCAGCCTGCAGCGCGGCCACGGCGTACTTGACGCTGTGGTGCTCTTCAAAACGCGACTTCAGGCCCTTGAGGATCTCCACCGTCTCGGCCACGGTGGGCTCCACCACATCCACTTTCTGGAAACGCCGTGACAGCGCGGCGTCCTTC
>SCRR01000428.1 GCA_004322085.1 Burkholderiaceae bacterium
AATTCGTGAGTATTCAATCCGTACAGCTATCGAGCGCCGACAAGGGCAGCAGCGCCAACAGCGAGGTCGCAATCAGGCTTCGCACTCGGGGTGCGGTTGGAACCTCTATTCGGTCTCACCAGTGTGGTGGGACCGAATAGAGGTTCCAATCGGGGTCGTGCAGCTGCGCAGCTCAGTCAACGAAACCGGCAAAAAATCTACCGAACAGGTTCCAACAAGCTCGGCGTCAGCAAAAGTGGCGGTCTGCTAGAAGAAAACAGCCGGGCTGATGCCGAAGCGAGCTGACAGGTTTCGGATGTGGCCTACAGTCAGGCTGCGCTTGCCAGCCAGAATCTCGGAAACCACGCTCTGGCGACCGATCTCCGGCAACTGGTTCTGGTTGAGGTCGTGCTGCTCCATCAGAAACCGAAGAATCTGCACGCCATTCACTTCCGGCATGGGGAAGTGCCGCTGATCGTAGGCGTAGATGAGATCGCTGATAGTCATGAACAGCGAGTGGCTCGGGTGTCCTTCATCCATAGCACCCATCTCAAACAGCTCATCGGCCACACGGGTGGCTTCCTCGTAATCCCGCTCGTTGGCGATATGGCCGATATGGGCGACCCCCCGGAAGTTATCCCAGGCGTTCGTAATGGGGGCGATGGCGAGTTGTGCGTTCATTTCCATTTGCCCTTGTCGTACTCGGCGTGTGTCAGGACGTGTTTGATGTAGCAGATCTGCTGGATGAAACTGATACCGGTGATGATGCGGTAGTGGTCACCCCGAATGTCGAAGATGTACTTGTCACCGTAAATATCGAGTGCGCGGAAGGTCTTTCTTAGCTCGTTGAAGCCTTGGAAGTCATTGCTCTCAATAAGTTTTCGCCAAGTCTGCAGGGGTTCGTCTGCATCCGGGTGTTCCCGGGCAAACTCGACCAGGCGTCTGTTGGTGATGACCCGCATCTTGTACGTCCTTGTGCTTGTCGGGCTATTTTATCGCAATTTGCGATGATGTCAATCGCAAATTGCAATGCCCGACCAGGTTTCTACGGTTGTCTTGGTATCTGCTGACAAGCCCGATCATCCCAGTTGGGAACCTCGAATAACCGCTTTTTTGCACGTCATTCCTGCGAAAGCAGGAATCCAGCGTCTTGACCCTCAATAACTTTAGAGTCGCTGGATCCCAGCTTTCGCCGGGATGACCGCGGTTTTTCGAGGCCCCATTGGGGCCAGATAGGGACGCGCCGCAGCGACCGTGGAGTAGAGCGAGAAATGAGGAAGAGGAGTGAGAAACGAGAGAAGGCGGCGAAGCCTTTACTCGTTTCTCACTCCTCTCCACTCACCCCTCGCTCTCAGGCGCGGCCGTACACGTCGTCGTAGCGCACGATGTCGTCTTCGCCGAGGTAGCTGCCGGATTGCACCTCGATCAGCTCCAGCGCGACCTTGCCGGGATTGCGCAGGCGGTGCTTGCTGCCCAGCGGGATGTAGGTGCTCTGGTTCTCGCCGAGCAGGAACACCTTGTCGTCGCAGGTGACCTCGGCGGTGCCGGAGACCACGATCCAGTGCTCGGCGCGA
>SCRR01000221.1 GCA_004322085.1 Burkholderiaceae bacterium
GCGGCGCAGGGCATGGCGGACGCCTTTGCCATGACGCCGCGGGAACTGGGTGAAGCCGCGCTGGCTGCGGTGCGTCCGGCGCGCACGGCCGGCGCCCGCAAGACCCGGTAGTGCCGGCGCACATCTACGTCCTGGCCGGTGTCAACGGCGCCGGCAAGAGCAGCATCGGCGGCGCCGCCTTGCTGGCCCGGGGCGTCCCGTGCTTCAACCCCGACCTGGCCGCGCGCGGCCTGCGGCAAGCGAACCCGGGGATGGCGTTGGAGACGGCCAACGGAGAGGCCTGGGAAACGGGCCGCGCCCTGCTGGAGCGGGCCTTGAACCATGACTTGAACTTCGCCTTCGAGACCACGCTGGGTGCCCACACGATGACGGACATGCTGCTGGCGGGCGCGCAGGATGGCGCGCAGGTTCACGTCTGGTTTGCCGGCCTGTCTTCCCCGGAACTGCACCTGCAGCGCGTGAAAGAACGCGTGCAGGCGGGGGGCCATGACATCCCCGAGCACAAGATCCGCGAGCGCTATGCCACCAGCCGCTCCAACCTGATCAAATTGCTGCCTGCCCTGGCGAGCTTGCGTGTCTACGACAACAGTGCGCAAGGTGACCCCAAAACGGGCGATCGGCCCAAGCCGCTGCTGCTACTGCACATGGCACAGGGCCGCATCGTGTCACGCATCGCCCTGGACCGGGTGCCCGAATGGGCCAAGCCCATACTGGCTGTGGCGATGAAAATAAATGCCTCCAATGCGGGAACTTCTTGAGTCAATGGGCAAGAATATGCATCAAAACCGGCTGAAGTCATTACAAAATAAACATAGTATGCTGCTATTTATATAGCACACCTATTGCCGCGCAGTCCGGATATTCGGCGGCAACGCCTGCGGATAGGTGGTGCGGAACGGGTTGATGTCGAGCCCGCCGCGGCGCGTGTAGCGCGCGTACACCGCGAGCTGCGTAGGCTGGCAGCGTGTCCAGAGGTCCATGAAGATGCGCTCGACACAATGCTCGTGAAACCCGCTGTGATTGCGAAAACTGACCAGGTATTGCAGCAGGCCACCCTGCTCGATCTGCGGGCCGCTGTAGCTGATCTGCACGCCGGCCCAGTCGGGCTGACCCGTGACCGGACAGTTGCTCTTGAGCAGGTTGCTGGTGAGCACTTCCGTCACGGGCTGCTCGTCGAAGGCGGCTACCAGCAGTTCGGGCGCGGGCGTGTAGCGGCTGCATTCGACATCGAGCCGGTCCAGGTTCAGGCCGTCGAGTTCATGCACGGGTTCGCGGTCGAACATCGCGGGCGGCAGCAGCCGCACGCCGACCGAAGATTGCACCGGGCCACCGCGCCACACCGCCTCGTTGAGGTCGCTGCGAATGCGCTCGCGCACGGTGTCCGCGTCGACAAACCGGGAGTTGCTGAAGCTGCCCAGGTAGAGCTTGAAGGACTTGCTCTCCACCAGATTCAAAGACTCGCACGGCACCACGATGTGCGCCAGCGCCACCTGCGGCTTACCGCGCGGATTAAGCCAGCTGAGCTCGAACGCGGTCCACAGGTCGGCGCCAAAAAAAAGCGGCGCGCCGTGCACTCCGATAGCTTCGCGCTGGACGGCGCGCGCAATCGGGAACAGCAGCGATGCATCGTACTGGTCAGCAAACAGCGTGGGCTTGCCCAGCAGGGAGTCTTCGGGCTGGTTCATGGACATTGTTGGAAGGGGGTCAGAAAAGGCAGGGGCTTGAGTGGTCGCGCAGTTGGCGCCATCATGCGGCGCGCAGATGCGGAATCAGGGGCTCGAGCAGGCGCCCGACCACACCGGGCGGCAAGTCGTGGCCCATGCCTTCCACGCCGACGAGTTTCGCGCCGCGAAT
>SCRR01000222.1 GCA_004322085.1 Burkholderiaceae bacterium
TTCTTTTCAATTGCGTTGCCGGCAAAGCCGCCGCCGACCGCGCCCAGAATCGTGGTGGCGACGCGGCCATTGCCGCCGCCGAACTGGTTGCCCACCACCGCGCCGAGCACCCCGCCGCCGACCGCGCCCAGGCCGGTGGCTTTACCCTTGCGTTCAACGGGCCTGACCGATTCCACGGTGCCGCAGACCGTGCAGATCGCCCGGGGCGGTGCCTGCACGACGTAGCCTGGCCTGGCATGCGGCGCCGCAGGCGCCATCGCGACCTGTGCCGGAGCCGATTGCGCTACAGATCTAGTAGCTGATGGTAAAGATCTTACGCCGGCTGGCGCCTGTTTTTCCACAAGATCATCGGCCGTCGCCGCGGGCGGCGGCGCCGTCACTACGGCAGGCGCGGACAGTACCGGCACCGCCTGCGCTTGCGGCGCGGTAGGCCGGATGTGGGTGTAGATCAAGCCCCCGCCCATGGCCAGCACGGCGGCGGTGAGAACGGCCACGGCCACCCACAGCGGTTTGGTGAGGTTGGCGGACGGGGTGGGGGTGGGCTCCAGAGGGGTGCTCATGCAGGTTTTCCTAGTTTGAGTGGTCAGAGCCGTTCAAACGCGCGCTGACCGCGTGCTGCGGTTGCTCTTTGACTTTAACGGCCTGCAGCGTCAAAGGTGCACAGCTCCCCACCCAACGGTTTGTAGCGTGTGTAACGCGCCGTAAAGGCGGCCCCTGGCCACCTCATCACAGGTTCGGCGCCAGCAGCCGCTGCAATTCTTTTTGCACCATGTCGCGCCGGCGTGCCAGGTCCTGCACCTGGTCCTCGCCGATCTTGCCGACGTTGAAGTACGTGCTCTCGGGGTGGCCCAGGTAAAAGCCGCTCACGCTGGCGGCCGGCATCATGGCCATGCTCTCGGTCACGGCCATGCCGATCTCGCCGGCCTGCAGCAGTTCGAACATGGCGCGCTTGACGCTGTGGTCGGGGCAGGCCGGGTAGCCGGGCGCGGGGCGGATGCCGGTGTATTTCTCGGCGATCATCTCGTCGTTGCTCAGCGCCTCGTGTTCGTCATAGCCCCACAGGTCGGTGCGCACCCGGTGGTGCATGCACTCGGCCAGCGCCTCGGCCAGCCGGTCGGCCAGCGACTTGAGCATGATGGCCGAGTAGTCGTCCATGTCGTCGATGAAGTACTTTTCCTTCTTCTCGATGCCCAGCCCTGCCGTGACAGCGAACAGTCCCGCGTAGTCAGCGATGCCGCTGGATTTGGGCGCGACAAAGTCGGCCAGACAACGGCTCGGGCGCAGCACGCCGTCGATCACCTGTTTCTCGGTTTGCTGGCGCAGGCCGTACCAGGTCAGCGCGACTTCGGTACGGCTCTCGTCGGTGTAGAACTCGATGTCGTCATCGTTCACGCTGTTTGCCGGGTACAGGGCCAGCACCGCGGCGGCCGACAGCCAGCGGCCCTCGATCAGGCGCTGCAGCATGCGCTTGGCGTCGGCGTACACGCGCACGGCCTCGGTGCCGACGACCTCGTCCCTCAGAATCTCGGGGAAGTGCCCGGCCAGGTCCCAGGTCTGGAACAGCGGGCCCCAGTCGATGTAGCGGGTAACCTCGGAAAGGTCGAAGTTCTTGAAGACACGCCGGCCGATGAACTTCGGGACCGTCGGCGTGTAGCCGGCCCAGTCGATTGGCGTCTTGTTGGCGCGCGCGCGCGCAAGGTCCCACATCGGCACCTTCTTCTTGTTGGCGTGCTGCTTGCGCACGCGCTCGTAGTCGGCGTTGATTCCGGCGACGTACTGGGCCGCCTGGTCCGACAGCAGGCTTTGCGCGGCGCCGACGCTGCGCGAGGCATCAGGCACATACACCACCGGGCCTTCGTAGTGCGGCGAAATCTTCACAGCGGTGTGCACGCGGCTGGTGGTGGCGCCGCCGATCATGAGCGGAATCTTCTTGAGGCGGAAATGCTCGTCCTTCTGCATCTCGCCGGCCACGTACTGCATTTCCTCCAGGCTCGGCGTGATGAGGCCCGACAGGCCCACGATGTCGGCGCCCTCGACCTTGGCGCGCGCCAGGATCTCGTGGCAGGGCACCATCACGCCCATGTTGATGACCTCGAAGTTGTTGCACTGAAGCACCACGGTCACGATGTTCTTGCCGATGTCGTGCACGTCGCCCTTCACGGTGGCGATCACGATCTTGCCCTTGGTACGCACGTCGCGCCCGGCCGCCTCGTCCTGGCGCTTCTCTTCCTCGATGTAGGGAATCAGGTGCGCCACCGCCAACTTCATCACACGCGCCGACTTGACCACCTGCGGCAGGAACATCTTGCCCTGCCCGAACAGGTCGCCCACGATATTCATGCCGTCCATCAGCGGACCTTCGATCACGTGCAGCGGGCGTCCACCCTTGGCCAGGATGCCCTGCCAGGCTTCTTCGGTGTCCTCGGTAATGAAGTCGGTGATGCCATGCACCAGCGCATGCGACAGGCGCTGCCCGACCGTAGCGGGATGCTCCAGCGTGCCGCGCCACTCCAGCTTCTTGCTATCGTCTTTCTCGGCCCCCTTGGCATTTTCGGCCACCTCGACGAGCCGCTCGCCAGCGTCGGGGCGGCGGTTCAACACCACGTCTTCCACGCGTTCGCGCAGCTCGGGCTCGAGGTCGTCGTACACACCCATCATGGCGGGGTTGACGATGCCCATGTCCATGCCGGCCTTGATCGCGTGGTACAGGAACACGGTGTTGATCGCCTCGCGCACCGGGTCGTTGCCGCGGAACGAGAAGCTCACGTTGCTGACGCCGCCCGACACCTTGGCGCCGGGCAGATTCTGCTTGATCCAGCGCGTGGCGTTGATGAAGTCGACGGCGTAATTGTTGTGCTCCTCGATGCCGGTGGCGATCGCGAAGATGTTGGGGTCGAAGATGATGTCCTCGGGCGGGAAGTCGACCTCGTCGACCAGTACGCGATAGGCGCGCTGGCAGATGTCGATCTTGCGCTGGTAGGTGTCGGCCTGACCCTGCAGGTCGAACGCCATCACCACCGCCGCCGCGCCGTAGCGCCGCAGCAAGGTCGCCTGACGCTTGAACGGTTCCACGCCCTCCTTCATGCTGATCGAATTGACGATGCCCTTGCCCTGGATGCAGCGCAGGCCCGCCTCGATCACTTCCCACTTGGACGAGTCGATCATGATCGGCACGCGCGCGATATCGGGCTCGCTCGCGATCAGGTTCAAAAAGCGCACCATGGCGGCCTTGCTATCCAACATGGCCTCGTCCATGTTGATGTCGATCACCTGGGCGCCGTTTTCGACCTGCTGGCGCGCCACCGCGAGCGCCTGCTCGAACTCGCCCTTCAGGATCATGCGCGCGAAGGCCTTGGAGCCGGTCACATTGGTGCGCTCACCAACGTTGACGAACAGCGAGGCGGCGTCGATCGTCACGGGCTCGAGGCCCGAGAGTTTCATGGGGAAAATTTTTGCGTCTGGCATGGCTCACCTTGTGTCTGCGCCGGCCCCTTTGCTGCAGGGCCGGCCCTGGATACGGTGAGCGTCGTTGATCGGGTGGATCCTGCTCAAGCCTGGCAAGCCGGCCATCGGGTTGGCTTGCTGCAACGCTCCTTGAGTTAACATGATTTTAATCGGGTCCGGCGGTACGGGCCCACACCCCCATGGATCGACCCATGTTCAAGACTCTTTTTGGCAGATCTTCCCCAAGCACCGCCTTCTTCCGTACGGAAAATACGCGCATGCGCGCCCTGGAGGGATCGGCAAGCGCCGGCAAGGCTGCCGACATGCTGATCGGCCCGGCCGCGCTGATGCAGCTCAGCCACGACGAGGCCCGCATCATCGTGAGCTACATGCGCCCGCACAGGCTCAGTCAGGGCACCGTATTCATCCGCGAAGGCGACACCGATAGAACCGACTTCATGCTGCTGATTCTCGACGGCGAGGTCACGGTGGAGACCATCGTGGTGAGCCGCTCCGAGCCGATCACGCTGACCGTGCTCGGGCCGGGGCGCCTGATCGGCGAAATGGGACTGCTCGATGGCGAGCCGCGCGCGGCCTCGTGCACCGCCACCACCGACGTGCACGGCGCGATCCTGACGCGCGAGGGGCTGGGCAAACTGCTGGACGACGACCCGCGCACCGCCGCCAAGCTCATGATGGCGATCTCGCTGCGCATCGCCGTGCGCCTGCGCGAGAGCACGGACAAGCTCAAGATGTACACCCAGCTCACGCAGGCGATGCAGCAGGAAATCAACCAGCCGACGGTGCA
>SCRR01000223.1 GCA_004322085.1 Burkholderiaceae bacterium
CTGCAGTACCTCGCGCACGCTGTGGGCCACGGTGTAGGTCGCCAGAGTCGTGCCCGGTCCGCAGTGGCGCGCCAGCGCCTGCAGCGTGGCGGGGGACCACATGTCCGGATTGCGGGCGGGGCTGAAGCCATCAAGGTACACGGCGTCGGCCACGCAGGCCAGGCGCTCCAGCATGGGCTGGACTTCGCCCACGGCTAGCGTTAACTGCACGGCCCCATCGGCAAAGTGCAGGTGATGCAGGCCGGGCGAGGGGACACCCCAGGCGCCGGCGAGTTGCTGCGCCAGCACCTTCACGCGGCCTGGCAACGGCGCTGGCGAGTCCGGTGTTGCGGCCGCCTCATCCGGCGCCAGCGCGCCGCGCACGATGTCGGCCGTGGCCACGGGATAGGCTTCGATCGACACGAAGTGCAGGCGCTCGCAGCGCTGCTCATCCACTTCCCATGCGGCCCAGGTGGTGAGGAAGTTGATGCCCAGTCCGAAGCCGGCCTCCAGCACCGTGAATTCCGCCGCGCCGCGCCAGCGCCCCGGCAAGCCGCAGCCTGCGAGAAACACCGTTGTGGCCTGCGCCACGGCGCCCGAGCGCGAACGGTACCGGTCGTTGAAGCGGGGGCTGTGCGGACTGCCGTCGCCGGCCCACACGACAGGTTCACTCACCGCAATGGCCGCCTTCCGCGCAATGCCCGTGTCAGATCACGTGAAACATCCGGGTGCCGAACAGCCCCACCAGTCCGATCAGGATCAGGTAGATGGCCACGATGAAGTTCAGCAGCTTGGGCATGAGCAGGATCAGGATTCCGGCGATGAGCGAGATCAGGGGGGTCAGGCTGAGGTGGATGTTCACAGGATCTCCAATGCGGTTGAGCCGAAACAGGGGCAGGCTTTGAGGCGGTCATTCTAGGCTGCTGCACAGCCACATGCGCTGTTTCGAACACCCATGCTGGCTGTACGAACGCGCACGGTCTGTTAGCCTTTTGGGATTCCATTTCAAACAGCAAGGTACACCATGCAATATCGACGTCTTGGCCGCAGTGGCCTGCAGGTCAGCGAACTCTCCCTGGGCTCGTGGGTGACCTATCACAACCAGGTGGACGTGGCCGCGGCGCGCGAGATGCTGGCGGCCGCGCGCGATGCCGGCGTCAACTTCTTCGACAACGCCGAAGTCTACGCAGGAGGCAAGAGCGAAGTCGTCATGGGCGAAGCGTTCAAGGCCTTGAAGTGGCCGCGGCTGAGCTATATCGTCTCGACCAAGTTCTACTGGGGGCTGAATCAGGATAGCCAGCCGGTCAACCACAAGAACACGCTCAACCGCAAATACCTGATGCAGGCGATCGACGGCTCGCTCCAGCGCATCGGGCTGGACTACTTCGATCTCGTGTATTGCCACCGGTCCGACCCGAACACCCCGATCGAGGAAACCGTCTGGGCCATGAGCGACATGATTAGCCGCGGCAAGGCGCAGTACTGGGGCACCAGCGAGTGGTCGGCCGACGAGATCCGTGCCGCCTGGGATGTGGCCGAGCGCCATCATCTGCAAAAGCCCGTGATGGAGCAGCCGCAGTACAACCTGTTTCATCGCCGGCGCGTGGAGCAGGAATACGCGCGTCTGTATGAGGACGTCGGCTTGGGCCTGACCACGTGGAGCCCGCTGGCCAGCGGTTTGCTGACCGGCAAATACCGCAATGGCGTTCCCGCTGGCAGCCGCGGTACGCTGGACGGCATGGGGTTTCTCGTCAAGGGCCTCACCGATGCCGCGAAAAACTCGGCAGTCACGCAGTTGGGCGCGGTCGCGAAGGAGCTGGACTGCAGCCTGGGCCAGCTCGCGATTGCCTGGGCTGCGCGCAATCCCAGGGTGAGCACGGTGATCACCGGAGCCTCCAGGCTCTCGCAGTTGAAAGACAATCTCGGTGCCGTGGACGTGCTCCCCAAACTGACGCCCGAGGTCATGACGCGCGTCGAGGCGATCACGGCACCACTGGCCGACTGACACGCCGGCGCGTTGGTGCCCATCCAACAGCGCGCGAGGTCGCCGGCCCGTTTAGCATCGCGCCATGCGCAGCTTGTGGCTTCAGGGGGGATATCGGAGTATTGCGAGGTCCAGCTGGGCGTTTGCGGCGCTGCCCGGCTTCATCGTGGGCACGGCGTTGCAGCTACAGCAAGCGGCGCTCTGGCCCTGGCCAATTTATGCATGT
>SCRR01000224.1 GCA_004322085.1 Burkholderiaceae bacterium
GAGAAACCCACCATTGAACCCAGCCCCAAGGTTGCGGCAATTCTTGCCAAGGCCAACTGCATTGCCTGCCATGGCGCCAATTTTGCCAAGCCGATAGCGCCGACCTACCCGCAGATCGCCGGCCAGCACCCCGGCTACCTGTACATGGCCCTGAAGGAGTACAAGGACGGTAACAGCAACCCCAACTTTGGCCGCGGCAATCCCATCATGGGGGGCGTTGCCAAGCAGTTCTCCGATGCTGACCTCAAGGCCGTGGCGGATTACGTGGGCTCCCTGGATGGTGACTTGAAAACGGTGTCAGAGTCCAGGTTCAAGTGAGCGCGTCCAGACGCCCATCAAAAAGCCCGCAGATAGCGGGCTTTTTGATGGGCGCGCCTTCGGCAACGGCGGTGCTACGCTAATCCTGCGTGGCGCGTCGTTGTACATAGTCGATGTAGGCTGCGCCGTCCGGTGGCCGACCCGAACGCTGGCTTTCCCACATCATCCGCCCCAGACATTCCATGACTTCGTGGTGCGCGTCGTGCAACGACCGACGGCGCCGACTGAGCAACTCCACCGCCTGACGAATGCCGCGGGGTTGGTCGATGGAGCATTGCTCGCTGATCGACAGGTGCATGGACAGATGCAGAAACGGGTTGCTTTTGCCGCCTTCCACGTCGTAAGTTTTTTCCAGCGCGGCGTCGGCATCGGCCAGGTCGGCGTGGTACTCAGGATGCTCGTCAATCCATTGGCTTGCTATTACTTCAATAGCTTCCAGTGCTTGACCCTTCTGGGCTTTGGCGTAAACAGAGCAGAAGAAGCGGCGGACATCGGCTTGGGACGGGCTGAACATGTGCAAAGCGTATCACGCGGCAAGGCCAGATCCTGGTGTTCCGGCGCGAGCGTTTCGGTTACCCTTGCCCGCTGGCGCACAACGAAACAAGGAAACGCAAATGAACGCGATCCGGATTGCAGGCATCGTCTTGATTGTGGCGGGCGTCGCGGGCTTTCTGATGGGTGGCTTCAGCTACAACCAGGACACGACTGCGGCCAAGCTCGGGCCGTTGCAATTGACGGTGAAAGAGAAGAAAACCGTCGATATTCCGCGCTGGCTGAGTGTGGGTGCGATCGTGCTCGGTGCCGTCGTGCTGGTGCTGGGCTCGCGCAAGCCTTGAGGTGTGGTCGCCTCGGACATCGCCGCCAGGCGGCCACGTGCCATGCCCTTCAATCGATTGATAAAGTCGAAGCCGTAGCACTCGCCGAGTTGGGGGCGCTGCTCGGCCTTTCCATTTAGCCCAACCAGGAGATTCCCATGGCAAACCAAGCCTTTATCTGCGATGCGATTCGCACCCCTTTCGGCCGCTACGGCGGCTCCTTGAGCAGCGTGCGCACCGACGACCTTGGTGCGATTCCGCTCAAGGCGCTGATGGCGCGCAACCCGAAAGTGGACTGGCAGGCCGTCACTGACGTCCTGTATGGCTGCGCCAACCAGGCCGGCGAAGACAACCGCAACGTGGCGCGCATGGCCAGCCTGCTGGCGGGCCTGCCGGTGGAGGTGTCCGGTGCCACGATCAACCGTCTGTGCGGCTCGGGGCTCGATGCGCTGGGCAGCGCGGCGCGCGCCATCAAGGCCGGTGAGGCCAGTTTGATGATCGCGGGCGGCGTCGAGAGCATGAGCCGCGCGCCGTTCGTCATGCCGAAGGCCGAAAGCGCCTTCGGTCGTGCCAACGCGGTGTATGACACGACCATCGGCTGGCGCTTCGTCAACAAGCTGATGAAGGCGCAATATGGCGTCGACTCGATGCCCGAGACGGCCGAAAACGTCGCGCTTGACTTCAAGATCAGCCGCGAGGACCAGGACAGGATGGCGCTGGCCTCGCAGCTCAAGGCGGTGGCGGCGCAGAAGTCGGGCTACTTCGATGCCGAGATCACGCCCGTGACGATCGCGCAGAAAAAGGGCGATCCGATCGTCGTGAACCGCGACGAACATCCGCGCGATACCTCGCTGGAAGTGCTGGCGAAGCTCAAGCCCATCGTGCGCGCGGACGGCACCATCACCGCGGGCAATGCCAGCGGCGTCAACGACGGCGCCTGCGCGCTGCTGCTGGCCGACGAAGCCAGCGCCTCCAAACAGGGTCTCACGCCCAAGGCGCGCGTGGTCGGCATGGCGACGGCCGGCGTGGCGCCGCGCATCATGGGCATGGGACCCGCGCCCGCCTCGCAGAAGGTGCTGGCCTTGACTGGCCTCACGATCGCGCAGATGGACGTGATCGAACTCAACGAGGCGTTCGCCGCGCAGGGCCTGGCGGTGCTGCGCCAGCTCGGCGTGCGCGATGACGACCCGCGCGTCAACCCGAATGGCGGCGCGATTGCGCTGGGCCATCCGCTCGGCGCCTCGGGTGCGCGGCTCGCCACCACGGCCGTGAACCAGCTGCTCAAGGGCGGCGGCCACTACGCGCTGTGCACCATGTGCATTGGCGTGGGGCAGGGCATTGCCGTCGTCCTCGAGCGCGTCTGAATTGCCGCGTCAGACCTGCTCGTGAGAGGTGAACGCGGGGTCAATCGAGTGACCTCGTTTACTCTTAATTTAATAGCTTACATCGTAGATAGGATAAAGGATTCAGTGTGATTTTTCTTAAATCCATCAGCGACCACCGGCAACTGCACTCGTCTGGACAACGGCCTGCGCCTGTTGTTCACGCTCCGCGGCAAGCTGGTCCTCGAACTGCTGGCGCCCGCGCTTGGCGACCGCGATGAGCTTGCTGCGATCCTTGTAGAACGGGTACATCTCTTCAAACAGCGCCAGGTTGTGTTCGCGAAAACGCTGGGCGCTCTGGTATGCCGTGTCCGGGGTCTGGCCCAGCAGCTCGAGCACGGTGCGGGCGCTGCGCAGGCTGGACTCGAACAGCTCGCGCTCGACCCGCATCACGCCGCGGTCGCGCAACTGGTTCCAGTGCGTGACGTCGCGGGCTCTGGCCACCAGTTCCAGGTGCGGGAAGTGCTCGCGCGCCAGATCCACGATCTTCAGCGACTGTTCCACGCTGTCCACCGCCACCACCAGAATCCTGGCCTGCCCGGCCCCCGCGGTGCGCAGCAGGTCGAGTCGGGTGGCATCGCCGTAGAACAACTTGGAGCCAAACGCGCGCGCCGCCTCGATCATCTCGGCATCGTGGTCGAGCACCGTGACCGCAATGCCCTGCGCCGACAGCAGGCGCCCGATGATCTGGCCGTAACGGCCAAAGCCCGCGAGGATGACGGGGGCCGTCTGCGGCTCGGAGATTTCTTCCAGCACCGGGACGTTGCAGTTCGCATAGCGCGGCAGCAGCCACTTGTCCAGCGCGACCAGCAGCAGCGGGCTGAGCAGCATGGACAGTGCCACCGCGCCGATTAGCAGCGAGGCGGTCTCTGGGGCAAACACATGGGCGCCGGCCGCGGCCTGGAACACCACGAAGGCGAACTCGCCGCCCTGTGCCAGCAGCAGCGTGAACACCGGGCGCTCCCGGAATGGCACGTCCAGGGCCCGTGCCAGCGCATAGATCACGGCCAGTTTGAGCGCCAGAAACCCGAACACGATGGCGATCATCAGGCCGGGTGACCGGATCAACACCCCAAAGTCGATGCTCATGCCCACTGCCATGAAGAACAGCCCGAGCAACAGTCCCTTGAACGGTTCCAGGTCGGTTTCCAGCTCGCGCCGGTATTCGCTCTCGGCCAGCAGCACGCCGGCCAGAAACGCCCCCAGCGCCATGGACAGCCCGACGAATTGCATGAGTCCGGCAATCCCGACCACCAGCAGCAAGGACGCCGCGGTGAAGATTTCCGGTGTCTCGCTGCGCGCGATCCAGCGCAAGAGCGGGCGCAACAACAACCGGCCGCCGAGGATGATGCCGCCAATCACGGCGACAATCTTGAGCGCCTCCAGCGTGCGGTTCATCGCTACCAAGGCGTTATTCGATTGGGTCGCGACGGCCAGCAGCGGCAGCAGCGCCAGGATGGGGATCGCGGCCACGTCCTGAAACAACAGGATGGAAAATCCCGCCTGTCCGCTGGAGGTGCGCAGCAGGTTGCGCTCGCCCATCACCTGCAGCGCAATCGCGGTGCTGGAAAGCGCGAGCCCGAGACCGACCACCACGGCGGTTTGCCAGCGCATGCCGAACGCCACGGCGGCGGCTCCAATGGCCAGCGCACACGCCAGCACCTGCGCGCTGCCCCAGCCAAAAATCGGGCGGCGCAGCGCCCACAGGCGGCGCGGCTCAAGCTCCAGGCCGACCAGGAACAACATCAGAACGACACCGAACTCGGCGAAGTGCAGGATGTCCTGCACATTGGTCACCAGTCCCAGACCCCAGGGCCCGATGGCAATGCCGGCAACGAGGTAGCCGATGATCGCGCCCAGACCGAGTGCGCGTGACAGCGGCACCACGATCACGGCGGCGGCCAGGTAGATGAAGCTGTTGGTCAACCAGGTGGGAGCGTGTTCCATGGGTGTGTCGCGAGGTTTTGTTGTGATCAACTGTCCGAGTGCGGATTAAGCCACCGTCGGGCCACGCGTGTCACTGGCTCGACATGGCGGGCAAGCCCCAGCCTGTACAGTCGGGCCATGAAAACCTTTCAAACCCTTTCCGAAATCGCCGCCCTGGTGGGCCAGGAGGTCGCGGTCAGCGACTGGATCACCATCACGCAGGAACAGGTGAACCAGTTCGCGCAGGCGACGGGCGATCACCAGTGGATTCATGTGGATGTGGAACGAGCCAAGGCCGGGCCGTTTGGGGGGCCGATCGCGCACGGATTCCTGACGCTGTCGCTGTTGCCCCGGTTTTTTGAATCCTCGTTCGAAGTCGCGCAGTCACGAATGGGCGTGAACTACGGCCTCAACAAGGTGCGCTTCATGGCCCCGGTGCCGGTGGGCAGCCGGCTGCGCGCGCGCATGAAGCTGCTGGCCAGCGCGCCGATCGAAAACGATGGCGTGCAGATGACGTGGGAGGTGACGATCGAGCGCGAGGGCCATGGCAAGCCGGTGTGCGTGGCCGAGTCGCTGTCAAGGCGCTACCCCTGAGCGCGGGCCGCTCCATCGCCCCCTGTCAAATCAAATAAGAAACAGGGCCCGCAGCGTGAGAGCGCTGCGGGCCCTGTTTCTGGCACGCTCGTCAAGGCGTGCTGGCACCAGCACACACTTACATCATGCTGGCTTCGCCGTGGGCGATCTGGCCCGCACGCAGCGCGATGGCCGTCTCGTTGCGCACCGTGGCGCGGTCAATGCCCGAGTTCACCAGCGCTGCGACGCGCGAGCCCGCGGGCTCGAGGTTGATGTTGTGGGCCTTTTGCACGGCCTCGGCCCTGACTTCGGCAGCCGTGCGCTCGCCGTTAAACGACGGCACGTTTTGCGCATAGTCGGCCTCGCCAGCATGGGCGCCCACGACCGCCAGGGCGGCGAAAGCGGTAGCAGCAAAGATTTTGGTGGCGTTCATGATGAATTTCCTCGTGACAATGATTGAACATATCCGGGCAGGGCGGGCATTGTTCCATGGGTCCCGTCTCGTCCAGCCTCGGTGAGTCACCCTGTGGTTTCGGCTCATCGATGGATCGAATATAGGGTAAACATCAGTATTCAAAAACAACAATTCATTCAATTGACAATTGCGATAAGTGAAATAATTCAAGTCTTGAAACAAATCACCCGAGCGTCAATATGGATCGTCTTTTGTCGATGCGTGTGTTCCAGCAAGTGGTCGACCAAGAGGGATTCGCCGCCGCTGCGCGTTCCCTGGACATGTCCGCCGCCGCCGTGACGCGCCTGATTACCGATCTCGAACAGCACCTGGGCACCCGGCTCTTGCAACGCACCACGCGCAAGCTCTCGCTGACCGAGGCAGGGCGGTCGTATCTGAACCAGGTTCGCAACATTCTCGGCGCCGTTGACGAGGCAGAGGCTTGCGCGCGCCAGCAAACGGATGAGATGGTGGGGGTACTGCGTGTGCTCACTCAGCCGGTGATGGCCGCATACATCCTGGCGCCGCTGGTGACCGAGTTCCGGCGCCGCCACCCCAAGGTGATGCTGGACGTCACGGTGGATTCGGCCGCGACACCCCCGATCGAAGACTTCGATTTGACCATATTGGGTGCTGGCACCCAGTACGATGCCAATATCGTGGCGCGGCCGGTGATCATCTCGGAAGGCCTGCTGTGTGCGTCAACGAGTTATTTGCGTCATGCCGGCACTCCGCACGAGCCCGAAGACTTGCGCCGGCATGCCTGCCTGCGGCTGCGCCAGCCGGGCGCCCGGCTGCGGGAATGGCGGCTGATCAATCCGCAGGAGGCAGATCGCGAGGTGAACGTCGACGTCGAACCTGCGCTGGTGGCCAACCACACCGAGACCTTGCTGCGGGCCATGCTGGACGGCGCGGGCATCAGCGCCCAGCCGCTGGACCTGGTGGCCAACTACCTGCACGACGGCCGTGTCCAGCGCGTACTGGCGCCCTGGATCACCGGCCGCTTCACGCTGTATGCGGCGCTGCCCAGCCGCAAGTATGTGCCAGCCCGTGCGCGGGCGTTCATGGAGTTCCTGATCGAGCAGACGCGCCTGAAGGCCGCGCAGGCACAGCGGACCTGGCCAGAGCATCCCGACGGTGTGGTCTTTTGATCCGGGAGGCGTGTGTCACGCCAGGGTCCTTGACGCCTATGGCGTCTTCAGCCGGGGGGCGCCGGCGCGAAGTGGTTTTGCCGCCAGGCCTCGAACACCGTCACCGCCACGGCATTCGACAGGTTCAAGCTGCGCTGGCCGGCCTGCATGGGCAGCCGCAGGCATTGAGCCGGCGCGAAACAGGCGCGCACCGCGCTCGCCAGCCCGCGCGATTCCGAACCGAACACGAGCCAGTCGCCATCTGCAAAGGCCACGTCGTAGGGGCTGCGCGTGCCGTGGGTCGTGAGGGCAAACATGCGGTCAAGGGCCGGCTGCTGCGTGGCCATGAAACTGGGCCAGTCGGCGTGCCGGCGCACGGGTGCGTACTCGTGGTAATCGAGCCCGGCGCGGCGCAGCAATTTATCGTCCATCGAAAAACCCAGCGGCTCTATCAGGTGCAGCGTGCAGCCGGTGTTGGCCGCGAGGCGGATGATGTTGCCCGTATTGGGCGGAATCTCGGGCTCGACCAGCACGATGTGAAACATGCGGCGATGTTAAGCCGCCAGCGGGTCGTCGGTGCGCGCCAGTGCCAGTGCCGTGATGTGCGCTGCGCCGGCTTCACGCAGGGTGCGGGCCGCGGCAAACAGCGAGGCGCCGCTGGTCATGACGTCATCGACCAGCACCACGCGCCGGCCTCGTACGCTCTGTGCGCGCAGGGGCTCCAGCGCGAACGCCCCTGCGACGTTGCGCTGGCGATCAAAGCGCTTGAGCGGGCGCTGCGATGGAGTGTCCCGAATGCGCAACAGCAGCGTGGCGTCGGTCTTGCGCGGCGCGAGGTGCCGTGCCAGCTCCAGCGCCTGGTTGAAGCCGCGCTCGCGCAAGCGCTGCATGGA
>SCRR01000225.1 GCA_004322085.1 Burkholderiaceae bacterium
GGCAACGGGCGAAGGGGTCGCCCATCTGAACTACCTGCTGCAGCGCGACGAGGCGGTGATGGAAGTGGATGCCGATGGCGTCGCCTGGTACCGCGTGCCTTGAGTTTGCGCATCGCTGCCTAGCGCCTCGATTTGGCATAAAACCGGCTCTGTCCATTGACAGCAAAAGATAATCAGCTAGCTTTTCGATAGCAACCCGGTTTCTACTGTCGGATAACGCAGCCTCAAGCGAAGTTCACGCTTCATGCGCGTGTTGTCGAGCAGCCGCGACTCGCTCATGAAACTCAGAAGCATCAGCGGCAGCTGGTCCTGCGCAGTATCGCGCGCCACGCGTGGGGGCGGCGGCAGGCCGTATAGCTGCGCCGCCAGGTCGAAATAATCGCCCATCTTGAGCCGCGTGTCGTCACTCACGTTGTACACGCGCTGCGGCTTTCCGCGCCAAAGCGCCAGCAGGCAGGCGCGCGCCAGATCGTCCGCATGGATGTGGTTGGTGTAGACGTCGTCGCGCTGCGCCAGCACGGGCGTACGTTTGAGCAGGCGCGCGAGCGGCGTGCCGCCTTCGCGATCCGGCGCATAGATGCCTGGAATGCGCAGGATGCTGATGCGCACGTGACCCGATTGCACGGCGCCGCGACCCAGGAAACGCACCGCCTGCTCGGCCGATACGCGCTTGCTGGCGCGGGGCGTGCGTGGGTTCACGGGCCGGTTCTCGGCCGCCGAGGCGCCCTCGCAGTCGCCGTACACCCCACTGGTCGAGGCGTATACCAAAGAGACGGGCGTGGAGCGCAGACGCAGCACCTGTGCCAACGCGCGCATTCGCGGGTCGCCCCAGCCCTCGGCCGGTGGCGGCGCCAGATACACCACACGTGTCGCGATGCCCGCAAGACGGCGCAGGCCGCTTGGTGCGTCGAGGTTGCCCTGCAACGGGGTGATGCCTCTTGCGCGCAATTCGCCCACGCGCGCGGGCGACGAGGTCAGCGCCAGCAACCGCAGGCGACCCGCCATGTCGCGCGCGAGGCGCAAGCCGATATCGCCGCAGCCCACGATCAGCAGCCGCTCGCGGCGAAAGCGTGCGGGCAGCGCGCCAGGAGGGGATTGGTTTGAAGGCAAAATCAGGAGCTGAAGAAGAAACGACTCCCCGAGGATACCGAAAACATGAGCTTCAATATCTCTGTACTGCCCAGTGGTCGCGGCTTCGCCGCGGAGCCCGGCGAAGCCATTCTGGCGGCCGGCATTCGCTCGGGCGTCGGATTGCCGTACGGCTGCAAGGATGGTGCCTGCGGCTCATGCAAGTGCAGGAAGCTCGAAGGCACGGTCGTGCACGGCCCGCACCAGAACAAGGCGCTCTCCCCCGAGGAGGAGGCCAATGGATTCATCCTGACCTGCTGCGGCGTGCCGCAAAGCGACGTGGTGCTGGAGTCCCGTCAGGTCACCGATGAGAGTGCCTTTCCGATTCGCAAGATGCCCACGCGCGTGATAGCACTCGAGAAAAAATCGCATGACGTCATGCTGGTCAAGCTGCAGTTGCCTGCGAACGACACGTTCAGGTATCACGCGGGCCAATACATCGAATTCATCCTGCGCGATGGTGCACGGCGCAGCTACTCGATGGGTAATGCGCCCCATAACGGGCCCGGTGTCGAACTGCACATCCGGCACATGCCCGGTGGCAAGTTCACCGACCATGTCTTCAACGCCATGAAGGAAAAAGAAATCCTGCGCATCGAGGGGCCGTATGGCAGCTTCTTCCTGCGCGAGGACTCTGCCCGGCCGATGATCCTGCTCGCCTCGGGCACAGGGTTTGCGCCCATCAAGGCAGTCATCGAACACATGCAGTTCAAGGGCATCGACCGCCCCGCAACACTCTACTGGGGCGGGCGCCGCTCCAGCGACTTGTACCTGGACGACTGGGTCCGGGCCCGCGCCGCCGAGATGCCCAACCTGCGCTACGTGCCGGTCATCTCCGACGCCGAGCCAGCGGACGGCTGGCGCGGGCGCACCGGCTTCGTGCACCAAGCGGTGCTGGAAGATTTTCCTGACCTCAGCGCCTATCAGGTGTATGCCTGCGGCGCGCCCATCGTGGTGGACTCCGCGCGCGCCGACTACGTCCGGCTGGCCGGCCTGTCAGAAGACGAGTTCTACGCCGATGCGTTCACCACCGAAGCAGACAAGGCCCAGGCCGACGCCGTGGCCTGAAGCGCCCGTTCAGGCGGCTGGCGCCGCCTTTGCGCGGTGATGCATCTTCATGGTGTGGGTGCCATGGTGACGAGTCATCCGATGGGCCGTTGCAGGCTGATCGCTCTTCGACTCCATGCCGGACTTGTAATCGGCTTCAGCAGCCGCCATGCGTTCTTCCCTCGTGGTTGCCTGAACAGCCTCGGCTGGTGCTGCCGCCGCTGCCATCTTGTGCGCGTGCCTGTGTGTCGACATCTTGTGCATCGACATCTTGTGCATCGGGGCCTTGTGCTCGGCAGCAGCGGCGGCCGCAGGAGCCGGCGCGGGAGTGACAGCGGGCGTCGCAGGGGTCGTCTGCGCAAATGCAATGCCACCACTGGCGAGAACGGCGGCGAGCAGCAATGTATGGATTTTCATGTTGGCATTCCTTCAAATTCATGGAAAAGGTTCCACAAGACTCATAACGCGGGAGATGCCCCGAAGACCGACAGCGCCAGCGCAACGCCATGTAACGGATTGTCACGGTGTGCAGCAGTTGGATGTTTTGCACAATAGCGGGATGAAACGTCGACAACTTATCTCTACTGTGGCCCAGGCACTGGCGCTGCCCGCCATCGCTACGCTGATCCTCACCCCGCCGCTGGCACACGCGCAAGCACGCGCGATCCGGCTCATCGTGCCCTACGGCGCGGGGGGACCGATCGACCTCACGGCGCGCATTCTGGCCGAAGCCGTGAAGGACACGCTCGGGCCGGTGATCATCGACAACAAGCCGGGTGCCGGCGGCAATATCGGTGCCGACCTGGTCGCCAAGGCGGCGCCCGACGGAATGACGATCGGCATCGCGGCAACCGCAACCAACGCCGTCAACCCGTGGCTGTACCGCAAGATGCCCTACAACGCGGCGACCGATTTCGCCCCCATCACGCAAATCCTGCGCGTGCCCAACGTGCTGGTGATGAACGCCGAGACTGCGCGCCGTCTCAAGATCAACACCGTGAGCGACCTGATTGCGTACGCCAGGGCCAACCCCGGCAAACTCAACTACGGCAGCGGCGGCAATGGCAGCGCGGGCCATCTGGCCGGTGAGATGTTCAAGGCGCAGGCCGGGGTTTTTGCCGTTCATATTCCCTATAACGGCGGCAACCCGGCGCAACTGGCGCTGCTGAGCGGTCAGGTGGATTTCAACTTCGACAACCTGGCCACCGCGGCGCCCAATATCCGCTCCGGCAAGCTCAAGGCCATCGCCGTGACCACGCTCACGCGCTCGCCCGCACTGCCTGACGTGCCGCCCGTGGCCGATACGCTCAAGGGCTTTTCGATCGACACCTGGTGGGGCCTGGTGGCGCCGGCCGCCACGCCGAAAGACGTGATCGCCAGGCTCAATCACGCGTTTGTGGCGGCCCTCAATGCACCGGAAACCAGAACCCGCTTCGCCAGCCTGATGGCCGAGCCGGTACCAACGACCCCCGAGGCATTTGGCGCCTTCATGAAAAGCGAACTTGCCAAATACAAGCAGGTGGTGAAGGCCTCGGGCGCGACGGTGGACTGAGGCGCTGTGGTCACTCGCCCAGGTAGGCGGCGCGCACCTTCGGATCGTTCAGCATCTGCCTGGCCTCGCCGCTCATCGTGATGATGCCCGACTCCATGACATAGCCGCGGTTGGCAATGGCCAGCGCGCGGCTGGCATTTTGCTCGACCAGCAGGATGGTCACGCCTTGCGCGTACACATCACGGATCACCTCGAAGATCCTGTCCACCATGAGCGGGCTCAGGCCCATGGAGGGCTCGTCCATCAGCAGCACCTGGGGCCGGCTCATCAACGAGCGGCCCATGGCCAGCATTTGCTGCTCGCCGCCGGACATGGTGCCGGCCAGCTGGTCCTTGCGCTCCTTCAGACGCGGGAAGATGGTGAACATCTTTTCGACGTCGGCCGCGATCTCGGCCTTGTCGTTGCGCACGTAGGCGCCCATCAGCAGGTTCTCGGTGATCGTCATGCGGGCAAACACGCCGCGGCCCTCGGGCACCATCGCCAGGCCCTGCTTGACCAGGTCCCAGGGGCCTTGTCCCTTGATGCTCCTGCCCATGTATTCGATGTCGCCGTCGGTCAGCGCAAGGCTGCCGGTAATGGCTTTCATGGTGGTGGTCTTGCCCGCGCCATTGGAGCCGATCAGCGAGACCAGTTCGCCTTCGTGCACCTCGAAATCCACGCCCTTGACGGCCTGGATACCGCCATACGCGACCTTCAGGCCAACCACTTTGAGTAATGTCTTCGCGCTGCTGTTCGCCATCTCAGTGTCCTCCCGTGCCCAGGTAGGCCTCGATCACTTTTTCGTTCTTCTGCACGGTCGCCGGCGTTCCTTCGGCAATTTGCTTGCCATAGTCGAGCACGGTGACGCGGTCACACAGGCCCATGACCAGCTTGACGTCATGCTCGATCAGCAAGATGGTGCGGTTGTCCTTGCGAATGCGGTCGATCAGTTCACGCAGCAGGACTTTTTCAGTCGCGTTCATGCCCGCGGCGGGCTCGTCCAGTGCAATCAGTTGCGGATCGGTTGCCAGCGCTCGCGCGATCTCGAGCCGGCGCTGGTCCCCATAGCTGAGCGTGCGCGCCTTGTAATCGGCCAGCTTGCCAATGCCGACGTAGTCGAGCAACTCATGGGCACGCTTGGCAATGGCCGCTTCCTCGGCCTGGAAACTGCGGCCGCGAAAGATCGCACCAAAGATGCCCGAATCGGTCCGCACATGGCGCCCCACCATGACATTTTCCAGCGCCGTCATGTCGGCGAACAGGCGGATGTTCTGGAATGTGCGCGCGATGCCGGCCTTGGCGACTTCATGCACCGCGCTTGGCGTATAGGGCTTGCCGGCCAGCTCGAAAGTACCGCTGTCGGGCGTGTACAGGCCCGTGAGCACGTTGAAGAACGTGGTCTTGCCGGCGCCATTCGGACCGATCAGGCCGTACACCTGGCCGCGCTTGATGCGAATGCCGACATCACTTAACGCCTGCAAGCCGCCGAAACGCTTGGAAACGCCCGAAACGTTCAGGACGATATCCGTGTCTGTGTCTGCCATGTCGCCCCCTTGTTATTTCTTCGCCAGCAACGACTTGCCATGCTCGGGCGCCGGCCACAGGCCGCGTGGACGCAACAGCATGACGATGATCATGGCCAGTGCAATCATCAACTGGCGCAGGATGGCGGCATCGAGCCGGCC
>SCRR01000226.1 GCA_004322085.1 Burkholderiaceae bacterium
TGTCGACCCTGCTGGGCATGTTGAGCCTGCCGTTTGCGCTCGGGCTGCTGCACTAGGCGGGCGCACCGCGCTACTTATCCAATAGCTGATAGCGAATACTGGACAAGGGCTGCAGGCCCAAAACACCGTTATTGCGCGAGCGCCCATGCGACATGCTCGCGCACCAGTTCACTGGGATCCTCCAGCCGTGCGTGCAGTGCGCTCATCAGCACCGGATCGTGCGCGCGGCGCAGCGCGTTGCCCATCGCCACCGCCACATTGCGCAGCCAGCGCTCGTGGCCGATGCGCCGGATCGGACTGCCTTCTGTATAGCGCAGGAATTCCTCCTCGCTCCATGCAAACAGCGTCACCAGTTGTGCTCCGCTCAGGCCCGCGCGTTCGTCGAAGTCGGGTAAGGCACTGCGCTGCGCAAACTTGTTCCAGGGGCAGGCGAGCTGGCAGTCGTCGCAGCCGTAGATGCGGTTGCCGATCAGCGGGCGCAGCTCCAGCGGAATCGGCCCCGCGTGTTCGATCGTGAGGTACGAGATGCAGCGGCGTGCATCGAGCCGGTATGGTGCGACGATGGCCCCCGTCGGGCACACGGTGATGCAGGCGCTGCAGCTGCCGCAATGGTCGGGCACCGGCTCGCTGGGCGGCAGGGCCACGTCCACATAAATCTCGCCCAGGAAAAACATCGAACCCGCATCGCGGCTGAGCACCAGCGTGTGCTTGCCGCGCCAGCCCTGGCCGCTGCGTGAGGCGAGCTCGGCCTCGAGTACCGGCGCCGAGTCCGTGAACACGCGGTGGCCGAACGGCCCCAGATGTTCGGCCACACGGTCGCTGAGCTTTTGCAGACGCGCACGCAGCACCTTGTGATAGTCCCGGCCACGCGCATACACCGACACGATGCCCTGCGTGGGCCGGTCCAGCCGATCGAATTCAAGCGCCTGCCAATCGGCCGACGTGCCTGCAGGCAGATAGTCCATGCGCGCCGTGATCACGCTCACGGTACCGGGCACCAGTTCGGCCGGGCGCGCGCGCTTGAGGCCATGCGCGGCCATATAGTTCATGTCGCCATGGAACCCTTGGGCCAGCCAGGCCATCAAACCCGCTTCGGCCGACGACAAGTCAACTCCAGCCACGCCGATTTGGGAGAATCCCAACTCGCGGGCCCATGTCCGAATCTGCGATACCAACTCGAGCGCGTCGATCTGAGAGCCCTTGAAGTGATGAAACGTCACACCATGATTGTAGAAAGCACCTCCGACCCTGTCATGACACGGGCCCTGGTCTGGCAGACCGAGGCCGACACGCAGGCATTCGCCCGGCAAATGGCCGGGCGCCCGGCGCTGCGTCACGCCTTCATTGAATTGCACGGTGAGCTCGGTGCCGGCAAGACCACCTTGGTGCGGCACTTGCTGCATGCGCTGGGCGTACGCGGGCGCATCAAGAGCCCGACCTACGCCGTGGTGGAGCCGCACACGGCGGGAGACCTCAATATCTGGCATTTCGACTTCTACCGCTTCAATGACCCGCGCGAATGGGAGGACGCCGGTTTGCGCGACCTCTTCGCCAGCCCCGGCCTCAAGCTTGCCGAGTGGCCCGAAAAAGCCACACATTACGTGCCACGAGCCGACCTCGCTATTAAAATGGAAGCCATGCTGGATGAATCGCGCAAGGTGAGCCTGATTGCCCGCACGCCTGTTGGAGTGGAGCTGCTGGGATGACTGGCGCGCGCAGTAATGGCCCGCAGCGGGCGAGTCCGGACCATCCGGGGTGCAACGCCACAGATGCGCCAGCGGCAAGCACGGGGGCCAAGGCCTTCAGTCGCCGCGGCCTGCTCAAGTCCGGCACGCTGGTGCTGCTGCTCGGCACGCAGCAAATAGTGCGCGGTGCCACGATCGTGGCGGTACGCGTCTGGCCCGCACCCGAATACACGCGCGTCACGATCGAGTCCGACGGGCCACTCAAGACCAAACAGATCTTTGTGCCCAACCCGCCGCGGCTCGCGGTGGACATCGACGGTATCGACCTGGATCCGGAACTGCGCGAACTGGTCGGCAAGGTTACGCCGAACGATCCGTTCATCAGCGGCGTGCGCGTTGGACAGAACGCACCCGGGGT
>SCRR01000227.1 GCA_004322085.1 Burkholderiaceae bacterium
TACCACGACCGCTTCGAGGATGAAGTGTTCCTCCCCGCCCTGCGCGAACCGCGCGGACTGCCGCGCCTGCGCGCGCTGTTCGCCAACTGGATGCGGCGCACCTCGGCCGAAATCGACTCGGGCTGCCTGTACATCAGCGGCGCGGTCGAGTTCGACGACCGGCCCGGCCCGGTGCGCGACGCACTCGCCAGTTCGGTAGCAACCTGGCTCGCGGCCATGTACCGCGCCGTGGTGCAGGCCAGGGAAGAAGGTCATTTGCGCCCTGACGCCGACGCGCAGCAGATGGCGTTCGAGATCCACGGACTCATTCTGGCGTTGCACTACGAGGCGCGTTTCCTGAACAACCCGGCCTCGATCGCGCGCGCCCATACCGGCTTCGATCACATCCTGGCGCGCTACGGCAACGACGCGGCGACCAAGACCGTCCGCCGATCCGCCAAACCCAATCAATCCACACCCAGCATCAAGGAGTAAGCCCATGCCAACCTACACACCGCCGCTGCGCGACATGCATTTCGTGATGCATGAATTGCTCAAGGTCACTGACGAATACAAGGCGATGCCGCCGCACGCCGATGTCGACGTGGACACCATCGGCGCGATTCTGGAAGAAGGCGGCAAGTTCGCCCAGGAGGTCACGTTCCCGCTGAATATCAGCGGCGACACCGAGGGCTGCGTGCTGGACCAGCATACCCACGAGGTCACCACGCCCAAGGGCTTCAAGGAAGCCTATGCCAAATATGTGGAAGGCGGCTGGCCCGCGCTCAGCGGCGATCCGGCCTACGGCGGCCAGGGCCTGCCTATCGTGGTGAATCAGTGCCTGTACGAAATGCTCAACAGCGCGAACCAGGCCTGGACCATGTACCCGGGCCTCACCCACGGCGCGTACGAGTGCCTGCACACGCACGGCACCGACGAACAGAAGAAAACCTACCTGCCCAAGCTGACCAGCGGCGAATGGACCGGCACCATGTGCCTGACCGAGCCGCATTGCGGCACCGACCTCGGGCTTCTTCGCACCAAGGCCGAGCCGCAGGCCGACGGCAGCTACAGGATCACCGGCAACAAGATCTTCATCAGCGCCGGCGAGCACGACATGGTGAGCAACATCATCCACCTGGTGCTGGCCAGATTGCCCGATGCGCCGCAGGGCAGCAAGGGCATTTCGCTGTTCATCGTGCCCAAGTTCCTGGTCAAACAAGGTGGTGCCCTGGGTGCACGCAACGGCATCTACTGCGCCGGCCTGGAGCACAAGATGGGCATTCACGGCAACGCCACCGCGCAAATCGTGCTCGATGGCGCGCAGGGCTGGCTGGTCGGCCAGCCCAACAAGGGTCTGGCCGCGATGTTCGTGATGATGAATGCCGCGCGCATCGGCGTGGGCATGCAGTCGCTGGGCCTGACCGAGGTCGCCTACCAGAACGCGCTGGCCTATGCCAAGGATCGCATCCAGGGCCGCTCCTTGAGGGGCCCCCAGAACAAGGACCAGCCCGCCGACGGCATCCTGGTGCACCCCGATGTGCGCAAGATGCTGCTGACCGCCAAGGTCTATGCCGAAGGCGGCCGCGCGCTGAACCTGTATTGCGCGCTCCTGATCGACAGGGAACTGAGCCACCCCGACGAGAAGGTGCGCCAGGAGGCGGGCGAACTGGTCGCTTTGCTGACGCCCATCGTCAAGGCCTTCATCACCGACAACGGCTGGACCGCGACCTCGGCTTGCCAGCAGGTGTTCGGCGGGCACGGTTACATCAAGGAATGGGGCATGGAGCAACACGTGCGCGACGCGCGCATCAACATGATCTACGAGGGCACGAACACCATCCAGTCGCTCGATCTGCTGGGGCGCAAGGTGCTGGGCAACAACGGCGCCACACTCAAGAAATTCGGCAAGCTGGTCGCCGCGCTGGTGGAAGAGGAAGGCGTGAACGAGAAGATGGCCGAGTTCATCAACCCGCTGGCGGTCCTGGGCGAACAGATCACCAAGTTCACCACCGAGCTGGGTTTCAAGGCGTTCCAGAACGCCGACGAAGTGGGCGCCGCGGCGGTGGACTACCTGCGTGTGGCCGGCCACCTGGTGTTCGGCTACTTTTGGGCCCGCATGGCGCAGGTGGCGCTGCGCGAGATTGCCGCCGCGCAATCACAAGGCAAGCCGGTCGACCCGTTCTATCAGGCCAAGCTGCAGACCGCGCGCTTTTACTTCGCACGGCTGTTCCCCGAAACCGCTTCGCTGATGCGCAGCGCCCGTTCGGGCAGCAAGGTGCTGATGGACACCGACGCGGTGTTTGCGTGATTCGTGGCCGGATCGGCTCTGATTCGGCGCCATTTATGAGTTTTTTGTGGCTGGAGTCCTTATGTACAAATCACTAATTGCTATTTTGTTTATAGCGAGCGGAGCCTCGGCCATGGCCCAGATGAGCCCGGCCGGGTTGTGGAAAACCATTGACGACGACACCAAGGCCGCCAAATCCCTGGTGCGCATCACGGACAACGCGGGTGTGTACAGCGGCACGATCGAGAAGCTGCTGGACCCCGGCACCAAGCTTGATGCCGTGTGCGACAAGTGCACCGACGACCGCAAGGACAAGCCTCTCGTGGGCCTGACCATCCTGCGCCACCTCAAGCAAAGTGCCGATGACAAGACGGTGTGGGACGGCGGCGACATCGTCGATCCGAACAACGGCAAGGTGTACCGCACGCGCCTCAAACCCGTGGACGGCGGCAAGAAGCTCGAGGTGCGCGGCTACCTTGGCCCGTTCTACCGTACGCAAGTCTGGATTCGCGTCGAATGACGACCGGGCTCCAACTTTTTCTGGAAAACTCATGAACCGATTTCAAGTCCGCAAGGTCGCCGTGCTCGGCGCCGGCGTAATGGGCGCGCAGATCGCCGCGCATCTGGCCAATGTCCGGGTGCCGGTGGTGCTGTTCGACCTGGCTGCCAAAGAGGGGCCCAAAAGCAGCATCGTCACCAAAGCTGTCGAGGGCCTCAAGAAGCTCAAGCCTTCGTCGCTGGGCGTGCCGGAGGATGCCGCGCTGATCCGGCCGGCCAACTACGAAGAGGACATGGCGCAGTTGAGAGACTGCGACCTGATCATCGAAGCGATTGCCGAACGCATGGACTGGAAGCTCGATCTGTATCACAAGATCGCGCCGTTCATCGCACCCCATGCGATCGTCGCGTCCAACACCTCGGGGCTGAGCATCAGCAAGCTCAGCGAGGCGCTGCCGCAGCAAATCAAGCCGCACTTTTGCGGCATCCACTTCTTCAACCCGCCCCGCTATATGTATTTGGTGGAGCTCATCAACACGCCGACCACCGATCCTCAAATCCTCGACGACCTGGAAACCTTCGTGACCAGCGGCCTGGGCAAGGGCGTGGTGCGCGCGCACGACAC